>JBKGHK010000770.1:0-4533 GCA_046520375.1 Pyxidicoccus sp. 3LFB2
CCGCCCTTGCGCAGCAGCCCCTCCACCGTCGCGCGCAGCCCCTCGCGCTGGTCGTCCGGCACCGCCGCGTACAGCAGCTGGATGCCCACCGGGAGGATGGAGTAGCTCACCGCCGTCTCCACCAGTCGCAGCAGGTGCACCGGCCACAGCGCGGGGGTGACGAGCGCCGCGCCCGCCAGGGGCGCCAGCACCAGCGGCACCAGCGCCACGTAACGAAGGAGCCCCAGCCGCTTCAGCAGTCGCTGCGCCACCAGCAGCTGGAAGGCCACGCAGAACAGGCCAATCCACAGCTGCAGCGAGCCGAAGAGCGCCGCCAGCGCGTCCTCGCTCATCGTACCCTCCAGCCGCAGCCGGAAGAGGTAGTCCACGAAGGAGGACAGCACCGCGAAGGCGATGCCCAGCGCCGCCAGCACCTGGGCGTAGGGACTCTCCGCCAGGTAGCCCCACCCCATGAACGAGGCGGCGGCGGGGCGGCTGCGCGGCGGGGGCGCGGGAGCGCCCTTGTACAGGTGGTGGAAGATGGCCCCGGCGGCCAAGAGGCCCAGCGCGCCGCTGACCACCATGGCCGGCGTGCCCAGCTTGACGGCGAAGGCCTGCACCAGCAGCCCGCCGACGATGCCTCCGCCCATGGCGAAGCCGTTGAGGAAGGTGAAGGCCCGCCGCGCCTCGCGCGCGTCGAAGGCGGACGCCATCCGCCCCCAGAAGCGGAAGGAGACGAACGTGGAGAAGGTGTCCGCGAAGAGGTACAGCGCCAGCGCCGGCATGCGCTGCCCCGCGGACAGCGCCCCCGCCAGCCCCAGCGCGATGACGCCGCCCACGCCCGTCAGCACGCCCGGCGACTCCAGCGCCGAGCCGGGCTTGCCCCGGGGCAGCACCGTCAGCGCCGCCGTCATCAGCGCGCCCAGCAGGTACAGGTATGGCAGCGCCTGCGACTCGAAGCGCGACAACACGAGCGCGTTCGCCGTCGTCTTCAGCTGCGTCACCCCGGCGATGAGCGCGAACTGGAAGGCAGCCGCCGGCCAGAGTCGGCGGTTCCAGGATGAGGAGTCGGAGGCGGCCACGGTGGAAGAGGGCGGCAGATTACCCTACCGCCAGGACAGCCACGAATAACCCTGCGTGGCCTCGTCGGCACGCCTGCCCGGCAGGCGACAGGGCCTGACGTTCGTGACATGCCTGCCCCACTTCCGCCATGCCACTGGAATCGGCGCCCGCCCGCCGCCCCCCAGGCGGGCTAGAGTGCCCCCATGGCCCCGGCCACCGACACGCTGCTGGACGGCACCCACACGGTGCTCACCCCCGAGTACGTGGAGTTCCGCTTCACCCTGGCGGGCCTCTACTCGCGCTTCCTGGCGTGGCTGCTGGACGGGCTCATCGTCACCGCCGTCTCGATGATGGTGATGATGGGGCTCAGCCTGGTGATGATGGCCTTCCCCGGCTTCGGCAGCGCCCTGGGGGCCGTCGTCTTCTTCCTGGTGGAGTGGGGCTACTCCATCACCCTGGAGGCGGCGTGGAGCGGCCAGACGGTGGGCAAGCGCGTGCTCTCCCTGCGCGTCATCCAGGAGAGCGGCGTGCGCATCGGCTTCTACCACGCGGCGCTGCGCAACCTGACAAGGCCGGTGGACCGGCTGCCCTTCTTCTACCTGGTAGGTGGGGTGGCCGCGCTCACCTCGGGCGCCCACCAGCGGCTGGGAGACATGCTGGCCGGCACGATTGTGGTGCGCGAGCGCCGCCTCAAGGTGCCCTCCGCCCTGGGCACCACCGGCGAGGAGGGCCTCCTGGCCGACCCGCTCTTCGTGTCCCGGGTGAAGCGGCTGTCCACCGAGGAGCGGGAGCTGGTGCTCACCGCCGCCCTGCGCCGCGAGGAGCTCCGGCTGGAGGCGCGGCTGAGGCTGTTCTCCGCGCTGGGCACGCGGCTGCAGGACGCCCTGGCCATGGAGAAGCCGGCCCACCTCTCCGACGAGAAGTGGACCCTGCTGGTGGCCGCCGCCCTGCTGCCGCCCCCGGGCGCGAAGCCTAGAAGTACGCCGCCGCGCCGGCCGACAGCGCTATCGAGTTCTGCGTCTGCTCGTTGAGCGCGATGTAGATGTTGTACTGGCCGCGAAGGCCCACGCTCACCGAGTCCGACACGAAGAAGTCGATGCCCACGTTGGGGCCGATGCCCACGAAGTTGCTGACGGTGTTCTTGAAGACGATGAGGTAGCTGATGTCGGTGCCCAGGTAGGGGCGGATGGACTCCTCGGAGAACAGGTAGCGCAGGCCCAGCGACGGGGCGAGGCCGACCACCCGCCTGTCCTGCCCGCTCGTGTTGTCCTTCGGGAAGGAGATCTTCGAGAGCGACACCACCTCGAAGCCACTCTCGATGTAGAGGCTGGCGTCGATGCCCAGGAACAGGGCGTTCTCCAGGCCGTTGGTGTTGTTGAAGTCCATGTACCCCAGCGACAGGCCCAGGCTGCGGTTGGCGAACTGGGCATGCGCGGGAGCGGCCCCCAGGAGGGCCAGAGCGAATCCAAGGGTGCAGAGCAGGGTACGCATGGGCCGCCACTCTAACGGCGCAACCCACCGAAAACAGCCTGGATTCGGCCCCCCCGGGGCGTTGATTCGGGAGCGGGGGCTCTCCTACACTCGCCCGGCCATGCGTCTCCGCCGACTCGTAACCGCGCTGTCCCTGGTGTCCACCCTGCCCCTCGCGGCCTGCGTCAACACCCCGCCGCCCCACCCCCGCGCCGAAATCAACAACGAGCTCTGCGCCCAGGAGATTGCCAAGGGCGACCTGGTGCGGGCGGACACCTACTGCGATCTGGGCCTGGAGTTCTCCCCCCAGTACGCGGACCTGTGGGCCAACAAGGGCCTGGTCGCCATGTACAGCGGCCGCAAGGACGACGCGAAGAAGCACTTCATCAAGGCGCTCCGCTTCAACCAGGAGCACCTCCAGGCGTACCAGAACCTGGGCAGCATCTATCTGGAAGAAGGCGCCTACGGAAAGGCGCACGACAACTTCCGCCGGGCCCTCAAGGTGAACCCGGACAACATGGAGACGCGCTACAACCTCGCCCTCACCCTGATGAAGATGGGGAAGATGGAGCCGGCGAAGAAGGAGCTGCGCACCCTCCTGGCCGTCAACCCCGGCCTGTCCGACGCGCACCACACGCTGGGCGTCATCGCCTACTCGGAGAACGAGTTCGACACCGCGGTGGACCACCTCTCCCAGTCGGTGCAGCTCACCCCGGACGTGCCCGACAAGTGGCATGACCTGGGCACCGCCCTCATGGAGGTCAGCCGCTTCCCCGAGGCGCGCGAGGCCTTCTCCAACTGCGCCCAGTTGGATCCCAAGAACAGCAGCTGCATCAACAACCTCTCGCTGGCCCAGCGTAAGACGGCCCTCACCGACGCGGCCTTCAAGGAGCTCAAGGACACCCAGCAGGCGGAGAACTCCGCCCCCGCGCTCTACATGCTCGCCCGCCAGTACCGCGAGAAGGGCCTGCTGGCCGAGGAGGAGTCCACCTACCGCAAGTGCATCAAGCTGGACGGCAAGTTCGCCCCCTGCCACTACGGCCTCTTCCAGCTCTTCTCCGACGCCCGCAAGCAGGAGCATGCGCAGGTAGCCTGCAAGAACTTCCTGAAGTATGGGACGTCCGAGGAGTTCCCCACCGAGTACCAGACGTGCGAGAAGTTCATCAGCGACGCCACCTTCTGAAGCTCCGGCTCCCCCCGTCCGTGCACCCTCCGCGATGAGCGTCCGTCTGACTGTCACGCAGCGCAGCGAGGCCGGCGCCGCCCCGAGCACCGAGGTCGTCCTGGACGACGCGGTCATCACCCTGGGACGGGACAAGGCCTGCCAGGTCGTCCTGGCCCAGCAGGCCGTGTCGCGCAACCACGCGCGCATCGTCCAGGAGAACACCCTCTTCTTCCTGGAGGATTTGGGCAGCGCCTACGGCACCCAGGTCAATGGCAAGCCGCTGCCCAAGGGCGAGAAGCGGCTGCTGCGCAATGGCGACGTCATCGCCATTGCCCAGTACGACGTGCGCTTCGAGCGGATGACGGAGCTGAACGCAGACGTCAACTCGGAGAAGACGTCCTTCATCGCCCGCGGCATGGTGAAGGACGCCATGCGCGGCCTGGCCTCCGGCGAGGAGCGCTACCTGCGCTTCATGAACGGCCCGCGCGAGGGCGAGCGCATCGAGATTGGCGACGCCAAGGAGCTCATCTTCGGGCGTGACGAGAAGGAGGCGGACGTCATCCTCAAGGATGACCTCGTCTCCCGGAAGCACGCCAAGCTGCGCCGCGACTGGTCCGGCACGCACGTGGAGGACCTGGGCAGCCGCAACGGCATCAAGGTCAACAAGAAGCGCGTCAACCGCAAGGCGCTCAAGGACAGCGACGAACTGGAGGTGGGCGCCACGCGCTTCCTCTACGTCGACCCCTCGGAGCCCGCGGAGGAGCCCGTCCAGCTCTCCACGGAGGCCAAGGCCCCTCCCCCCTCGCCCTCGCGCCAGGTGAAGGTGGTGGAGCCCCCGCCCCCCGCCGAGGAGCCCG
>JBKGHK010000771.1:0-4533 GCA_046520375.1 Pyxidicoccus sp. 3LFB2
TCCACCATCCCGGCGATTCCGGACGTCGTCAGCGCCACGCGTGCGCCGCAGTCCGCCACCAGCGCCTGGAGCCTCGGCAGCGTGCGCCCCAGCCGCATCGGGTCCGGCGGGTACGCGGGCACCGCCACCACGCCCGCGTACAGACACCCCAGGAAGCCCAGCACGTACTCGCGCCCCGGTGGGTACAGGAGCAGCGCCCGGTCTCCCGGGGCCAGGTGCCGTTGCAACAGCGCCGCGACCGCGCGCGCGCCCGCATCCAGCTCCGCGTAGGTGACGGTGCTCTCACCTTCTTCATCCAGGAAGGTGAAGACATTCTGCCTGGCCTGCGCCGCGGCCCGGGCGCGGCAGATGTCCACGAAGGTGGCGTCCTCGGGACAGACGAATTCGGAGGCGGGGTCGGCGCGAGTCGGCAGGTACATGTCGGTGTCCCGGGGGGCCTTCCACCGGAGGAGACGCCAGCCTCGACGGCGTGAGACAAACCCCTGCAGGAAGCCTGGGGTCCGCCACTCCGTTCCGCCCAGCGCCCCCTCGGTTTCCCCTCAGGTTTAGCGGATTCTACGCAGTCCGAAAAGACGTGAGTTCACGCATGACCCACCCTTCCAAGGTATGACGCATCCATACCTGGACGGGGCGCATGTGACGCAGCCGGTCCGGCGCACGACGGAGGAAGCCACCGATGAAGTACACCAACCTGGGCCGCACCGGCCTGCGGGTGTCCCGCATCTGCCTGGGCTGCATGAGCTACGGAACCCCCACCTGGCGTCCGTGGGTGCTGGACGAGGAGTCCTCGCAGCCCTTCTTCCGCCGCGCGGTGGAGCTGGGCATCAACTTCTTCGACACCGCGGACATGTACTCGCTGGGTGTCAGCGAGGAAGTCACCGGCCGCGCCCTGCGCCGCTACGCGCGCATGGACGAGGTGGTGCTGGCCACCAAGGTGTACTTCCCCATGGGCGACGGGCAGAACCTGCGCGGCCTGTCGCGCAAGCACATCATCCAGGGCTGCGAGGCGAGCCTGAAGCGGCTGGGGGTGGAGGCCATCGACCTCTATCAAATCCACCGCATGGACCCGAACACGCCGCTGGAGGAGACGCTCTCCGCGTTGGACCAGCTCGTGCGCCAGGGCAAGGTGCGCTACCTCGGCGCGACCACCGCGTACGCGTGGCAGTTCGCCCGCGCGCTGGGCGTGGCGGACCTGAATGGCTGGTCTCGCTTCGTCTCCATGCAGGGCCACTACAACCTCGTCTACCGCGAGGAGGAGCGGGAGATGCTGCCCCTGTGCCAGTCCGAGGGCATCGGCGTCATCCCCTGGTCCCCGCTGGCGCGCGGCCTGCTCGCGGGCTCGCGCAAGTCGCTGAACGACAAGAGCGCCACGGTGCGCGCGAAGTCGGACACCTTCTCCAGCCAGCTCTATGACCAGCCGGGCGACTGGGAGGTGGTGGAGGCCAACCAGCGCGTGGCCGCCGAGCGCAACGTGCCTCCCGCGCAGGTGGCGCTGGCCTGGCTGCTCTCCAGGCCCGGGGTGACGGCGCCCATCATCGGCGCCACGAAGCCCCAGCACCTGGAGGACGCCGTGCGCGCGGTGGACCTCAAGCTGACCGCCGAGGAGCTGAAGGCGCTGGAGGCGCCCTACAAGCCCCACGAGGTGCGCGGCATGTGAGGGAGCGCCCGGCACGGTAGCACTCCACCGTCCACCGGCCGCGGAATACCCCTCAGGGAGCAAGTACCTGCAACCCGGCGGCGTGGACGCGTCACGCCGCCGCGAAAACCTGGGACGTCGCGCCGCCCGCTGATTCCTCCCATTGAACTCGGGAATCAGAAGGAGACGACACCATGGGTATGGGACGCATCGGAGACGGTGGAGCGGCGGAGGCGGCACGCCGCGCGGCGGAAGCGGCACGGCTCGCGGCGGAGGCCGCCGCGCGAAAGGCCGCGGAGGCCGCTGCACGGCAGACGCCCGTGAGCCCGCCCGGCCCCTCGGCGCCTGGAGGGAAGTCCTCCTTCGAGCCGTCAGCCGGGAAGAACCCCCTGAGCCTGGACGGTCAGGGAGCGCCCGCCCCGGCTTCGTCGCTGTTCACCGAGGACTCCAAGGACGGGAGCGTCAACTGCCTCGACCAGGCGGCGGACTGGCTGAACAAGACGTCGCCCGCGCTGCGAGGCCGCTCGGAGATGGTGTTCCTCGCCGACTCGCGTGGAGGCGCCGAGGGCCAGGCGGGCCACGTGGTGGTGCGCCAGGGTGAGCGCGTGCTCGACCCGGGCACCGGCAAGAGCTACGCGGACATGCAGGCGTACCTCCAGGAGCAGCCGCACTACCGCGAGGTCGGCTCGATGTCCGGGACGGCGGCCGCGAAGGTGTTCTCCACCGCGCCGGGCTCTGCCGAGCGTGCGCAGGCGCTCGCGGACGCGAAGGTGTCCCCCGAGCTGCAGCGGCTGATGGTCGCCGACCCCGCCATTCCCAGCGAGGCCCCCAACGCCGCCACCACCGAGGCCGCTCCTCCCGTCAATGTCGCGACCCCGCCCATCACGGTGCCCCTGACGGGCCAGAGGGCCGAGGTCGTCGTCGAGTTCAGCGCCTCGCTCGACAAGGAGGTGGTGAAGAAGGACGGCTTCACGACGGTGACGCTCTCCGCGGAGGCGGAGGTCTCCGCCACCGGAACGGTGGACTTGAAGCGGGTGAATGTCGGAGCGGGCGTCTCGACGGGCACCTCGCAGACGTACGAAGTGAAGATGACGGACGCGGACTTCGAGCTGCTCAAGCAGGGCAAGATTCCGCCGCCGCACCCGCTCCGGCCGGACACCATCCCCGACAAGTGCTCGGTGACGATGGAGGCCGCGGAGTTCAAGGGGCGCTCCGCCGAGGTTGGCATCTCATCGCTCTCGAAGGACCTGGGGCTCAGCTTCGGGGAGGAGCAGAAGAGCGGCAAGGGCATGTCCATCCAGACGGAGCGCGACGGGAACAAGGTCAAGGTCACCGCGGGGCCCACGGAGCTGCTCGAGCAGGGAGTCTCGGTCACCGTGGGTGGCGACCATGCCTCGGTCTCCCTGAACGGCACGGAGAACAAGACCAACTACAAGCTGCGCACCGCGGAGTTCGACCTGGGGACGCCCGAGGGGAAGGCCGCCCATGAGAAGTTCGTCGCCACGGGTGAGCTCCCCTTCACGGACGGCGCGGGCGTCTCTGGCGCGGCGAAGATTGAAAAGCTCGAGCTGTCCGGCAGCTCCGAGCTGAAGGGGAAGCTGGGGCCCTTCGAGGGGTCCGTGGCAGTCTCGGGCGAGAGCAAGGGCACGTGGACCTCGACGACCTGGCCGGACGGCTCGCAGGACCACCTCATCGAGTACAACAAGAGTGACGGCACCGAGCTCTTCTTCGAGCGGCACGTCGACGCGAATGGGAACGAAGACGCCTCGAAGCAGAAGTTCGAGCTGTTCATGAAAGGCATGAAGGGTGGCTCCGAGGAGGCCTACGCCCACGCGTACCAGGTCGACCAGCACAAGTTCGACGGGGCCAACGACGTGCACCTGTCCTTCACCGCGGATGACCTGATGCAGCTCAAGGAGCGCGCCGCCTTCTTCGCCGGCCAGCGGGCGGAGCAGAACGGTGGCAAGTGGGAGCCCCTCCAGATGAAGGACAAGATCATCCAGGCCCTGTCCCAGGCCAAGACGCCCGCGGAAGCCGCCAATGTCCTGGCCACGTACTGCAGCAACCGGCAGGAGCTGGGTGAAGCGCTCGGGGGGCTGGTCCTGACTCCGAACGGGGCTGCCGCCATCCCGGGCACCATCGAGGCGCGCAACCGGGACGCCTGAGCGCGCGCCGCCACAGCTGCGCCGCTTCAAGCTCCAGGAAGCTGGGCGTGGCCATGGACCTCCAGGTCCGCGGCTTCAGGCAGCAGGAAGCCGGGCGTGGCCGTGGACCTCACGCGGCCGCGCCCGCTGTGGCGAAACTCCGCCAGGATACGGCCACACGCCTTCGGGCGCCGGGAGTCCCGGGCGTAACCGTGGCCCCCGGCCCCCGCCGCCGCGCACACTTCGCGTGGAAGGGTCGACACCCTCGGCCCCTGTCGGAGCCTGCCTGGACGCTCCCTCGCTGGACGGCCTGTGCGCGGGCGGACGGCGTGCCGTGCGCGGGCCACGTCGCGGGTGGGAAGGGGCTACAGTCGAGCGCTCATCCATGGAGGACTCGATGAAGCGGCTCCTGTGCGTCACGTTGCTCACGCTCCTGGCGCTGGGGACTGCCTCCTGCAGGTCCTCCTCGGCGTTCCGTCGCGCGCCCGCGCGGACCTGCGTGGTGCTCTCGGTGGGCGCGGCGCGGGGGCTGGCGCACCTGGGCGCGCTGGATGCGCTGGTGGAGCGCGGCGTGCGCATCGACTGCGTGGTGGGCAACAGCATGGGCGCGCTGGTGGGCAGCCTGTACGCGTCGGCGCCGGGAGAGGACCTGCGGAGCCGCTACCGGGCGTTCTTCCACGAGTACGAGCGCGCGACGGTGCGCGAGGCCCAGAAGCGCGGCACGGTGGGGGCGGCCGTCGGACTCCTCGCGGT
>JBKGHK010000772.1:0-4533 GCA_046520375.1 Pyxidicoccus sp. 3LFB2
CAGCGACATCGCCTCCAGCGTCTTTGCTGCCCGCCTTCTGGGCCGAGGCCAGCGCCTCGCGGGCCAGGCCCAGGCTCTGGACGCGGCCGCCGGACTCCGGCTGGCGCAGGTGTCGCTGCACGGCCAGGTTGGCCAGCGCGAAGCGCACGCGCGCCTCCATGGGGCCTTCGCGCGTGGCCCGGGCCAGCTCCGCCAGCCGGTGGTAGACCTCGATGGCCTCCTCCAGGCGCCCGAGCTGCGAGCTGACCATGGCCAGCGACGTCAGGTACTGCTTCTTGAGGCTGTCGCTGCCGCCCGGGAAGATGAGGGGCTCGGCGCGCTTGAGCAGCCGGAAGGCCCCGCCCAGGTCGTGCTCCACGTCGAAGCGCTCCTGGGCCTCGACGATGAGCGCGCGCGCGTTCAGCTCCGGCCTGCCCGAGGCGCGGGCCACTTCACCGATGCGCTGGGTCCACTCCCGCGCTTCCCCCGTCCGCCCCTGGGTTATCAGGACGTTGCGCAGGTTGATGGACGCCATCACCTCGCCCTCGGCGTCATGGAGGCGCTGGAAGCCCTGCACCGCGCGGCGGTAGGCGCCCTCCGCCGCGCGCACGTCGGAGAGCAGCTCCACATGGCCGAGCACCTGGGGCAGCCAGGGGCGCCCGGGGTGTTGTGCCTCCAGCCGCATCAACTGCTTCCGTGCCGCGTCGCGCCCCTCCGCCCCCCGGGCGCTCTGGTAGAAGCACAGCGCGGACTCCCGGTCCTCGGGCTTCGCGGTGAAGCGCGCCACGCACTCCGCCATCGCGTCGGGCGCCTCCACACCCGCGTCGGCCGCGGGCCAGGCCGTGCGCGCCAGGACCAGCCCGCCACGAAGGCGAGGAGGAGGGCGGAGCGGGCCTGGCGTCGCGGCGGCGGGTTCACGTCAGGGAGGAGTGGTCCGGTCGAGCCGCTCCACCTGGCAGTTGAGCACGGGCCCGGGCGGAGGATCCGTCTCGACCATCGGAGGGTGGCAGACGATGGGCGGCCAGATGGCCAGCGGGAGGTCCGGGTTCCAGCGCTCAATCGTCACCACCGGCGCGGAGAGGTTGGTCGCTCCCAGCGGGATGACGACCTGCGCGGAGACGCCCGCCGTCGAAGGCGCCCGGTAGACGAGGCGCAGCGGCACGCCGTCGCTGACCAGACCCGAGGTCTGCGCCACGATGGCCCCGTTGCTGTCGAGCAGTCGCAGCGTCACCGTGACGCGCGCGCCGGTGCGCACCCCCGTCTCCACCACCGAGGCCACCACCGTGTCCTGGGCGTTACCGGTGACGGCCCCGGTCGTCACGCGCACGGCGCTCGTGGCCGTCGCCGTCCCCGTGGCCGACGTCGACTGCGCCTGCGCCGTCAGTCCGCCCAGCAGGATGCCCAGCGCCACCGTCCACCCGGGGATGCTCTCACGCAGCTTCCTCATCGCACTCTGTGTTCTCATGGGACTCCCCCTCGACCTTTGGGATGAAAACGCCACCAGCAGCCTCGCAACCTCGTTGCGAGAGCATACCGGCGACCTGTCTTCCCAACGGCAGATGGCCTTTATTTTCCTCACCACTTTTTTTCGGGGGATTTTCCGCCTCGACAACCGCCCCGGTTTCGGGTTCAGCCCGGGGCGGGGTGCCGGAGGTCAGCGGGGCGTGAGCTTGAGGAGCTTGCCGGAGTCGTCGGTGAGCACGTAGAGCGCGCCTTCGGGGCCCTGGACGACCTCGCGGATGCGGGCGTTCAAGTCGGTGAGCAGCCGCTCCTCGCCCACGACGCGGTCGTCCTTCATCACCAGCCGGACCAGCGCCTGGCTGGAGAGGCCTCCAATGAAGATGTTGTCACGCCACTCGGGGAAGAGCTCCCCGGAGTAGATGGTCATCCCCGACGGGGAGATGACCGGGTCCCAGTAATACACGGGCTGCTCCATGCCCGGGCCCTGGGTGCTCTCGTGGATGCGCTTGCCGGAGTACTCCTCGCCGTAGCCGATGGTGGGCCAGCCATAGTCCTTGCCGGCCTCGGGGCGGTTGAGCTCGTCGCCCCCGCGCGGGCCCATCTCCACGATCCACAGGCGCTTCTGCGCGTCCAGCGCCGCGGACAGGATGTTGCGGTGGCCCAGGGACCAGATCTCCGGCCGGGCCTCCTTGCGGCCGATGAAGGGGTTGTCCTTCGGCACCGAGCCGTCCGGGTTGATGCGGACAATCTTCCCGAAGTGGCTCTTCAAGTCCCGGGCCTGCACCCGTCCCGGGAGGATGGAGCGCTCACCCAGCATGACGAGCAGCTTGCCGTCGGGCGCGAAGACGAGGCGTCCGCCCGCGTGCAGCGTCGACTCCAGCGTGGGCTGCATGCGGAAGATGACCTTCACGTCGTCCACACGGGGCTTCGGGCCGTCGACGAGCTTCGCGCGTGCCACCGCCAGGCCGTTGCCGCCCTCCCGGGGCTCGTAATAGGTCCAGTAGATGAGGCGGCTCTGGGCGTAGTCGGGCCCGAGCTCCACGTCGAGCAGGCCGCCCTGGCCACGGCCATCCACGCGCGGCAGCCCCGCGACGGCCGGGGACTTCTTGCCGTCGGGCGTGACGATGAAGAGCGCGCCGTTGTGCTTCTCCGTCACCAGCATGCGCCGGTCCGGGAGGAAGGCGATGGCCCATGGCTTGTCGAAGCCGGAGGCCACCTCGGTCACCTGGAAGGGCGTGCGCGTCTGGACGGCCGGGGCCCGCGTCTGCTCGGGGAAGGCGGGCTTGAACTCGGGCACGTTGGGGGGCGCCGTCTCGACGGGGGCGCCCGTGGGGTTGGGCCCCTGGAGGGGCACCGACTGCTGGCTGCCTTCCGCGCGGCCGGGGGCAAGGTTGCCACGCTGGTCGGTGGGCGGGCGGGAGCCCTGTCCGTGCGCCACACCCAGGCCGGACAGGACGGCGGCAAGGCCAACGGTCTTCATCAACACACGCATCGGGCTGTCTCCAGGGAGTCGAGGGGGAGGGCGTCAGCGCCCTGGAGAGCAGATAAGCACGGCGGGGCAGGCTCGCCGCGCTGAGTGAGGGGTGCGGCGACTTTCAGTCCGCGGACACCTGGCGGGACGACAGCCGGCGCATCGACGTCTTCCCCACCATGATGTGGAGGAGCTTGCCCACGCGGCGGAATACCCCCTCCTGGACGTACGGCACGCCGTGCTTCTCGCAGAGCGACTTCACGCGGGGCTGGAGCCACTGGTACTGCCGCAGCGTCAGGTCCGGCCAGAGGTGGTGCTCAATCTGGTAGTTGAGCCCGCCGTGGAGGAAGTCCACGACGTCGCCCCCGGTGCGGTAGTTCGTCGCGCCCACCACCTGCCGCACGTAGTACTCCGCGCGTCCGGAGGCGCGGTCGTCGAAGCGGTACAGGTCATCGCCCGCGTGGTTGGGCGCAATCAGCACGAAGGTCTGCAGGTTCGTGATGACCTCGGCCAGCACGCTGTTGATGAAGACGCTGAGCGCGGCCCACGTCCCGAGCGGAAGGAACAGCAGCGGCAGCAGCACGAAGCGCACGGCGACATAGGGCAGCACGCACGTCGCCCAGAAGGCGCGCCCCTCGGCGGTGAGCGGGTTGAAGGCCTCGACGAGGCGGCTGTCGCCCTCTTTGCCTCCGCCCGCGCGCCGGCGCTCGGAGCGGCGCCACTCCTGGAAGGTGTTGGGCGCGTAGTAAGTGAGCTTCCAGGTGCTGGCGATGAGCGCCACGAGCAGGTACTTCGCCCAGCGCGGCATCCGCGAGTCGCGCAGCCACCCGGTGGTGTCCTCGACGAGGTCGGGGTCGGCCACGCGCTCACCGGTCCGCCCGTGGTGCAGGACGTTGTGCTCGTGCCGCCACGCGTCCGGGGCAATCCAGTCGAGCCAGTCCACGAAGCGGCGCCAGCCCACCGCGAAGCCTCGGCCGGTGTAGCGCGCGGGCACGTCGCGCACCCGGTCATACCCGCGATGTGTCACATGGTGCGCCACCATCGTCCAGCGCGTGGTGCTGCCCTGGGCCAACAGCAGCGCGGACACCGGGTTGGGTACGAGCCACGCCGTGGCGTAGCCGAGCAGGGTGCAGGCCCGGCCCCAGCGCTCCAGCTTGTGGAAGTGCGTCAGCTCCTCCGGCTCGAAGGACGCGCCCAGCTCGGCACGCAGGGCCGACAGGTCCTGGTCGAAGGCGGCGGCATCGAGGGTGGGGAAGGCAGGGGGCTGCGAGGGCTCTCGGAACGGGACGGCGGTGCTCAGAAGAGGCTCCAGGGGTGTCCGGGCGTGTGCGTCCCGTGAGGGCGCGCGGCCCGCATCGTATCGGAGCACCCGGAAAGTTACGCCTCTTATGGGAGCGGCCCGCCGACCAGGGGGTAGGGTGCCTCCAGGGGAACCGTGGTGCGCGTCCTCCCCGACACGGGCCCGTCACGGGCCGACGCGAAGCCCGGGCGCACAGGGCTCGTGAGGACCGGGCTCGCGACGGGACGGGGGCCATCGTGACCTCGTGCGCGGCCCGTGGCGGCTCAGTGGCGGGCAGCGCCTTCCTGTCTCGGGCGGTGGGCGGTGCGCGGGCGCGCCGCGG
>JBKGHK010000773.1:0-4516 GCA_046520375.1 Pyxidicoccus sp. 3LFB2
CGCAGGCCGCGCCCACCGCCGAGGCCCCGCCTCCGGCCCCCAAGGGCAAGAAGGCGGCTCCCCAGAAGGCGAAGGCCTCGCGGCAGAAGAAGCCCGCCGCCACCGCCGAGGCCCCCGGGGGAACCGCTTCACCCGGTGCGGTGTCCCAGCCTGGGAGTGCACCCTCGCCCACGCCCACCTCCCCTGCCCCCGCGCCGGCCGGCTCGGGTAAGCTCGCCACGGATTCCCAGTAAGGCCGCCATGCGCACCGCCCTCGCCCTCCTCATGCTGCTCACCGCCGCGCCCGTGCTCGCGCAGGACTCCGCGTCCTCGGGCAGTGCCACGTCCGGCGCCAGCACCGCGCCGGGCAAGAAGCCGCGCAAGGTCATCCGCCTGGATGCCATCACCGTCGAGGGGCGCATCCAAAAACCCCAGGCCTTCTACATCCTTCCACGCTCCAACCTGAGCTTCGACGAGCTGAGCCGCACGGAGACCTTCGTGCCCAAGGTCGTCAAGAGCGTGGAGCAGGACCCCTTCTAGCCATGGCAGCCACTCCGCAGACCAAGCTGCTTCGCGTCGGCGTCATCCAGAACGGCCGCATCGTCGAGGAGCACCATGTCCGGCGCGACCACGTGACCATCGGTCACGACGCCCGGAACACCATCGTCCTGCCTTCGTCCGACACCCGGCCGGCGCGCTTCGCGCTGCTGGAGAGCCAGGGCCAGCAGTTCCAGCTCGTCATCGACGAGACGATGCAGGGCCGCGTCAACCTCGGCTCCTCGGACGTGGACTTCGACTCGCTGCGCTCCCAGGGCATGGCCACCCGCCGGGGCGACCTGTACGTCCTGCCGCTGCAGGAGACCGCCCGCGGCAAGGTGGAGCTGGGCGACGTCACCCTCTTCTTCCAGTTCGTCGCGCCGCCTCTCGAAGAGGCCAGGCCGGTGCTGCCCGCGGACATCCGCGTCAGCCGCTGGCAGACGATGGACCGCGTCTTCTTCGCCATCCTCGCCGGCTCGCTCTTCCTGCACTTCTCCGGCGCCGCGCTCATCATCTCCGCCGAGGCCCCCAAGGAGCCCGAGCTGGCCCTGGACCAGCTGGATGACCGCTTCGTGCGCGCCCTCATCCCCCAGCGCCCGGTGGAGGCGCCGCGCGTCGCCGACTCCGGCCCCGCCGAGGCCCCCAAGGACGACAAGAAGGCCGACGAGGGCAAGGACGCGGCGGACAAGCCCGCGGCCGACAAGCCCGCCGGGGATGCCGTCGAGCGCCGCGCCGAGGTGGTGAAGAAGGTCTCCGGCAAGGGCCTGCTCAAGATTCTGGGCTCCAACAGCGGCGGGGGCCAGGGCGCCTTCGCGGACGTGCTGGGTGGGGCCAGTGGCGGTGGGGACATCGCCGCGGCGCTGGCCGGCGCGGGCGGCGTGGGCGTGGCCACCGAGGCCTCGGTGGGCGGCGGCACGGGCCCGCGCGGCGGCGGCTCCGGCAAGGTGACGGGCATTGGCGAGGTGGGCACCCAGGGCGGCGGCAAGGTGGACCTGGGCACCAAGAAGGAGACCGCGGTGCAGGGCCGGGTGCAGGACGCGGCCCCCGACGTGGAGAGCTCGGACGTGGACCGCGCGGCGCTGGCCCGCTACGTCCGCTCGCGCCTGAAGTCCATCCAGAGCTGCTACGAGAAGGAGCTGAAGCGCAACCCCAACCTCAAGGGCAAGGTGGTGGTGCGCTTCGTCATCAAGCCCTCCGGCCGGGCCGGTGAGGTGGAAATCGAGGAGAACACCCTGGGCAGCGAGGCGGTGGGCAGCTGCATCCGCACCACCATCCGCAACTGGGCGTTCCCCTTCAAGCCCGACTCGGACACCGCTGTTTCCTACCCCTTCGTCTTCTCTCCGGCGGGCTAGGCTGTGGGGGACCATGGAGAAGCTGTCCGTCATTTCCTCGTCACCCCTCTTCGAGATGCTCTCGCCCTCCGAGCTCGCCCGGCTGGCGGAGCTCGCCCGGGTGCGGCGCTTCGGCGCGGGTGAGGTCGTCTTCGAGGAGGGCGACCTGGGCGACAGCCTCTTCGTCATCGTCGACGGCCAGGTGGAGGTCGTGCGCCGGCAGGACAGCGGCGAGGTGCGCGCCCTCACCGTCCTGTCCTCCCCCGAGTTCTTCGGGGAGATGGGCCTCATCGACAAGGACTACCGCTCCGCCACCGTGCGCGCCAAGACGGAGGCCCACCTGCTGCAGCTCACCGCCCAGGACCTGCGCGCCTTCCGCCAGGCCCATGGCGAGGGCTTCACCTTCGTCGTCGTCAATATCGCCCGTAGCCTGTCTGCTCGATTGCGTGAGGCGAATGCCCGCCTCGCGGGCAAGGCCTGAAAACCCCGTCAGTAGTCGGTTTGACACCCCACCCCCCTGACTCTACGCTTCGAGCTTCTTGGAAGGGCCGGGAGAGCCGTGAGGCGCATGCGCACCGTGGGAACGCTTGTCGTGGTACTCGCCGCCGGAGTGGCGCTGGCCCAGGGCCAGGCCCCGGCGCCGTCCCAGCCCGTGGGCAAGGCCCCTCCCGCCGCCGCGGCCTTCGAGAAGGCCAGCGACGTGCCGGACGCGGAGAAGCTCGAGCGCAGCACCCAGTCGCTGGGCGTCATGCGCGAGGTGCTCCGCCAGGTGCTGGGCAAGGTGGAGGAGGCGCGGCGCACCAAGGACGTGGTGAAGCTCAACTGCGCCAACGAGAAGCTCACCCAGATCAAAGGCCTGCTGCGCATCTCCGAGCAGGCCGACGTGTCGCTCCAGGAGGCCCTCTCCCGCAAGGAGACCTCCACCAGCGACCACGAGTTCACCAAGGTGATGATCGCCCGGCAGAAGGTGGGGCAGCTGCGCACCGAGGCCGAGGAGTGCATCGGCCAGCTGGCCTTCCGCACCGACGAGAACCTCTTCGTGGAAGTCGAGGAGCCGGAGAACCTGCCGGGAGGGGACCCCACCCGCCCGGCCGCTCCGGACGACGTCTTCGTCCGCCCGCCCCCGGCCAGCCCCCTCCGGTAGCGCTCCGTGTGCCCTCAGGCTCACCGAGCGGGTCTCCATCCAGTGTCCAACAATGATTTCGGCCCGGGGGAAGGCGCGTGCTATGACGCCATGGGCCGTATGCGTGAAAGGTGGGAGAGGGTAACCCTGCCACCTGGGAAGTCCTTCTGAGCCATGAAGCAGCCTGGGAAATTCTGGGGGAGCTGGAGTGCGCTGGCGCTATTGGCGCTGGGTGGCACCGCCACGGCCCAGGACTCGGCCGCCCCGGCCTCGGGCGGCAATGGCTTCAAGGTGGGCGCTGGCCGGCTGCACCCGTACTTCGACCTGGAGACGCGGCTCGACAGCGGCGTGGGCTACTTCTCCCCGGCGGCGGGTGAGACGCCGAGCCCGACGGGCCTGTCGCCAGAGTTGTCCGGTGAGTTCGCGATGCACTTCCGGCCGGGCTTCCGGCTGGATGTGCCCTCTCCGCGGCTGGCCCTGAACCTGTCCGCCAACCTGGACTACGTGCTGTACACGGGCCTGATGACGCCCGACTCGGGCGCGGCCTCGTACCTGGGCGGCGCGGCGGACCTGCTGGCGCGCCTCAACCCGGACGCCCCGCTGTCGCTGGAGGTGTCGGACCAGTTCGTGCGCTCGGACCGCACGCGCACCACGGCCATTGGCGCGGGCGTGCTCAGCCTCTTCAACGAGGCCCGGGTGAAGCTGCCCTGGCGCCCGGGTGGCGGCGCGGTGGAGCTCACCCCGGGAGTGGCCTACGGGGTGGAGTTCTTCCAGCCGCTGGGCGCCTCCAGCCCCTCGGACTGCACGGAGGGCGTGTGCGACCCGCTCACCGCGGAGCGGTTCGACTACGGCAACCTGCACTTCGGGCTGGAGGGGCGCTGGCGCTTCCTGCCGAAGACGGCCGTGGTGATGGACACCGGCGTCGACCTGCGCAGCTACTTCAACGACGGCAGCCCGGACGCCACGCTGGTGCGGGCCTTGCTGGGCGTGGCGGGCTTGGTGTCGCCCCGCATCGCGGTGACGGCCAAGGCGGGCTGGGGGCAGAACCTCGCGGCCCAAGGCGGGGGCACCTTCCTCGCCCAGCTGGAGGGCACGTACCTCTTCAGCCCCACCATGACGTTCAAGGGCGGCTACCTGCGCATGCTGGAGCCGGTGGCGGCCTACGGCCTCTTCACCGACAACCGCGGCTACGCGGAGGCGCGGGCCCTGCTGGGCGGCAAGCTGGTGCTGCGCGCGGCGGGCGCGGTGGACTTCCTCAGCTTCGCCGGGGACCGCACCGACACGCTCATCACCCTGGACGTGGGCCCCGAGTACCAGTTCCGCCCATGGCTCAGCGGCGCGGCCGGCTACACGCTGGGCTCCCGTTCGTCCTCCCTGGAGGGCGGCGGCCTCAACTACACGCGCCACGAGGGGTATGTTCGCCTCTCGGTGACGTACTGAAGCGCACCGCCCCTGCCCTGGCGGCACGCCGGGGCGCCCCTCCCGGATGAAGACCTCTCGCTCCTCCCTGGCCGTGGTGCTGCTCGCGGCGCTCCCCGCGTGCTTC
>JBKGHK010000774.1:0-4511 GCA_046520375.1 Pyxidicoccus sp. 3LFB2
CCACCAGCGGCCTGGCCCGGACGAGGCCCTGCTGCGCCGCCGGCTGGACGCGCTGCCCACGCTCGCCGGCCCGCCGCTCATGCTTCCCGGGGGCCACCACGTCCACATGGAAACCCCCGAAACGGTGGCCCGCGCGCTGATCGCCTTCCTCCGGGCACCCTGAACTTCCTCCAAAAAGGTAGGGAAAAACCTTTCGCCCTTCAGGGCAGAAGAGTTCCTTCCTTCCCCCCTTTCCAGGCCTTGCTTCCACAACCCTCTGATTTCACGTGAGCCCTCCCCCTCGCGCGGGTTGGTACGCGAATTGATTAGGGAGGGGCGCGGTGGATCAGCAGCGGGTTGGGTCGGGCGTGGGGAGAAGGGTGGGGAGCGGAAGATGAGGATGGGGCTGAGGGGGCGTTTGCTCGCGCTGGCGTTGCTCGCCATCACCGGTGGGGCCTGCCACGAGGGGAATGAGACCCGCGCGGTGCAGGCGACGGCGGTGCTGGACGTGGACGTGCTCGACTTCGGCGAGGTGCCGGTGGGCGAGTGGCGAGAGAAGCAGGTGCGCATCCGGAATGTCGGCTACGTGCCCTTCTTCGCGCTCGACGCACTGGGACTCGCCGGCAACCCCTCCTACGAGGTGGCGCTCGGGGAGGGCGACGGAAGGGTGCTGCCGGGCGAGTCGCACCTGGTGCACGTGCGCTTCCACCCGCTGAAGGAAGGTGTCACCGAGGAGACGGTGCGCGTGGCGACGGACGCCAACCAGGGCGCGGTGTCGCAGGTGCGCGTCATGGGCCTGGGCACGCCCACGCCCATCGACATCCAGCCGCCGCTGCTGGACTACGAGACGCTGGAGGTGGAGAGCGAGCGCACGCTGGAGGTCACCGTCACCAACCCGGTGGACCTGCCGCTGACGCTGGTGGTGCAGGGTGACAACCCGGACCCCTTCACGCCGGACACCATCACCATTGCGCCCTTCGCCACGCAGAAGGTCAGCACGAAGTACCTGCCCCGCGGCCTGGGCGCCATGGGCGCGCGCCTCGAGGTCCGTGCGTGCGAGGACTGCACGCCCACCGTGGCGGCCCTGAAGGGCAACTCGGTGGCCAACGCCTTCGCCTTCGACCCGGCCCCGGTGCCGTTCGACCAGATTCCGGTGCACGAGCGCACCGAGTCCTTCACCCGCGCCCGCAACATCACCTGGCGCCCCGTCACCATCTCCAAGCTCGCCACCAGCGACCGCGCCTTCCAGCCGCTGTCCAAGCCCGAGGGCACCACGGTGCAGCCGGGCGAGACGGTGGAGATGAAGATGGAGTTCGCCGCCCGCTTCTCCGGCCCCAACGTGGGCGACCTCACCGTGCACTACGCGTCCGACAAGGCGCGCCAGTCGCAGGTGATTCTGGACGCGCGCGGCGGCCGGCCCACGCTGGCGGTGACGCCGGTGTCGCTGGACTTCGGCGAGCTGCCGGTGGGCGGCAAGGTGGAGAGGGTCATCCGCATCACCAACGCCGGCAGCAACGGCGACCTGCGCTTCACCGGCGTGCGCGCGGACGGCGCCAGCGCCCAGTTCAGCGTGGACGTGCCCACCCGTGGCACCCAGCGCTACGCCTGGACGGGCGGCGCCTGGCCCACGCTGGAGTCCAACGCGCTGACGATTTCCCCTGGGAATGACGCGCTGGAGCTGAAGGTCTACTTCGAGCCCAAGGCGGAGGGCAGCTGGCAGGCCACGCTGTACGTCCGCTCGGATGACCTGTTCAACCCGGAGCGCGCGATTGTCATCACCGGCCGGGCGCGTGCGAGCGGCCCGTGCGTGTACGAGCTGCTGCCGCAGCCGGCCATGGACTTCGGCAACGTGGTGCCCGGCCGCGGCGCGGTGCAGGGCTTCTACTTCCGCAACCCGGGCCGCGCGGAGTGCGCGGTGAAGGACATCCACATCTCCAATGACGGCGGCGGCGCCTTCACCATGCCGGGCGGCCGGCTCACCGGCGGCGTGGTGGTCTACGACACGGCCTTCAGCGCCATGGTGGCCTTCAGGCCCCCGGCCGAGGGCACCTTCACGGGCGAGCTGAAGATGACGGTGAACAACCCGGCCTACCCCACGGTGACGCTGCCCCTGAAGGGCGTGTCCAAGGCGAGCTGCCTGGTGGCCACGCCGGCCTACGTGGACTTCGGCCCCATCCGCTATGACTGCGCCGCGGCGCCTCGCAAGACGTACGTGGCCAACCGCTGCAGCGAGCCGATTACGGTGTCCGGCGGGGAGATTGGCAACGGCACCAGCCGCCAGTTCAGCCTGCTGACGGACATGACCCCGCCGCGCACGCTGGGGCCGGGCGAGGGCTTCGAGATTGAAGTGGGCTATGCCCGCAACGTGCACGGCCAGCACTTCAGCCCGCTGTACCTGCGCACCGACACGGAGGCGGACCCCTTCCTCATCCCGCTGATTGCGGAGACGAACCACGAGGGCATCCAGGTGGACCGCTACACGCAGGGCACCGACAGCCAGCTGGACGTGCTCTTCGTCATCTCCAACACCACCACCATGTCGCAGTACCAGGACCGGCTGAAGGCGGCGATTCCGGGCTGGCTGCAGACGGCGAAGCAGGCGGGCGTGGACGTGCGAGTGGGCGTCACCAGCACGGGCCTCGTGGCCCGGGGCGCACAGTGCGGCGGCGGGGCCAACGGCGGTGAGGCCGGCCGGCTCTTCCCGGTGGACGGCGGCAACCCGCGCGTGGTGTCCGGCAACAGCGCCAACGCGGCCCTCGACATCCAGGAGAACCTGAACGTGGGCATGTGCCACAACCTGGTGCAGGGCCTGGAGACGATGCGCGCGGCGCTGTCGGCTCCGCTGTCCGAGCAGACGGACGACCCGCGCACCGCGCAGACGAATGACGGCAACGCGGGCTTCACCCGCGCGGCGGCCCGCATGGCGGTGGTGGTGCTGGCGGACGAGGACGACAACTCCGGCTTCAGCCCGGACAGCTACATCCAGTTCCTCCAGACGCTGAAGGGCACGGGCATGTCGCACCGCAGCCAGCTGTATGCGCTGGTGCCCGCGGACAGCAGCTGCTCCACGGCGGGCAACGAGGCGGACCGCTTCGCCAGCGTGGCGAACGGCACGGGCGGCCGGGTGGACTCCATCTGCCGCTCCGACTACCGCCCGCTGCTGGACTCGGTCATCCAGCGCGCCGGGGAGCCGCAGGCGGACTTCCCGCTCACCGCGGCCCCCGACGGCATCAACGAGATGACGGTGCGGGTGCAGGGGCAGGTGCTGCCGGCCGGCCGCTGGACGTATGACGCGGACCGCAACGCCGTGGTCTTCAACACGGACGCGGTGCCCACGCCCGGACAGGCGGTGGAAGTCCGCTACCGCAGCGTGTGCCGGGCCCCTCCGGCCACCCCGTGAGGAATCGCGGGCTCGGGGGTTGACAGGGGAGTCCGCGCGTTCCGGTAAATGACGCGCCGCGGGCTTCCTCCCCCGGGCCCCCCGCGGCTATCGTGGCGGCCGTCGTGGAAACGTTCGGCCGCTACGAGCTTCTCCGGAGAATCGCCGTTGGCGGCATGGGCGCGGTGTATCTCGCCCGGCAGAAGGGCCCGGTGGGGTTCCAGAAGCTGCTGGTGCTCAAGCGGCTCTTGCCCCACCTGTCCGAGGATGACGAGTTCATCCAGATGTTCCTCGACGAGGGGCGCATCGCCGCGCACCTCAACCACCCCAACATCGCGCAGATCTACGATTTGGGGGACGTGGACGGGCAGTACTTCATCGCCATGGAGTACGTGCACGGCGAGGCGGTGGGCCCGCTGGGCCAGCGGGCCCTGGCGCGCAAGGTGACCATCCCCCTGGGGCTCAAGTGCCGCATCATCGCGGACGCGGCCGCCGGGCTGGACGGGGCGCACAACGCGCGCAGCCCGTCCGGGCGGAAGCTGGCGCTGATCCACCGGGACGTGTCGCCGCAGAACGTGCTGGTGGGCTTCAACGGCGGCGTGAAAATCATCGACTTCGGGGTGGCCAAGGCGTCCGGGAAGCTGTCCCAGACGATGGTGGGCACCATCAAGGGCAAGCACGCGTACATGTCCCCGGAGCAGGCGCGGGGCGAGCCGTTGGACCACCGCTCGGACGTGTTCGGCCTGGGGACGGTGTTCTACGAGCTGTTGACGCAGACGCGCCTGTTCAAGCGGGACTCGGAGTTCGCCACGCTCAAGGCGGTGGTGGGGGCGAAGCTCGTCCCGCCGTCCGAGGTGGTGCCGGACGTGCCGAAGGCGCTGGACGCGATTGTGCTCAAGGCGCTGGCGCGCAAGCGCGACGAGCGCTTCTCCACGGCGGGTGAGCTGCAGCTCGCGCTGGAGGAGTTCCTCATGCAGGAGAAGCTGCACGCGACGCACGCCCACCTCGCGGCGTTCATGCAGGACCTGTATTCGGAGGAGCTCGAAGAGGAGCGCTTCGCCGCCGAGCCCACCGTCATCCACTATGACCCGAAGCTCGCGGCGCGCCTGGCTGCCGCCGCGCCTCCGTCGGAGGCGAAGCCGGCGCGGCCGGC
>JBKGHK010000775.1:0-4507 GCA_046520375.1 Pyxidicoccus sp. 3LFB2
GGACCTCATAGTCCCCCGCCAGGGTGGAGCCGGTATTCCAACCCGCCGGCAGCACGCGCGAGGCGCCCGGCGACAGCGGGTCCACCGGCAGCGGCGGCAGCACCACCAGCGGCTCCGTGCTCCCGGCCGCGCGGATGGCCAGCACCACCTGCCCCGTGGCGGACGTGGGGCCGGTGTTCGTCACCGTGGTCTGGATGGCGACCGGCGCGGCGGCCGGGTACGTGGCGGAGTCCGTCGCCACCGCCAGCGTCATGCCACTGGCGGCCCGCACCACGGGCACCTGCAGGGGCACCTGGACCTTCTCCTCCAGGAACGAGTTGTCGAACTCCAGGAAGGCGCGCGTCGCCACCGGCCGCTGCTCGTCGAGCGCCAGGTCGCGCAGCGCCAGGTCGAACTCCACCTCGCGTCCGGAGCCCGTCACGCCCAGCAGCCGCCAGGTGTAGGCCGTCACCCCGCTCGGGCCCGGCTGCACCGTGGTGGGCGCGAGCGTGGGGTTGGAGAGCGTCACGTTGCCCGGCAGGTCCAGGCGCAGGTCCACGTCGATGCCGCCCAGCCGCTCCAGCGCCTTGGGCATGAAGACCATGACGAAGCTGGTGGACGCCAGCCGCGTGCCCAGGCCGTTGTTGAAGTTGTCCCACGAGCCGTCCGCGCGCTGCGTGGCCAGCAGGTACTGGATGATGCGGCGAATCTGCGGGTCCGTGGGCGAGGGGTCCGTGTACTCGAGCGCGATGCCCACCAGCGCGGAGACCAGCGGGTCGCTGACGTTGCCCACGTTGGCGCCCCAGCCGCCGTCGGCGCGCTGGCGTGCGCGCAGCAGGTCCGCCTCGAAGAGGATGGCCGCGTCAATCTGGGCGCGCAGGGCGCTGTCCTCCACCACCGGTCGGGCCTCGGCCAGGCCCATCACCCGCATGGCGTGGAGGAAGTTGCTGCTGCTGTTGTCCCGGTGGCTCGCCAGCAGGAAGCGCACCGCGCGGGGAATCTCCGCCTTCAGCTCCGCCAGCAGGGCGGTGGGGTCCAGCGGGGTGCGCCGCACCTCCTGCAGCGTGTTCGTCCCCACGTTGGCGACGAAGACGTCCTCGCCCACCACCGCCACGCCGCGCAGCGAGCCCTGCTCGAGCACGCGCTCGGCGCTGCCGTCCGGCCGCACGCGCATCAGGCCTTCCGAGTACGGCTGCTGCGCCACCACGTACAGGGCGCCATCCGACGCGCGCGCCATCCGCTTCGGCGCGTAGGCCAGCCCGTCCGCCAGCACGGTGACGGCGCGGTCCGCCGCGGAGACTTTCAGGATGTTGTAGCCCTCCTGGTTGGCCACCAGCAGGTTGCCGTCCGCGTCGAACGCCAGGCCGTAGGGACGGTTGAGCAGGCCGCCCGTCACGTACGTCTCCACCTGGCCCGCGGGCCCCACGCGCAGCACGCGCCGGTTGTTGTAGTCCGCCGCGTACAGCCAGCCGTCCGCCCCCAGGACGCCGTCCGTGAGGTAGCCGCCGACGTTCAGGTTCTCCCGCGTTCCATCCGGCCGCACCTTGACCACGGTGGGGTTGACGGCGCGGGTGACATAGAAGGTGCCGTCCGCCGCCACGGCCAGGCCCAGCGACGAGCTGCCCAGGCCCGTGGCCACGGTGGTCACCTGCCCCGTCGCGCGATCCAGCCGGTCGATGCTCCCGCTGCCCTTCAGCACGTACAGGGTGTTGTCCGGCCCGACGACCAGGTCCTCGGCGAGGCCCACGGTGCCCAGCGTCCCGGCGGCCACCAGCGAGTAGTCCGGCACGCCCGCCACCACCTCCGGCCGGGTGGCGTCCTTGAGGACGTTGGCGAAGCCCTTCACCACGAGCGCGGTGTGGCCCTGGTTCGAGCCCCACCAGGACGCGCTGTAGTCCGGCGTCCAGTACGTCTGGTCCCCCGTGCGGTTCTTCCGCGCCTGGAGGTACTGCGCCGCCTTGTACTTCGTGCGGAAGGTGCCGGCGATGTCCGGCCAGGCCGACAGCGACCAGAGGCCGAGCACGGTCTGCGTGCGCTGGAACTCCGGGTGGGACATGCGCAGCGCGCCGTCCGCCCACTGGCTGCTGGAGATGTTGTTGTAGAGCGACGTCGCGGCCGCGCGGTCCACGGGCGCCTTGTCGAACGAGCTCGACAGGCCCAGCAGGCTCTGCGTCTGGATGTGGCACCCCAGGCAGCGGTTGACGCGGTGCCACTCCATCGCCGCGGGCCCGGTGTAGACGCCGCCGCGGCGGACGGCCTCCTTCACGAAGGCGAACAGCGGGTCCGTGCTGCCGCCCTGGGAGGTGTCCACGCCCTGCATGGCGACGCGCCCGCGCACCGTCTGCGTGCCCTCGGGCACCACCGTGCGGCTCACCGTGAAGCTGCCCGTCGCCTTGTCGCCCACGTACAGGCGGTCCGTCACCTCACCGGCCACGCCCGCCGTCACCGGGCGCACGCGCACCTGGAGGTTGCCGGCCTGCATGGGGGTGAAGGTGCCCAGGAACACGGTGGCCAGCTCCCCGACTTCCAGGGCGCCCGCCTCCCCCTGCGCGGTGAACAGCGTCTCCCCCGAGTCCGGGTGCACGACGGTGAGCGCATACGCGCCCGCCGCGAGCCGCACGTTGCCGGAGTTGCGCACCAGCGCCGTGAAGGACACCGGCGTGGGCAGGCCCGCCTGGGTGAGCGGCGGGTTGATGCTCATCGCGCCGCTGATGGCCTGCGTGGGCCGGATGCGCGCAGTGGCGCTGTGCTCCGCCAGCACCTCGCCCGTGGGCAGGCCCCGGCTGACCGTGCCGGGCTCCACCACGCGGAGCACCAGGCGGTACACCCCGGGCGCGAACTGCGCCGTCGACCAGGGGACGGTGAGCGTCTTCACCTCGCGCGCGGAGAACTCGAACGCGCTCGTCGGCGTCGTCGTGCCCTCGGCGTAGGGGCTGACCATCGCCACGCCCGTGCCCGCCGCGTCCTGGATTTCGCCCATGACCAGCGCGGACTTCGACGCGTCCAGCAGGCTGGCGATGCGGGCGGTGAACGTCACCTGGCCGTCGGCGCCAGCCTCCGCCACCGCGGCCTCCAGCGAGACGACCTGGAAGCTGTCCCCCGCCACCGGCACCAGCGCGGGGTTGAGCGTATAGCTGCCATGCGCGGCGAGCTTCACCTGGGCCGACTGCGCCCCATAGCCCACCGCGGACACATTCACGGTGAACTCCAGCGAGTCGATGCCCGCCAGGGTGTAGGCGCCGTCCGCTCCCGTCGTCGCGGTGAGCGCCGTCCCGGCGATGGCGACCTGGGCGCCCGCCAGGGGCGCGCCGGTGTCGGCATCCGTCACCAGCCCGGAGAGGTTGCTCGTGGTGCCGGTGCTGCCGGGCGGCGACAGCCGGAGCTCCACCACCGCCTCGCCGTACGCGGCGACCTTCATGGTGTACGTGGCCGGCGCGTAGCCCGCGGCGCTGACCGCGAGGCCGAACTCCTTGAGGGTGATGCCGTCGAGCACGAAGCGCCCGTCCGCCGAGGTGGTGACGCTCGCCCCGGTCTCCACCAGCCGCACCGTGGCGGCGCCCACGGGCGCGCCATTCACACCGTCCGTCACCGTGCCGCGCAGCGTGAGGTGCGTGGGTGACGGCGTGGGGGCCTGCGGGAACAGCGACAACGTGCCCATGTCACCGAGGCACCCCGGCCCGAACAGCAGGCTGAAGCGCACGCCTGGTAGCCCGCGGCGCTCACCGTGCCCCTCGTAGCTGCCACGCGGCACGGCGGCGAGGCTGAAGGTGCCCGTCCGCCGCCGTGGTGGCGCGCAGCGTGGCGCTCAGCGCCACGAGGGCG
Organism: Pyxidicoccus sp. 3LFB2; assembly: GCA_046520375.1. Classification (GTDB taxonomy): domain Bacteria; phylum Myxococcota; class Myxococcia; order Myxococcales; family Myxococcaceae; genus Myxococcus. Next base: position 3,802 of record JBKGHK010000775.1, read on the forward strand.
CCGGAGAGCGGCTGGCCCGTCTTGCCATCCACCACGCGCCCCGACACCAGGCCCGCCGCGTCGTCGACGGGCGTGCTGTCGGGCGTCATGCCGAGCTGGGTGGCCACCGTCTGGCCCGCCGTCACCGTGACGGTGCCGGACAGGGTGCGGTAGCCCGTCTTCTGGAAGCGGATGGCGTAGAGGCCCGGCGCCAGCGGACCGAAGTCGAAGTCACCCGCGGCGTTGGTCAGCACCGAGCGCTGGGATGCGCCCTCCAGGCTCACCTGCACGGAGGCCAGGGCCCCCGCGGTGGTGGAGTCCAGCACCCGGCCCCGCACGAGGCCCGTCTGCGAGGCCACGTCCAGTACGAGCTGGCCCGCGAGGGTGACCTGGTTCGCCTGGATGCCCACGGCAACGCTGGCCGAGCTGAAGCCGGCCCGGGTGGCGGTGAGCGTGTAGCCGCCCGCGGGCAGGCCGGGGATGACGAAGTAGCCTTCCGCGTTGGTGAGCACCGCGACGCCGGGCGACTCGCCCACGCTGACGGTGGCACCGGCGATGGGCTCGGTGCTGTGGGCGCGCACCACGTAGCCGGACACCGAGCCGGTGGGCGCGGGCGTCCCGCCCCCCTGGCGGGCCTCGTACGCGTGCAGCGCCTGGAGCACCAGGGCGGTGGTGTACGCGTCCCTCGCCCAGCTCGAGTCCGGCAGCTGGCGGGCCTGGAGGGCCG
>JBKGHK010000776.1:0-4505 GCA_046520375.1 Pyxidicoccus sp. 3LFB2
CCCGCCGCCAGCGCCTCCAGGAGCAGCCGCTCACCGACGCGGTGCGCCTGCGGGTGCGCGGCGAGCGTCAGCGCGGGGACGAGCCGCGAGCCCTCCGCGGGGAGCGGATGTCGGGAGACGTCGGCGGTGGAGTGGTCCCACGCCGGGGGACGGGGCTGGGTGGGCACGACCTGGAGCAAAGCAGACTTCCGACGGCGCTTCCACGCGTGGAAACCCGGGGCTCCACGCGTGGAAACGCCCCGCCGCCCCGGCCCGGTGGGGTCTGCTCCCTCGGGAGTGCCGGGCGCCAGGCCGTGGCACGTCGGCTGCTCTGGAGTCGCGCCACGCGGTCGCGGCACACCGGAATCCCTCCGGCCCTCCAGCGGCCGTACGCCCCCCAGAAGGCTGTCCCATGCCCCTCTCTCGAAGGTCCACACTCCCATGGCTCTCCTGCCTCGTGGGGACCGCGCTGCTCGGCGCGTGCACCCCGGAGGCCTCCACCGACGCCGAGGGCCCCGCGGCCAACAGCGTGCAGGCGGCGCTGACGCCCCTGCCCAACTACGCGCTCGGCAAGCCGACGACGCAGTCGAGCGTCTACCCCGGCGGCGGCGGGGCGCGCGCGGTGGATGGCAATACCCACGGCGACTATGGCGCGGGCTCGGTCACCCACACCGAGTTCCAGCCCCAGCCCTGGTGGCAGGTCGACCTGCAGAACGAGTACGCCCTCGGCGAAGTGGTCCTCTTCAACCGCACCGACTGCTGCTCGGACCGGCTCAGGGACTTCCGGGTGAGCGTCTCCAAGGACGGAATCACCTGGCAGGACTTCAAGTACCCGGGCATCGCGAAGGAGAAGACCCCCATCGATGTCGGCCGCAGCTCGGCCCGCTACGTCCGCGTGCAGCTCAACGGCACCGATGCCCTGAGCCTCGCCGAGGTCCAGGTCTTCCCGCCGGCCTCCAATGTCGCGCGCGGCAAGCCGACGACACAGTCGAGCATCTACCCCGGCGGCGGCGGCGGGGCGCGCGCGGTGGATGGCATCACCCACGGCGACCATGGCGCGGGCTCGGTCACCCACACCCAGTTCGACTTCCAGCCCTGGTGGCAGGTCGACCTGCAGGACCTGTACGACGTCTCGGACGTGGTCCTCTACAACCGCACCGACTGCTGCGCGGACCGGCTCAGGGACTTCCGCGTGCGCGTCTCCACGGACGGAATCACCTGGGAGGACTTCAAGTACCCGGGCGTCGCACCGGTGCAGTCCATCCATAGGGTCAACCGTCCGGCCCGCTACGTCCGCGTGCAGCTCAATGGCACGGATGCCCTGAGCCTCGCCGAGGTCCAGGTCTTCGGCACCGCGAGGTCCGGAGCCGCCGGCAACATCGTGTACGGCCACTGGAGCAGCTCGGGCGGGCGTTCCCATAAAGACCCGGGCAACCGCCGGTTGCTCCTGGACGTCACGGCAAAGAGCGAGGTGAGCCTCCAGCTCACCTCCGTCGCCGACGCGTATCTCTACCTGCTGGATGGCAATGACAACCTCCTCGCGGAGGATGACAACAGCGGAGGCGGCAGCCACGCGCGCATCACCCGGGAGCTGTCCGCGGGAACCTACAAGGTGGTCGCTGCGACCGCCGTCGACGGAAAGCAGGCCGAGTTCACGCTCGACGCCAACCGGGCCGTGCTGCGCTTCCCGCAGCGCCTCCGGGTCCAGGCGGCGACCCGCTTCGAGTGGATCTACGACGATTACAAGACGCACGCCCGCGACAGCGTGTCCGTCTGGCGCGCGGACCTCAGCGAGCATCCGGGCTACTACTCACTGGGCGACGTGGCCATGCCCTCGCATGGTGAAGCCCCCAGGCTCACCTTCCTGGTCTCCGGCGAGGGGGACCTGCTCGAGAAGCCGGTCGGCTACCACCGAATCTGGGGCGACTGGGGCTCGGGAGGTGCGCATGACGTGTCCTTCTGGGAGCCGGTGGCGCCAGCGGGCTACACGTGCCTGGGCTCCATCACCGTGCTGAACTACGACGAGCCCTCCACCGACCTCATGCGGTGCGTGAAGAGCGAGTACGTGCTCCCGGGCAATGCCAGCTACGTGTGGAACGACAAGGGCTCGCATGCGAACGGTGACGTGGCTGTCTGGCAGGCGGAGCCCCGTGATTACCGGGGGCTGAGCCTGTCCACCTTCAAGAGCCAGGACCACTACGGGGACCCCGACTCCGGTCGCTTCTGGGTCCTCAACAAGAGCGCCACCGCGAACCCGGAGCTGATGGGACTGCCCGTCGACAGCCAGACGGCGCTCCAGTTCGCGCCCCGCGTCTGGCTGCACGGTGAGGAGTCCTACTTCCCCTCTTCGGTCGAGCACTTCCTGGACAACGTGCACGAGGAGGACGGCCACCTGGTGACCAACCAGGGCCTGGGCTGTAACTCCTGCACGGACCCGGCGTTCCTCGATGGCGTGCGGCCGGACCAGCACCACGTGCCGATGTACGTGGAGATCGTCCACCGCACGGAGAACGGCCTGCCCACGAACGTCACCGACCTCATCTATTGGACCTTCTACCCGTACAACAATGGCAAGCGCGTGTGCATCGGCGATTACGGGCCGCTGGGGTGCTTTGGCGGCTACTCCACCTTCGGCAACCACGTGGGCGACTGGGAGCACGTGACGGTGAGGTTCAAGGACAACCGGCCGGACGCGGTGTACCTGAGCCAGCACGCGGACGGAGAGACCTTCGGGTACGGCGCCAAGTGGCTGGGCCTCGTGGACTTCCACCCGGAGGTCTACGCGGCTCACGGCTCGCACGGGCTCTACCGGGACGCGGCCCGCCACATCTACAAGCGCCTTCCCAACAGGGACTTCCTCGCGGACGACACCGACCGAGGCATCGCCTGGGACGGGTGGGTGCAGCCGGTCATCTTCCCCTGGCAGCCCATGGGCACGTACACCGGGAGCCTGGAGTGGCTCAACATCACTGCCGACTGGGGCAACCCGAAGGCGGGCTGCGGCATCAGCGAGCCCATCAGCGGCGCGTGCGTGCTCAACGGTGGACCGACGGCGCCCATGAAGAAGGGCTTCTCCCAGCCGGGCCACATGCCGCTGGAGTGAGCATGGTGACGCCCGCACGCCCCTGGAGTGGGGCGTGCGGGCGCCCGCGCATCAATCCGCCGCGGGCACCATGTCGGGAGGCGGGGGCTTGCGCAGGGACTCCTCGCGCGCCATCAGGACCACGCCCACCAGGGCCATGCCTCCGCCGATGAGCTGCACCCAGTCGGGCTTCTCGCCCAGGAGCGGCACGGCCCACAGCGTGGCCAGCACGGGCTCGCCGAGCGTGGACACGGCGACGAAGGGCGTGGACAGGTAGCGCACGGAGGCGTTGAGCAGCGAGTGGCCGATGAGCTGCGGCACCAGCGCCAGCCCCGCCAGCACGGCCCAGGTGCGCGGCGTGAAGCCCGTGAGCGGCGTGTCCGCGAAGAGGTGCGCCCCCATCAGCGCCACCGCCGCCACCAGCACCAGGCCGGTGGCCGTCAGGTTCCACCGGTCCGCATACGTGGCCTTGGCGAAGGTCATCGGCGTGCGCGCCAGCACCACCACGCCCCAGACGCGTTCCCCCTCCAGCACGGGGATGGCCACCGAGACGCGGATGCCCGTGTCCCGGCTGAGCGAGGCCAGGGGCGTGTCCTCGGGCTCGGCATAGCGACGGCGCAGCACACTGGCGGGCTCGCCGCGCAGCGCCCGCTGTACCTCCGCGCGGTCCGCCAGCGAGGTGCCCAGCAGCTCCGCGCTGCTGCTGCCCACCACCACGCCCTCCGTGTCCAGCACACGGATGCCGGCCAGGGTGGTGGTCCGCACGTGTTCGAGCAGCGGCCCCATTCTCGCGCCCACCTCCCGGGCATGGGGCTCCGCGGGCACGCGCGAGGGTGCCGGTGTCTCGTCCGGCGGGAGCGACGCGTCCGAGGCCTTGAGCGACGGCAGGATGGGCTTGAGCCGCTTGTCGTCGGGAATGGGGAAGGGCCAGCGGGCGGTGCGCTCCCGGCCGTAGTCCTGGACGCCCACCGCGTCGCGCAGCCGCTCTCGGTAGACGCCGGCCAGCACCGCGCCCTGGGCGATGAGCTCCGACTCCGTCTGCCGGATGAGCTGGTTGTCGTAGACGCGCACGAAGGACAGGCCCGCGAGCGTGAGCACGAAGCCCGCCACGCCCACCGCGGCGAAGACCATCCACAGGCGCGGGCGCGCCCGGTGGCTAGGGGAGGGCGAGCCGATAGCCAAGGCCATGCACCGTCTCGATGACTTCTCCGCCGGCCGCGGCGAACTTCTGGCGGACGCGGCGCACGTGGCTGTCGATGGTGCGGTCGCTCACCACCACATCGTCATAGACGCGCGTCATCAGCTCATCGCGCGTGAAGACCTTCCCCGGCACCCGCAGCAGCGTGGCGAGCAGCTGGAACTCCGTGACGGTGAGCACCACCTCCCGCTCGCCCCACCAGGCGCGCCAGCGCTCCGCGTCCATGCGCAGCGGGCCGCGCTCCTG
>JBKGHK010000777.1:0-4498 GCA_046520375.1 Pyxidicoccus sp. 3LFB2
GGCCCACGTCCACGGCGCCGAAGGGCTTGAGCACCTCCACGGCGCGCGCCTTGTCGCCCCGGACCTCCAGCTCGATGGCGCCACCGCCGCCCATCTTCGTCCCCAGCTCCTCCTCGGTCCCCTGCGCCACCAGCGCCCCCTTGTGGATGATGAGGAGCCGGTCGCAGGTCTGCGAAATCTCCGGGAGGATGTGACTGGAGACGAGCACCGTGTGCGTGCCCTTGAGGCCCCGGATGACGTCGCGCATCTCGACAATCTGCCGGGGGTCCAGGCCGCTGGTGGGCTCGTCGAGGATGAGCAGCGCCGGCTTGTGCACCAGCGCCTGCGCCACGCCCACGCGCTGGCGGAAGCCATGGCTGAGCGTGGAGATGAGCTCGCCGTCCACCTCGCGCAGCCCCGTCTTCTCCTCCGCCTCGCCCACGCGGGACGGGGTGTCCTTCGCCGTCACGCCGCGCAGCTGGGCGACGTAGGCGAGGTACTCGCCCACCGTCATCTCCTCGTAGAGCGGTGGGACGTCTGGCAGGTAGCCGATGCGCTGCCGGACCTCGTGCGGGTTGTTCACCACGTCATGGCCGTCGATGACGACGCGCCCGGAGGTCGGTAGCAGCACGCAGCCCAGGATTTTGAGCGTGGTCGACTTGCCCGCGCCATTGAGGCCCAGAAAGCCGATGACCTCGCCCTGGCCAATGGTGAAGGCCAGCTCGCGGATGGCCGCGTGCTCACCGTAGTACTTGGTCAGCCCTTCGACCTGGATCATCAGGTGTCCTCTCCCCTTCGGAAGCGGCATTTTTTCTGGCGCAGCCGTGGAGAATGTCAAGCGACCAACTGGCTATTCATGGCGGTATTCCGGCCCCGCCGTCGTGCGACCCAGGGTGAAGCGCAGCGCGTCTTCCAGGTCGGGCAGGAGGAAGGAGAAGCCCAGCCGCCCGGCGGCCGTGGGGAGCACCCGGGCCCCCACCAGCACCGTCTCCTGGCCCATCTCTCCGAAGAGGGTCCGGATGACGGCGCCTGGTACCGGGAAGATGGCCGGACGCTTCACCACCCGGCCGAGCGTCCGGGCGAAGTCCACCTGCCGCACCGTGCCGGGCGCCACCGCGTTGATGGGGCCCTGCGCCGCCTCGGTGAAGAGGGAGAAGTGGATGAGGCCGAGGACGTCCTCCAGGGACACCCAGCTGAACCACTGCTGGCCGGAGCCCACGGGGCCACCGCCCCCGGCCTTGAACGCGGGCAGCATCTTCGCCAGGGCGCCCTCGCGCGCATCCAGCACGGGGCCGATGCGCAGGTGCACCACCCGGATGCCCGCGGCCTCTGCGGGCGCGGTGGCGGCCTCCCAGGCGCGGCACACGTCGGCGAGGAAGCCGGTGCCGGGGGCGCTCTCCTCGGTGAGGGACTCGTCCCCCCGGTCGCCGTAGATGCCGGTGCCGGTGGCGCACACCAGGACCTTTGGCTTGCGCTGCATGCGGGCCAGGGCCTCGCAGAGCGTGCGCGTGCCCTCGGTGCGGCTCTTGAGGATGACCTCCTTGTACTCGGGTGACCAGCGCTGGCCGGCGACGTTGGCACCGGCGAGGTGCACCACCGCGTCCACGCCCTCCAGCGCGCCGGTGTCCACCTGGCCCTTGTCGGGCGCCCAGGACACCTCGCCCTTCGCGGCGTCCGCCTTCCCGCGCACCATGCGCTTCACCCGGTGGCCACCCGTGGTGAGGAAGGGCGTCAGCGACGAGCCCACCAGGCCCGAGGCGCCGGTGATGGCCACGGTGAGCGGCCCCTGCCCCGCGAAGGCGGCATGCCGGCGCAGGTCCTCGCGCGTCACCCGGTGCCGGTAGGCGAACATCCGGGACAGCTTGGTGCGGGTGAAGCCGTTGCCGAAGGCGCTGCCCAGCGGGCCCACGGGCAGGACGTACTCGATGGCGTCCTGGAGGATGGAGGACGTGGCCGACGCCGGGTCGGGCAGCATCCGGTGGGTGTGGACCCACTTGGAGAACGGGCCGGACACCTGGGTGTCCTGGAAGTGGGAGCCCTCCACGTAGACGTCGTGCTCGGCCACCCAGCGTTGGGAGATGGGGCCGACCTTGAGGCGGACGGTGGCGCGGGCGCCCTCGCGGATGCCGTCGCCGGTGCGCTCCAGGACTTCGACACGCTCCCAGGGGGGAGACAGCCGCTCGAATGCCCCCTCGCGGGTGTGCCAGGTGAACAACTCCGAGGTGGAGACCGGCATCTGGCTGCGCGCATCGAAGACGTGCGACTTGCCCATGTTCCCTCCCGGGGCGACAGTGTGGCCGCGCATGCTTACCCCGGACCCCATCGAGCGCGCAGTGGATTTGCTGAGGCGCGGCGGCGTTGTCGCCCTGCCCACGGAGACGGTGTACGGCCTCGCGGCCAACGCCGAGGACGAGCTGGCCGTGCGCCGCGTCTTCGCAATCAAAGGCCGCCCGGCCACCCACCCGCTCATCGTCCACATCCCCGGCGTCGAGCACCTGGCCACCTGGGCACGCGAAGTGCCCGAGGCCGCGCACCGGCTCGCCCGTGCGTTCTGGCCCGGCCCGCTGACGCTGGTGCTGCCGCGCACGTCGAGGGCGACGGACGCCGTCACGGGGGGACAGGACACGGTGGCGCTGCGGGTGCCGAATCACCCCATGGCACTGGAGGTGCTGCGGAGGCTCGGTGGAGGGATTGCCGCGCCGAGCGCCAACCGCTTCGGCCGGGTGAGTCCCACCACGGCGGAGCACGTGGCGAGGGATTTGGCCGGTGACGTGGACCTGGTGCTGGACGGAGGGCCATGCACGGTGGGCGTGGAGTCGACCATCGTGGACCTGAGCTCGGAGGAGCCCGCGATTCTGCGCCCCGGAGGGCTGGCGGCGGAGGAAGTGGAGCGCGTGCTGGGGCGCAAGGTGCCAGTGCGGACCGAGTCCAAGGTCCGCGTGTCGGGCTCGCTGGCGTCACACTACGCGCCACGCGCGGGAGTGGTGCTGGCGGAGCCTCGCGAGGCGCTGGCGCGGGTGCAGGCACTGCGGGCCCAGGGCCTGCGCGTGGGTGTGCTGGGACCTGAGAGCCTCGGCCTGCCGTCGGATGTGCCGCGCTTCGACGTGCCGGAGGACCCGGCCGGAGCCGCGCGGGTGCTGTACGCGCGGCTGCGAGAGGCGGATGAGCAGGGCCATGACGTGCTGGTGGCCTGCCTGCCCGAGGCCAGCGGCCTGGGCATCGCCGTGCGAGACAGGCTGGCCCGGGCGGCCGCGCCGCGCAGCTGACCCAGGCTCGGGAGACGGCCGCACGGCAAGGGAACGCCTGGAAGGAACGCTCCTTCCAGCGGCACCGGCACAGCCAGAGAACCTGGAACGAACGTTCCTTCCGAGGCCACCGGCACGGCACGCAGCACGCGGAACGAACGTTCCTTTCAGGGGGTACCGGCACGGCACGCCGCACGCGGAACGAACGTTCCTTCCAGCGGCACCGGCACGAAGCGGCCCCTGGAACGAACGTTCCTTCCAGGCTCATCGGCCCGCCCCCGGTGCAGCCCTGTCCGGCGCCACCTCACGCGATATGCGCCTCCGCCCCCCTCGTTTTCACGGCATGCACCGCGCGAAGGGGCCCCCGTCCTGGACGCCGCGGTCCCTACGACTGACGAGGACGGAGCCCTCCATGAAGACGAAGCCCTGGCTGGTGGCGGTGGTTGGCGCGCTGCTGATGACGGGTTGCGCGAGCAGCCCGCGCAAGACGCTGCTGGAGCGCACCAGCAGCTACGTGGTCTACGACTTGCCCGCGCAGCAGGTGATGGACGCCGCCGAGGAGCTGCTGGGCGAGCGCGGCTACGCCCTGCTGCCCAGCACGGACCCGCTGTTCCTCCACACCCCGTGGAAGGTCACCGGCAACTTCGACGTCTGGTCCGCCTGGTCCCGCCGCTACATCGAGGGCCGCAAGCTTCCCGACGGCCGGTTCGTGGTGCGCGCCTACGAGATGGCCGCCAACACGCCCGCCCGGACGCAGCTCCTCCCCGGCTTTGCGTCGACGGCCCCCGCGACTCCCGACGAGCAGCCCAACACCACGCCCACCGTCCTCCTGGCCGTCGAGCCCGTCCTGGGCCGCTCCGCCCGGCCCGTCATCCGCCGGGACCTGGAACTGGAGTGGGCCATCATGGAGCGCGTCAACCCCGACTTCGCCGGGCGCGTCAAGGCGCAGGTCGACGTCTACCTCGCCCAGGGAGCGCCACAGGGCCGAAGGTGACGCGGCCGGGTGACGGACTTGAAATGTCCTCACATGCTCCGATATCCCGCGAGGTACTCCAGAGGAGCGTCCCCGCGTGAAGCGAAGCCTGTCCGGCCTGGTCGTCGCCCTGTCCCTGTTCGCCTGCAAGGAAGAACCCCGAGGGAAGATGGAGCCCATTCCCCGTCCCCCGGGGATGAAGGACACCCCCGCCCCCGAGGCGGAAGCCCCCGCCGCGCCCGCCCGGCCCGCCGTGGACCCGTCCAAGGTGGTGCTGCGGTGGAAGCTCGCCGAGGGCGCC
>JBKGHK010000778.1:0-4492 GCA_046520375.1 Pyxidicoccus sp. 3LFB2
GCCTGTCGGCTCGGAGCGGGTCATCGGCGTGCCGCCCGTGCCCGCCCAGGAACCCGGCGCCCCTTCGCGGCCGTCCAGCATCTTCCCGCCCAAGGCCGCTCCGCCCCACGGGGTGACGCAGGCCTTTGGCGCGGTGCCCGCCATCCCGCCCCTCGACAGCCAGGGGGCCGTGCCGCCTCCAAGCGCAGCGTCCCAGGGCCCTGGCATCGGTCGCACGGCCCTGTTCGGCGCGACGGCCCCCGCTTCCGGACAGGACGCCGGCATCCAACTGCCCCCGGAGCCCTCCGAGTCCCCCGCACCGGTGGGTTCCTCCACGCTGCTGTCCTTCGGTCCGGCCTCCCAGGGCCCCGGGGCCGCCGAGCCGGTCTCCGGGACGGGCAGCACCCTGCGCCGCCCCGCGGTGGAGCTGCCGCCAGAGCTGCTCGCGGCGAGCCGGGCTTCGTCCGGTTCCGGCGGTCGTCAGTCGTTCGACTCCGGGCGTCCGGCGGGCCGGGAGCGCCTGCTGCCCATCGTCATCGTGGCGGGACTGGTGCTGAGGCCGTGCTGGCCTACCCGGCCTGGAGAGACCGGAACTCGGAAATGCCGGCGGCGGCGGTGGAGGACAAGGACCGGGCGGCGGCGTTGCTCCGTCGCGACGACCCGGCCTCGCGCGAGCAGGCCATCCAGCGCCTGCGCGCGCTGAACGCCGCGCACCCCAAGTACACCGAGGCCCAGGCCGAGCTGACGGTGGCCCTGGCCCTGCGGATGTCCGACCTCCAGGCCGAGTTCGAGCAGCTCCGCATCCGCGCGGACAGGCTGAACCGGGAGAAGGGCTCCGCCCGTGACGCCCTGCTGGACAAGCAGCTGGCGGAGGTTGCCGGGCAGATGACGCCCATCCGGAGCGAGGTGGACTCCCTGCGCCAGGAGCTGGACAAGCTGGGGGCCGTCCTCGCTTCGGCGCCCGAGGTGGAGCCCGCTCCCGCGCTGGTGGCCCGGCTGAAGGCCCGCGCCATCCATGCCGGGGTGACGGTGGCCCCCGACGCGCTGGCGCTGGCCGAGCGCCTTCGCAACGCGGAGGGCGCGTCCAACACGTGGAGCACGCTGGCGAGGGCCGAGTATGCGCTCAGCTCCGGCTCTCCGCCGGACTCGCTGGTGGGGGTTGCCCAGGAGCTGGCCCGGCTGCGCCAGGACGACCGCTCGCTGCTGCGCGCCTATGTCCTGGGCGCCCGGCTGGCCCTGCGCCTGAACCAGCCGGACACGGCCCGCTCGCTGCTGGACGACGCGCTGGCCCTCAACCCCAACCACCAGCTGGCAAGCAAGCTGCTCGCGCAGCTCAGCCCCCCCGCCAGGCCCTGAAACGACGACCGTCCCCTCGCGCTCCCGGACTGGAGAAAGTCCAGTCCTTCACGCGCTGATCCATCGCCCGTCTGAAGCTTTGCGGGCGGCTGAAGCCTCCAGCGGCTGGCGCATGTCTTGCTTAGCCCTCGTGCAGGTCCGAGGACTGGGTACTGGGAGGCATGGTCGATGGCGGAGGTCTTCTTCTGGTGTGCCGCGCTACTGCTCGCGCACACGTACTTTCTCTACCCATTGAGCCTGTTCGTGCTCGATGGGGCGGCGCAAGTGGCCCAGAACATCCGGGCGATGCGGGGCGGTGGGGTGCGCAGGCAGCAAGCGCGCGTGGCAGGGCCGAAGAGCTCGGTCAGCCTGGTGGTCGCGGCGTACAACGAGGTGTCCTGCATCCAGCAGAAGCTGGAGAACAGCCTCGCGCTGCAGTACCCGGCGGAGAAGTTCGAGGTGCTGATCGGCTCGGACGGCTCCTCGGATGGCACGGATGACATCGTCCGCAACTGCCCCGACGGGCGGGTGCGCCTGTCTCCCGCGGCTCGCGCGGGCAAGACGACGGTGCTCAACCGCTGCATCCCCATGGCCAAGGGCGACATCGTCGTCCTCTCGGACGCGAACACGATGATCGAGCCGGAGGCGATTGAACGGCTCGTTCGCCACTTCGATGACCCGGAGGTCGGCGCCGTCTGCGGCAAGCTCAAGCTCTACAACCCGACGAAGCAGGACTACGAGGAGAGCGCCTACTGGAGCTACGAGTCCCTCATCAAGATGTACGAGGGTCGCCGCGGCGCGGTGGTGGGAGCCAACGGAGGCCTCTACGCCATCCGTCGCTCGCTCTTCACCGCGCTGCCGCCGTCCACCATCGTCGACGACTTCGTGATTCCGCTGCGCATCCTGGAGAAGGGCTACAAGGTCGTCTACGAGGAGCAGGCCGTTGCTCACGAGGAGAGACGGAGGACTACGGCAAGGAGTTCGGCCGCCGGGCGCGCATCGCCGCGGGCAACTTCCAGAGCCTCCGCATGGTGCCGGGCCTGCTGCTGCCCACCGCGGGCTTCCCTGCCTTCGCGTTCTGGTCCCACAAGCTGCTGCGCTGGTGCGCGCCCGCGCTGATGGGCCTGGCGCTGCTGGCCAACGTCTTCCTGCTCGACAGCATGTTCTACCGCTTCACCCTCTTCGGGCAGACGCTCTTCTACGCGCTGGCCTACCTGGGGAAGACGGGCGTGCTGAAGCGGGGCACCGCGAAGCGGGCGGCCTCGGTGGCCTACTACTTCGTCACCATGAACCTGGCCATCGTCGTGGGCTTCTGGCGCTTCCTGCGCAACACGCAGCGCGCCGCGTGGGACCGCACGGCCCGCGCCTGAGGTGACGGCGTTGTGTTCCCGGGGCCCGGTGCGTCAGGGCCTCGGGGATACCGGGTCATGAGGACCAACAGCCGGTGCGGGTGGGGCTTCAGCGAAGCGCCACCGGCACCGGCTTCGGCTTTGCGGGGGCCGCGGGCAGCACGCTGCCGTACGAGGAGAAGAGCTGGCCGGTGAGCACGGGCTCGCGGTTGGGGCCGGGGTGGCGCAGGTAGTCGTTGAGCGCCTGGCCCGTCTTCGGATCTCTCTGCAGCCGCGGGCGGTCGAGGTTCATCCGGTAGCGCACGACGCCCCGGCGCACGCGGTGGATGACGGTGACGGTGCCATCCGCGCCCACGTCGTCGACGATGCCCACGTGGGTGAGCCCGTCGTTGCGCCGGCCGTCCCGGTTCTGGTCATACGTCTCCCGGAAGAACACGAGGTCGCCGGGCACCGGCCGGCCGTCGGTGTAGACGCGGCCCTTCGCGCGGGCGTGGCGGTAGAGCGCGGTGACGCCGTTGTCGCCGGGCTTGAGCGTCCCCTTGAAGGTGATGCCGGCCTGGGCATAGACGCCCTCGATGAGGCCGGTGCAGTCGGCGGGGTACTTGCGCCCGTTGAGCGTCACCTGCGACTTGCCCACCAGCGCGCGCGCCGTGGCCAGCACCGTCTCACGCGGGTTGGAGGACGGCGGGGTGGGGCGCGCGGAGGCCGTGGTCCGCGTGACGGCGGGCTTCTTCGGCGCGCGGGTGTACACCGGCGTCACCGGGGCCCGGGCCGGCTCCTGGGTGGCCACCTCGGTCCGCTTCGGCGGGCGCGCCTGCTTCGCGGCCACCACCGGGCTGGAGAGCGCCTCGCGCGGGAAGGCGGGCGGAGAGGCGGAGCGGTAGCGCAGGCTGTAGGAGTCCAGCCAGGGCTCCAGGGGCGCGCCCGAGGTGGCACACCCCGTCGCCAGCATCGCGAGCATTCCCGTCAGCGCAACCGTCCTCATGGAGCGACCTCCCTGTAGCGTCCTGGGGCAGCCATGCTCGGCCGGAGTTCGTGTGTCGTCAAAAAACCTACCCAGGCAACCGGCCGTAGGCGCTCGGGTTTCCGGGTGGGCGCCGGTGCGGTATTGCTGGGGGTGAATGGCCTCCCTCCGTCGAGCCCTCGCCGTCCTGCTGCTGGCCACCAGCTGCATCCCCTCGCCGTACGATCGGGCCGCGAGCACCGACACGGTGGACGCGTACCGCGCGTTCCTCCGGGAGAACCCCTCGCACCCGGACGTCGACGCCGCCGAGGCGCGGCTGGCGGAGCTGGAGTTCGAGGACGCCAAGCGGCTGCACACGGTGATTGCCTACAAGCGCTACCTGGAGGCGCACCCGGACGACGCGCCCTCGCGCACCGCGAAGACGCTGCTGGAGGGCCTGCGCTTCAACGCCGCGAAGGAGGCCAACACCGTCGCCTCCTGGCGCCAGTTCCTCCACGAGCACCCGGACGGCGCGCAGCGTGACGAGGCGAAGCGCCTGCTGGCCGAGGCCGAGGCCCGCGAGCTGGCCACCACCGAGGACCCGACGAAGCTGGCGGACTACCTGAAGGCCTCGCCGGATGACCCCCGCCGCCAGGAGGTGGAGTCGCGGCTGGACGGCCAGGCCTTCGCGCAGGCGAAGGCGTCGGGCGCGATGAAGCTCTTCGCGTACCTCAAGGACTTCCCGGCCGGCGCCCACCGCGAGGAGGCGCGCGGCCTGCTGCTGGAGCTGGAAGTGGAGGGGCTGCTCGTCTCCGGCCAGGTGGACGAGGCCGAGGCGCGCGTGAAGGCGCACCCGCTGGGGCCGAAGCTGACCGGCTTCCCCGCG
>JBKGHK010000779.1:0-4488 GCA_046520375.1 Pyxidicoccus sp. 3LFB2
CGCTCTGACCTCCCCGCCGGCCCCTGAGGTGGGGGCGGCAGAGGGGTGCCAGCAGCCCATGGCTGGCATGGTCGGAAGTCACCCGGGCGTCACACGCTGACGCCGGAAACACCCTGGGCCCTGGGGCGTACCTGGGACGTGCCCCCACCCTCCCCCGCCCCGCGCTCGCGTCTCCCAGCAGGCGGAAGGCCTCCCACCCGGCCGTTGCATTTGACTTTCCGCGCCAGGGGAACAAGAGATGGGCGCGCGAGTTGGCAACCGGGTTACGCAAGACTCGTAGCCCACCTTCACCCAGGCTTCCCTTCATGACGCACTACCTCCTCCTGTCCCAGACGGGTCACTCCGAGCTTGGCTGGCTCAGCCGCAAGCTGCTGGGCGTGACGCTCACCTCCGCCGAGTGGGTGCTCTGGATTCTCGTCATCCTCTCGGTGCTCTCCATCGCCATCATGCTGGAGCGGGCCGTGTACTTCTCCCGCCACCGCCTGCCGGACTCGGAAGGGCTGGCGGTGCGCCTCGCCCGCGGTGACTTCGAGGCGGCGCGCAAGGCCGTGGAAGGCAAGAGCGGCATGGAGGCCGCCGTCGTCCGCGAGGCGCTGGCGTCCACCGACCAGGGCGCGGACACCGTGGAGCAGGTGATTGCCTCCACCATGGCCCGCGAGCGTCCTCAGTATGAGCGCTTCCTGTCCTTCCTCGGCACGCTGGGCAACAACGCCCCCTTCATCGGCCTGTTCGGCACGGTGCTCGGCATCATCAAGGCGTTCCATGATTTGGGCGCCATGGGGTCCAAGGGCGCGGCCATGCAGCAGACCGTCATGGCCGGCATCTCCGAGGCGCTCGTCGCCACGGCGGTGGGGCTGGCCGTCGCGATTCCCGCCGTGGTGGCCTTCAACATCTTCAACCGCCAGCTGAAGACGCTCACCAGCCGCGCCAACGCCCTGGGCTACGCCCTGGTGGGCAGCATGCGCGCCGAGCGCCCGGCGTCCACCGCGGCCGCTCGCGCCGCCGAGGGCCGCTAGGTCATGGCCGGAGGGGCGCAGGACAACGACGAGGAAATCACCGGCATCAACGTCACGCCGCTGGTGGACGTGGTGCTGGTGCTCCTCATCATCTTCATGGTGACGGCCAACTTCATCGTCCGCGAGACGGTGGAGGTGGACCTGCCGCGCGCCGCCAATGGCGGTGAGACGGTGCAGGGGCTGGTCAACGTGGTGCTGGACAAGGACGGAAAGCTCTTCTTCGACGGCACCGAGATGAGCGAGGCCGACCTGTCCGCGAAGGTGGCGGAGCAGGTGGCCAAGGACAAGGACACGCGGGCCATCATCAGCGCCGACCAGTCGATTCCCTATGGCCGCGTCATGCGGCTCATCGACGTGGTGAAGGGCCAGGGCATCGCCAAGTTCGCGCTCAACATCGAGAAGGACGTGGCCCCCGCGGCCGCGCCCGCCGTGCCCTGAGACGTCAGCCCATGAGCCAGGCGGTCCTCGACAGCGCGTCATTGCCCCCTCCCCGCCGTGATCGTTCCACGGCCGCGGTGGGCATCTTCCTGCTCGTGTCGCTGGTGGTGCACGGCGGCGGCTTCTGGCTGCTGGAGCGCATGGCCGACAAGCCCCGCCCCGTGGCGCAGCGCCCCGTGGAGCTGGTCATGGTGGAGGTGCAGAAGCCGCCCCCGCCGCCGCCTCCCGAGGAGAAGAAGGAGGAGCCCAAGCCGCCTCCGCCCAAGGTGAAGCCGGTGAAGCCTCCGCCCATCAAGGTGGCCGAGGCCCCCAAGCCGCTGCCGCCCCCGCCCGTGGACGCGCCCCCGCCACCCAATGACGCGCCCCCGCCGGAGCCGCAGGCCAAGCCTCCGCCGCTCGTGGTGGGCATGACGATGTCGTCCACCACCAGCGCCGGCACCTTCGCCGCGCCCGTGGGCAACACGTCCTACGGCAAGGTGGACCGCACCGCGAAGGACCCCAAGGAGGTGAAGGGGTACAGCGCGCCGAAGTACACGCCCATCTACCAGGTGGACTCCGAGCCCACCGTGGCCTCCGAGGTGAAGATTCCCTACCCGGAAGAGGCCCGCCGCGCCGGCATCGAAGGCACGGTGACGCTGTCCATCACCATCGACAACGAGGGCAGGGTGGTGGCCGCGAAGATTCTCAACGGGCCGGGCTACGGGCTCAACGAGGCGGCGCGCGACGCGATTCGGCGCTTCCGCTTCAAGCCCGCCGTGAAGGGCGGCGAGGCCGTCTCCACGGAGATGAAGTACTCGTACACCTTCCTGCTGGACTGAGCGGCCCTCCCCTTCCCCGGGGAGCGTGGCCGCTCCGTCTTCGCCTACTGCGAGTGCAGCGCCCGGCGCATGATGTCGCGCAGGGTGCGCAAATCGTCGTCCGCCAGCCCGGCGATGGCCTCGGGCGGCTCGGCCAGCCGCTCCAGCAGCCGCTCGCGCAGCGCCGCGCCCGCGTCCGTCAGCACCAGCATCTTCACCCGCCGGTCCTGCTCGGAGCTGCGCCGCTCCACCAGCCCGCGCGCCTCCAGCCGGTCCACCAGGCCCGTCACGTTGGACGCGTCGCAGGACAGGTAGCCCGCCAGGGTGCTCATCGCCAGCGGCGCCTCGCCCAGCTGTCTCAGCACGTGCGCCTGCACTGGCGACAGCTCGAACTCCGCCGCCAGCGCGGGGAAGTCGCGCATGTGCGCGTGCATCAGCTCGAAGAGGAGCGTCCACGCCTGCCGTGGCAAATCCCGCTTCTCCGGTTCCGTGGCGGCCTCGGTGCGTCGTCGCGAGTCCGCTGACTTCGTCTTCCGCTCCAGGTGCTCGCTGCTCATGCCTTCAATGTAATTCCCCCGGAGCACCTAAACAATTGACTTCATCAACCTTTGACGATTAATACATTCCGGAGCTTCCAATTTCCGACGTCATGGCCTATGCGTCCGGGCCCTGGAAGGCAGGAGGGCAGCGGTCGTCATGCGGTGGATGAGTCCTATTAGCCCCGGCATGACGCGCGCCGCCTTTTTCCTGTCGTTCCGAAGGTACCCGGGTGAGAAGCCCGTCGCTCGGAGTGAAGACACAACCCGTAGCAAGTCCATCCATGGACGTCCCGGGCTCGCGCCGGCGCGAGCCCCTGAGGAGGTAGAGGCGGTATGAGCTCACTTCTGGCGCTGACCCTGGCGGCCACCACCACCCTGGCCGCGGCACCGCCGCCCGTATTGACCCTGGAGGATGCGCTCTCCCGGGCCCGCAAGGAGAACCTGGACCTGAAGGCCGCGCAGGCCCGCCTGCAGCAGGCGGATGTGGCCTCGCGCAGGGCGTGGGCGGGCTACCTGCCCACCATCACCGCCAACGCCGCCATCATCCGCAACAACACGTCGGTGACGGCGACCTTCCCCACCCCCGACGGCCCGGTGCCCGTCACCATCCAGCCGCTGATTCAGCGGCAGGCGCAGCTCGAGGTGCGGCAGGCCATCATCGCCCCGCAGCTGTGGGCCGCCATCGCCGCCGCCTACAAGTCGGAGCGCGTGGCGGAGCTGAACGTGGAGCAGGCGCGGCGCGAAATCCTCTTCGGCGTGGCGCAGGCGTACTACGGCGCCGCGGCGCAGTCGCAGGCCGTGACGGTGCAGGAGCGGCTGGTGGAGCTGAACGCCGCCCGGGCGAAGGACACCCGCGTGCGCTTCGAGGCCGGCACGGTGACGCGCGTGGCGCTGCTGCGCGCCGAGCAGGACCTGTCCCGCGCCGAGCAGGACCTCATCCGCGCGCAGAACGCGGCGGCCTCCGCCCGGCTGGTGCTCGCCACCCTGCTGGCGTTCGACGACGCGGAGTTCACGGTGGCCCCTCCGCCCGAGCCGCAGGTGCCGGAGAAGACGGACACGAACCAGCTCCTGGAGCGCTCGCTCGAGGCGCGCGCCGACGTGGCCGCTGCCCGGGAGACGGTGGAGCTGGCGCGCCTGGGCAAGCGCCAGGTCTGGTTCAGCTACCTGCCCACGCTGGGTGTCTCCGGCGCCGCCCGCATCGTCAACGCCGCGGCGCTCGGGGCTCCTCCGGAGAGCTGGGCCATCACCTTCGCGGCCTCCTGGACGCTGTGGGACGGCGGCCTGCGCGAGGCCAACCTGAGCGAGGCCTCCGCCCGCATCGCGGAGAGCACGGCCAACTACCGCAAGGCCGAGCTGACCGCGCGCGAGGAAGTGAAGCGCGCGCAGTTGGACTTGCAGAGCGCCCTCGCCAACCGCCTCAAGGCGGAGCAGACGGTGGAGCTGGCGCGCGAGTCCCAGCGCCTCACCGACGTCTCCTTCAAGGCCGGCGTGGCCACCTACCTGGAAGTCGCTGACGCCAACACCGCCCTCACCGGCGCGGAGATTGGCCTCGTCAACGAGCGGCTCCAGGCCTCCGTCGCCGCGCTGCGCCTGCTGCGCTCGGTGGGCGCCTTCGAGGCCCGGGCGCTGGACTCCGACTTGAAGGACGACGACGCGGTGCCCCCGCACCTCCAGCCGCTGCCGGGCCAGGAAGCGCCG
>JBKGHK010000077.1:0-22860 GCA_046520375.1 Pyxidicoccus sp. 3LFB2
CGGCGCTGGTGGTCGCGGAGGATGGACACGTCCAGCCCGCGACAGAGGAAGTCGGGCGGCGCTCCAGCCGCTCCATCCGTGCGTCGAGCGTGTCCATTCCAGCCACCTCCTGCCCGCGCAGCCTCGCCGGGACGGAAGCGACGCTAACGGAACTCCGGCCCGTCCGCGCGCCCGACTGTCCGACAGTGACACCCCGCCCACACCTCCCGTGGTCGTCCTGGCGCCGCTGCCCTAAGTCGGACTCCGCCCCGGGCCCGGCCCTCCCGGGGCCGGTTCCCCCTCTCAGGAGGTCTCATGGCCCCACGACTCCGGGTGCTGCTGCCCCTGCTCCTCCTCGCGATGAGCGCCTGTGTGCGCAACCCCGCCACCGGCAAGCGCATGCTGTCCCTCGTCTCGCAGAACGACGAGATTTCCCTCGGCAAGCAGGGCGCGCAGGACGTGCAACAGTCCATCGGCCTGCTCGATGACGCGAAGGTGCAGCAGTACGTGGCGGCGGTGGGCCTGCCCATGGCGAAGCGCTCCGAGCGGCCGGACCTGCCCTGGAGCGTGCAGGCGGTGGACGACCCGGTGGTGAACGCCTTCGCGCTGCCCGGCGGCCCCGTCTTCGTCACGCGCGGGCTGCTCACCCACCTCAACTCGGAGGCGGAGCTGGCCTCGGTGCTGGGGCATGAAATCGGCCACATCACCGCGCGGCACTCGGTGGAGCAGCTCTCCAAGGCGCAGCTGGCGCAGTTCGGCCTCGTGGTGGGCAGCGTCATCAGCGAGGACATCGCGAAGTACGGCGGCCTGGCCACCGTGGGCCTCCAGCTGCTCTTCCTCAAGCACGGCCGCGACGACGAGCGCCAGTCGGACGAGCTGGGCTTCCGCTACATGCTGGAGTCCGGCTACGACGTGCGCGAGGCGGCGGACGTCTTCGCCACGCTGGGCCGCGTGGGTGAGTCCGCCGGCGGCGGCGGCGCCCTGCCCTCCTGGCTGGCCACGCACCCCAACCCGGCGGACCGCGTGGAGGATGCACGCGCGCGCGCCGCCAAGGCCAACGTGGACGTCAGCCGCCTGAAGCAGGGCCGCGAGGAGTACCTCGCCATGCTCCAGGGCATGGCCTACGGCGAGGACCCGCGCCAGGGCTTCTTCCAGGGCAGCCGCTTCCTCCACCCGGGCCTGCGCTTCCAGCTCACCTTCCCGCAGGGGTGGAAGACGGCGAACCAGACGCAGGCGGTGCTCGCCGTCAGCCCGAAGGAGGACGCGATTCTGGGCCTCGCGCCGGCCGGTAAGCTCGCGCCCCAGGAGGCCCTTCGGACCTTCCTCTCGCAGCAGGGCATCCAGCCGCTGAGCGCGGCCGCCGAGGGCTACCCGCAGGGCACGGCGTACTTCCAGGCGCAGACACAGCAGGGCGTCATCCGCGGCGTCACCACCTTCTTCACGCACGGAGGCGGCACGCTGCAGCTGCTGGGCTACACGGTGGCGGAGCAGCTCCCCGCGTACGACGGCGCCTTCCGCGCCACCTTCACCAGCTTCGGCGAGCTGACGGACCCGGCCGTGCTGAACGTGCAGCCGGCGCGAATCGAGCTGGTGAAGCTGCCCAGCGCCATGACGGTGCGCGAGTTCCACCAGCGCTACCCCTCCACCATTCCCGTGGAGGAGGTGGCCCTCATCAACGGCGTGCAGCCCGGGGACTCGCTGCCCGCGGGCCAGACAGTGAAGCGCGTCACGGGCGGAGTGAAGCCCTCGCCCTGAGGCACGCGCCAGGGCCCGCGCACAGATGTCCACACTTCCGGCCCACCCCGGGCTGACAACGGCAGTGCGGGGGCGCGACACTGGGGGGATGACCCACCCCGAGCGAGTGCGGCTGACGGAGGCCTACCGGACGACGCGCTATGTCGTCCGTCCCCACGCGACCACCGGAGGGCAGGAGCTGGTCCTCCGCGTGGGAGCGCTCCACCCCGTGCTGGACGCGGCGCTCACCGCGCGCGGCCACCGGGAGTGGGCCTTCCTGACGGCCTGGAACCCGGGCTCGCGCCCGCGCGGCGACGACGAGAACCGCCGCGCGCAGGAGCGGCTCATCTCCCAGCTGGTCGCCGGAGGCCAGGTGGTGGCCGCCGCCATCGGCGAGGCGGAGGACGGGAGCTGGTCCGAGCAGAGCCTCTTCGTCCCCGGCCTGCCACGCGCGGAGGCCGAGCGCTTCGGCTGCGCCTACGGGCAGGTGGCGGTGCTGGTGGGCCGCGTGGGCGCTCCGGCGGAGCTGCTGTTCTGCGACTCCAGCCCGGCTGAGCGCCGCGGCCCCTGAAGGGCCGTCATCCCATCGAGGAAGGCTCGCGAAGTCCCAGAGCAGCGCGTTCGACGCGCTCGCCAGGGAGCACCTGCCATTCGTGGCCACGTAGCAGGCGCTCAGTCCATCCGGACCTTCGCGGCCAGGTAGTCCAGCAGGGCGCGCACGCGCGCGGGCAGCGGCCCACCCGCGCCAAGAAACACCGCATGCACCGCCTCGGTGTCCCCGGGGTTGTGGTCCTCCAGCACGGGCACCAGCCGCCCGGCGGCGATGTCCTCCTTCACCTGGAAGGCCGCGAGCCGCGCGAGGCCAAGCCCTCCGAGCGCGAGCTGGCGCAGCGCCTCGCCATTGCTCGCCTGCGTGTTCCCGACGGGAGCAATCACCACCTCGGAGCCCCGGTGCATGAAGGGCCACCCCTCCACCGCTCGCGCATAGCCGAAGCGCAGCAGGTTGTGCCGCTCCAGCTCCCTGGGCGTCGCCGGAGTCCCCGCGCGCTTCAGGTAGGCGGGCGCCCCGACGACGACCATCCGCGTCTCGCCCAGCTTGCGCGCCACCAGGTCCGAGGACTTGAGCGGCCCGCTGCGAATGGCCACGTCCGTGCGCTCCTCCAGGAGGTTGACCACCTCGTCCGTCAGCACGAGGTCCAGGGTGATGGCGGGATGGAGTGCGAGGAACTCCGGCACGAGCGGCAGCAGGAAGTGCGTCCCGAAGGGCACGCTGGCGTTGACGCGCAGCCGGCCCTGCGGCGCTGAACTCGGGGCGGCCCCGCGCTCGGCCTCGTCGAGGTCCGCGAGGACGCGAACGCTGCGCTCGTAGAAGGTGACGCCCTCGGCGGTGAGCTGAAGTCGCCGCGTCGAGCGATTGACGAGCCGGGCCCCCAACCGGCCTTCGAGCCGTGCCACCAGCTTGCTGACCGCGGAAGGCGTCATCCGGAACGCGCGCGCCGCGGCGGAGAAGCCGCCCAGCTCGACGACCCGGACGAACACCTCCATCTCCCCTGAGCGGTTGACGTCCAGACGCGCCATCGTGAGTTCACCTCACAAGTCCTGTGCCGTGCGGCGGCATGGCCCACGAGCGATGCCGCGCCCATTATCAGGTGCGTTCGCGGTTGTCGCCGCGACGCATGCCTCCAGCGCCCTTCGTGCGTGGCTCCCCCGCCACCGCCGCGCGGCAGGCACCCGTCCACAGGAGAGAGCGTCATGAGCACACAGCGCAACGTCGCCCTGGTCGTCGGCGCCCAGGGAGTCATCGGCCGCAACCTCGTCACCCACCTCGCGGGGCTTGGCGACTGGGACGTCATCGGCGTATCCCGGCGCGGCGGCGCATCCGAGGGCCGCGTCCGCTACGTCGAGGTGGACCTGCTCGACCGGACGGACACCCGCGCGAAGCTGGGCGGGCTCTCCCACGTCACGCACATCTTCTATGCCGCGTACCAGGACCGGCCCACCTGGGCGGAGCTGGTGCCACCCAACCTGGGCATGCTGGTCAACGTGGTGGACGCCATCGAGCCCGTCGCGTCCGGCCTGCGCCACGTCAGCCTGATGCAGGGCTACAAGGTCTACGGCGCGCACCTGGGCCCGTTCAAGACACCGGCCCGCGAGACGGACGCGCACCACATGCCGCCCGAGTTCAACGTGGACCAGCAGGCCTTCCTGGAAGCACGGCAACAGGGCAAGGCATGGAGCTGGTCCGCCATCCGCCCGTCCGTGGTCTGCGGCTTCGGGCTGGGCAACCCGATGAACCTGACCATGGTGATTGCCGTCTACGCGGCCATCTCGAAGGAGTTGGGCCTGCCACTGCGCTTCCCGGGCAAGCCGGGCGCGTACGACAAGCTGCTGGAGATGACGGACGCGGACCTGCTCGCGAAGGCCACGGTGTGGGCGGCAACCGACGAGCGCTGCGCCAACCAGGCCTTCAACATCAACAACGGGGACCTGTTCCGGTGGAGCGAGCTGTGGCCGAAGCTTGCCCGCTCCTTCGAGCTGGAGGTCGCCCCGCCGCTGCCGATGTCGCTGGACGTGGTCATGGCGGACAAGGAACCGCTGTGGAAGGCCATGCAGGAGAAGCACGGGCTGGAGCGGCATTCCTACAAGGACGTGTCGTCCTGGCGCTTCGGCGACTTCGTCTTCGCCTGGGACTACGACGTGCTGGCCGACGGCACCAAGGCCCGCCGGTTCGGCTTCCACGAGTACGTCGACACCGAAGCGATGTTCCTGCGCATCTTCGACGACTTCCGGCGGCGCCGGGTCATCCCCTGAAGGATGGCGGGGCGGACGACACGGCCGTTAGCATGCGCTCACCGCCGCGCCTGCGCGCGGCAGGAGGACCGCCGTCGTGGCCAAGCAGTTCCCGCACCTCGAGCCCGCCCACCGGGAGTTCATCCAGCGCCAGCGGCTGTTCTTCACCGCCTCCGCCGCGTCCATGGGGCACGTGAATCTCTCGCCCAAGGGGCTCGACGCGCTCCGAGTCCTCGGTGAGAAGGCCGTCGTCTACCTCGACCTCACCGGCAGTGGGAACGAGACGGCGGCCCACTCCCTGGCGGACGGGCGGCTCACCCTCATGTTCTGCGCCTTCGAGGGGCCCCCCCTGATTCTGCGCCTCTATGGACGCAGCCGAATCCTCCGTCGCGGCGGCCCCGAGTACACCCGGCTGCTGGCCTCGGACTTCGGCGGCGTGGAGCCCCTGGGCGCCCGGCAGATGGTGCAGCTCGACATCGAGCTCGTGCAGACCTCCTGCGGCTACGGCGTCCCGCTCTACGAGTACACCGGTGAGCGCCCCACGCTCATCAAGTGGGCCGAAGCCAAGGGCCCCGAGGGGCTCAAGACATACCGGCGCCAGAAGAACACGCGCAGCATCGACGGCCTGCCCACCGGCCTCCCCGAGGACGAGGACACCGGCCCCTGACGCTCAGGGAACGGGGCCCCGGTTGCCCTGGCCCGCGGCCGGCACGCCGCCTCCGCTCCCGCCCTGGGCCGAGTCGTTGGGCAAATCCCCGGGGATGATTTCAATCTCCTGGGCACGCGTCACCCGGCGGGCCAGCTCGTCGAACTCCAACTCCAGCAGGCGACCAGGCTGGTCCGGGAGCCCGAAGCGCAGCCGCCAGTAGTTGGGGCGTATCTCGATGGCCTCGCTGGCCTCGGCCACCATGAGGCTGTTGTTCCGGGCGTATTCCTGCCCGGCCTGGATGACGTCTCGCTGTCCGAGCTCCTGCTGGATGGAGTACGCCGAGGGAGGCTCGGGCGGCCGGCCCGTGCCGACCGTACCGCACGCGAGGCCGGCCATGAGCGCGGGCACGAGGGAACCAAGAGTCACGAGAATGCGGGGCGGGGGCATGCCCCAAGCTTGAGCATGCGTCATGCCACCCGCAGCCGAGGGAGCGGGCGCGCGGAGCACGCAGAACCTGCGCCTGCCCGGGGCTCCAGCGCGGAGCCTGCGCGGGAACGCGGGCGGGAATGCGAGGCGCCGGGCAGGTACGCCGCGGCCACGCCTCGAAGGTACGGATGACCGGGGGCGGGCGGTATCGCCCTGTCAGGAGCGTCCCCGGCCCGTCCGGCCCCCGCTCGGCTGGAGCGGGGGCGGCGAGGGAGGCTACTTCCCCGCGTTGGGGGCGATGATGCGCTGCTTCTCCACCACCTCGTCGATGAGGCCGTACTGCCGGGCATCCTCGGCGCTCATGAAGTAGTCGCGCTCGGTGTCCTTCTCGATGCGCTCGACGGTGTGGCCCGTGTGCTTCACGATGAGGCCGTTGATGTAGCTGCGCAGGCGGAGGATTTCCTTGGCCTGGATGTCGATGTCCGTGGCCTGGCCCTGCGCGCCGCCGAGCGGCTGGTGAATCATGATGCGGCTGTTGGGGAGCGCGTAGCGCTTGCCCTTCGCACCGGCCAGCAGCAGCAGCGCGCCCATGGACGCGGCCTGCCCGACGCAGATGGTGGACACCGGACACTTCACGTACTGCATGGTGTCGTAGATGGCCAGACCCGCCGTGACGGAGCCACCGGGCGAGTTGATGTAGAGGTTGATGCCCTTGTCGGGGTCCTCGGACTCCAGGAACAGCAGCTGGGCGACGATGATGTTGGCCACGTCGTCGTTGACGGGCGTGCCCAGCATGATGATGCGGTCCTTGAGGAGCCGGCTGTAGAGGTCGTACGCCCGCTCGCCGCGGTGCGTGGTCTCAATGACGAAGGGGACGTTCATGGCCCCAGTACCCTAATCCCCCTCCCCCTGACGCGCCCGTCCCTTCTTCCCGGAGCGTACGCTGCCCCACGGTTGGGCGCGCCCGGGGCGAGAGCGCCGGGCCCACCTTCCCGCACATACCCTGGAGGGACGAGGGAGCAGGCAACCGGCGTGTGGCCGGGAGCGCCGGGCGCCCACCGGCCGCGAGCCCGGGAGCCTCAGTCCTTCTGGCCGGTCATCGCCTCGGGGCGGACCCACTGGTCGAACTGCTCCGCGGTGAGGAGGCCCAGCTCGACGGCGACCTCCTTGAGCGTCTTGCCCTCCTTGTGGGCCTTCTTCGCAATCTTCGCGGCGTTGTCGTAGCCGATGTGCGGGTTGAGGGCGGTGACGAGCATCAGGCTGCGCTCCAGGTTCTCCCGGATGCGCGGCATGTTGGGTTCGATTCCCACGGCGGCGTGGAGGCGGAAGCTGCGCATGCCGTCCGCCAGCAGCCGGCAGCTCTGCAGGGTGTTGTGGATGATGAGGGGCTTGAAGACGTTCAGCTCGAAGTTGCCGGACGCGCCGCCCACGCTGACGGCGACGTCGTTGCCCATGATCTGGGCGCACAGCATGGTGAGCGCCTCGCTCTGGGTGGGGTTCACCTTGCCCGGCATGATGGAGCTGCCCGGCTCGTTCTCCGGAATGGTGATTTCCCCCAGGCCGGAGCGCGGCCCGGAGGCCAGCCACCGCACGTCATTGGCCACCTTGAACAGCACCGCGGCCAGCCCCTTCAGGGCCCCATGCGCCTGGACGAGCGCGTCATTGGCGGCGAGCGCCTCGAACTTGTTGGGCGCGGTGACGAAGGGGTGGCCGGTGAGGCGGGCAATCTCCTTCGCCACGCGCTCGGCGTAGCCCTTGGGCGCATTGAGCCCGGTGCCCACGGCGGTGCCGCCCAGGGCCAGCTCGTACAGGTGCGGCAGGGTCCGCTCCAGGTGCCCCCGCGCGTGCTCCAGCTGGGCCACGTAGCCGCTGATCTCCTGTCCCAGGGTGAGCGGCGTCGCGTCCTGCAGGTGGGTGCGGCCAATCTTGACGATGTCCTTGAAGGCGCGGGACTTCTCCGCGAGCACGTCCCGGAGGGACTTCAGCTCGGGGAGCACGTGCTCGACGAGGGCGGTGGCGGCGGCCACGCTCATCGCGGTGGGGAAGACGTCGTTGGAGCTCTGCCCCTTGTTGACGTCGTCATTGGGGTGGACCTTGCGGGCCTCACCGCGCTCGCCGCCGAGAAGCTCCGAGGCGCGGTTGGCCAGCACCTCGTTGCAGTTCATGTTCGTCTGGGTGCCGCTGCCCGTCTGCCAGATGCTCAGGGGGAACTCGCCGTCGTGCTGGCCGGCCAGCACCTCGTCGGCGGCCTTGACGATGGCGTCACCCTTCTCGCGCGGCAGCGAGCCGTTCTCCATGTTGACCAGCGCGGCGGCCTTCTTCACCAGCACGAGCGCGCGGATGAGCGCGGGCGGCATGCGCTCGGTGGAGATGGCGAAGTTCTGGAGGCTGCGCTGCGTCTGGGCGCCCCAGAGGCGGTCGGCGGGCACCTCGATGGGGCCGAAGGTGTCCTTCTCGATGCGAACGTTCTTGGTGCTCACGCGCGGGGCTCCTCGAAAGGGTGGACGGCGGGGCGTCAGCGCATAACAGGCCGGGCCTCGCGGCCACGGGCCCCGCGTGATTACCGTTGTCCCGTGAGCACTCCCCTCGCAACCGGAACCGGCACCATCCGAGCCCTCCTGCTCGCCCAGGCACGGGGCACGCCCATGCTCCGAGTCCCCGAGGCCCGGGCGGTGGAGGGACGGGGCCTGGAGGGAGACCGCCACTCCCAGCGGGCGCTCGGCCACAAGCGGCAGGTGCTGCTCCTGGACGAGGCCTCACGCGCGGCGCTGGACGTGGGCGTGGGCGCGCTGAAGGAGAACGTGCTGGTGGAGGGACTTCCCCTGGACACCCTGCCCCCGGGCCAGCGGCTGGCGCTGGGGGACGAGGTGGTGGTGGAGCTGACGGAGCCGTGCGTGCCGTGTTGGAAGCTGGACGCGCTGCGGCCGGGCCTGCTGAAGGACAGCTGGGGCCGGCGCGGCCAGCTCGCGAAGGTGCTGCGCGCCGGCACCGTGCGGGAGGGCGACGGCGTGCGCCTCCTGGACATCAACCCGGACGCGCCTCGCATCATCCGGCCGAAGCTGCCCTGACGCCTCAGCCCTTGTGGAACCCCCGGCTGTCGGCGGGCGCCTGGTCTCGCTGCGACATGCCGTAGTCCCGGAGCACGCCAGCGACACGGAGCCGGTAGTCCTCGAAGACGGAGGCCCGGCCCTTCGCCTGCACCGCGCGGTGCGCCTCCAGCTGGCGCCACGTCTCCACGGCCTTCTCGTCGCGCCAGAACGACAGCGAAAGCAGCTTCCCCGGGTCCGTCAGGCTCTGGAACCGCTCGATGGAGATGAACCCGTCCACGTGTTCGAGCAGCGGCCGAAGTCCCGCCGCGAGGTCCAGGTACTCCTGCCGGCCGTCCGCATGGGGACGCACCTCGAAGATGACGGCAATCATGAGCGGGCCTCACGGGGGAACAGGGGGATGCGTCCATTCACGGAAGGCTGAAAGGCCACGTCCCGGGCCGCCTCGCGAAGAGGGCCGAGGTCTCCAGTGAGCAGCTCCTCGACGGCGCCCTGAGCGAGGGCCTTCGCCAGCGCCTCGCCGGGACAGGCATGCACCCCGGCGCCGAAGGTGAAGCTCCGCCGGTCCTTCCGTTCGATGTCGAACCGCTCCGGGTCCACGTTGAAGGCCGGGTCGCGGTTGGCGGCGGCCAGCACGACGAGCACCGCGTCGCCCGCGGCCATGGCCTGTCCGCCAACGACGGCGTCCTCCGCGAGGAAGCGCCGCGTGTTCTGCACGGGCGGGTCATACCGGAGCACCTCGTCCAGGACGGAAGGCAACAGCCCGGGCTTCGCGAGCACCGCCTCCAGCAGGGCCGGCCGCGAGAGTAGCGCGAGCAGGGTGTTCCCGAGCAGACCCGCCGTCGCGTCATGCGTCTGCGACAGCAGCCCGATGGCGTTGGCCAGCATCGCCTCCTGCGAGGGCGCGCCGAAGTGCTCCGCCTGTCGCGCGAGCAGGGCCAGCGGGCCCCCACCGTCCGAGGCCAGCGTGGCGCGGAAGACCTCCAGCAGCCCGTGCGCGGCGCGCTCGCCCGCTTCGAGCCGCTCCGGTGTCGCGCCCGGCGTGATTCCCCGCACGAAGTCCCCCGTCCAGGAAGCAACCCGGGGCAACACGTCCGGGGGAAGCCCGAGCAGGCCCGCCACCACGGACACCGGCAGCTGGAAGGTGAGCGCGTGCAGCCGCCCGGGTCCGGAGAACAGGCGCGTCCACCGCCGTGCCTCATCCGCTCCGTGCCGCCCGGCAAGCGAGCCGAGCGCCCCGAGGAATGACGACACGGCCTGCTTCATCGGGCAGTGGACAGGCCCGTCGTCCATTCGTACGAGGTGCCGGAACACCGCAGCAGCGCTCGGGCCCAGGGCGCGGGGCACCACCTCTGTCGGCGGACGGACACGGCAGGCGGGGGCCGAGAGGACGGCGCTCACCGCCTGGCCGCTCGACGCCACCCACATCCCCAGCGCCTCATCCCGGTAGAGCGGCCTGCGAGCGACGAGGTCCGCGTAGAAGGGATACGGGTCCGGCCAGGTCGCCGCGGCGACCGCATTCTTCGGAAGCGACATCCAGGGGCTCCTCCAACCGCCACGCGCCAGCGCGTCGCGGTGGGGAGCTTCTACGGGCCCGGCCAGGGCCAACGTTTCGGCCCCGGCCGAAGCATGCGACGTCTAGACGCGCTTCTCGACCTCGGGCGTGTCCGAATTGCCGAGGCTGGACAGCCAGTCCACGCTGCGCTGCAGGGGCGCCGTCCCCACGGCGGTGGGCGGAGTGAAGGCCCACAGGAGCAGGTAGACGAGCATCGCTGTACCAAAGGACATGGCCAGCGCCACGACGAAGCCCACGCGCACCAGGGCCGCGTCCACGCCGAAGTGGTGGCCGAGCGCCGCGCACACCCCGAACAGCTTCTTGCCCTCCACGTCCCGGTGCAGTGGCTCCGTGCGCGAGCCGCAGTGCGGGCACTTCCGCGCCTCCAGCCTCATCTCCTCCGCGCAACCCGTGCAGCGCTTCATTGCGTCCATGGTGCGTCACTCCCTGGCGAAGCCCCTTGGCGTCAGCGGCCCGCATTCCTACCTACGAAGGCTGGCGCTTCCAATTGCGCCCCGGGTGGCGCCCCCTTTCGGGTGGGTGAGGCCCCCACAGCCCGTTTGTTGATTTACAGATTTAATCCCAACCTTGTTGACAGGATTACAGGCAAGCAGGCAGAACTTCACCAACACTTCCCTTCCTCCCTCGGGAGATCCATTTTCTGGACCGTCGAGGCGATTTACAACGCATCAGGCCAAGGAGTCCGGATGAGCGCGGCAGCCCCTTCGATGAAGACCCCGTCCTTCGGCGCGGGGGTGGTGGTGAAGGGGCCCTGGCACCCCGACTACGCCGAGGTGCTCACCCCCGAGGCGATGGAGTTCGTCGCGAAGCTGGTGCGCGCCTTCGCGGAGCGCCGCGAGGCCCTGCTGGAGCGCCGCAAGGTGGTGCAACAGGCCTGGCGCAAGGGTGAGCGGCCCCACTTCCTGCCCGAGACGAAGGCCGTCCGTGAGGGGAACTGGACGGTGGCCCCGCTGCCCGCGGACATCCAGGACCGCCGGGTGGAAATCACCGGCCCGGTGGACCGGAAGATGATCATCAACGCGCTCAACTCGGGTGCGAACGTCTTCATGGCGGACTTCGAGGACGCCAACAGCCCCACCTGGGACAACGTGGTGCGCGGGCAGCTCAACCTGCGCGACGCCGTCCGCCGCACCATCAGCTTCACCGCCGAGGGCGGCAAGCACTACGCCCTCAACCCGAAGACGGCCGTGCTCTTCGTGCGTCCCCGCGGCTGGCACCTGCCCGAGCGCCACGTCGAAATCGACGGCAAGCCCATCTCCGGCTCCCTCTTCGACTTCGCCCTCTTCTTCTTCCACAACGCCCGCGAGCAGCTCGCGCGCGGCACCGGCCCGTACTTCTACCTGCCGAAGATGCAGAGCCACCTGGAGGCCCGGCTGTGGAACGACGTGTTCCACCTGGCCCAGTCCGAGCTCGACATCCCGCGCGGCACCATCAAGGCCACCGTCCTCATCGAGACGCTGCCCGCCGCGTTCGAGATGGACGAAATCCTCTACGAGCTGCGCGAGCACTCGGCCGGCCTCAACTGCGGCCGCTGGGACTACATCTTCAGCTTCATCAAGACGCTCCAGTCCGACACCGGCGTCGTCCTGCCGGACCGTGGGCAGGTGACGATGGACAAGGCGTTCCTCAACGCCTACTCGCAGCTGCTCATCCAGACGTGCCACCGCCGCAACGTGCACGCCATGGGCGGCATGGCGGCCTTCATCCCCATCAAGGGGGACGCGGCGGCCAACGAGGCGGTGCTGGAGAAGGTCCGCACCGACAAGCTGCGCGAGGTGAAGAACGGCCACGACGGCACCTGGGTGGCCCACCCGGGCCTCGTCCCGGTGGCCAAGGCCATCTTCGACGAGCACATGAAGGGCCCCAACCAGCTCGCCAACAAGCGCGAGGACGTGCGCATCGGCGAGGCGGAGCTGCTCAAGGTGCCGTCCGGCACCCGCACCGAGGACGGCCTGCGCCACAACATCCGCGTCGGCATCCAGTACACCGCCGCGTGGCTGGGCGGCCTGGGCTGCGTGCCCCTCTACAACCTGATGGAGGACGCGGCCACCGCGGAAATCTCCCGCGCCCAGGTGTGGCAGTGGATTCACCACGGCGCCTCGCTGGACGACGGCCGCAAGGTGACGGCGGAGCTGTTCCGCACCCTGCTCGGCGAGGAGATGGCCCGCATCGACCAGGAGGGCGCGAAGGAGCGCTACGGCGCCGCCCACCTGGAGCGCGCCCGCGTCCTCTTCGAGCAGCTGTCCACGGCCTCCACCTTCGAAGACTTCCTCACCCTGCCGGCCTACGAGGCCCTCGACACGCAGATGAACCCACCCGCGGTACTTCAGCCAACCACTTCAGAACTGTAGCGAGGAGCCAGCGATGTACGACGCCACGCCGACGACCACCGAAGCCTCCCCTCACGCCAAGCTCCACGCCCAGCGCTTCGAGGGAATCACCCGCAACTACACCCAGAAGGACGTGGAGAAGCTCCGCGGCTCCATCACCATCAGCTACACGCTGGCGGAGATGGGCGCCAAGAAGCTCTGGGAGCTGCTCCACACCGAGGACTACATCAACGCGCTGGGCTCGCTGACGGGCAACCAGGCGGTGCAGATGGTCCGCGCGGGCCTCAAGGCCATCTATCTCTCCGGCTGGCAGGTGGCGGCGGACGCCAACTCGGCCGGGCAGATGTACCCGGACCAGAGCCTCTACCCGGTGGACAGCGTTCCGGCCGTGGTGAAGAAGATCAACAACTCGCTGCGCCGCGCGGACCAGATTGACCACGCGGAAGGCCGCAGTGACCGCTACTGGTTCGCGCCCATCATCGCGGACGCGGAGGCCGGCTTCGGCGGCCCGCTCAACGCCTTCGAGCTTATGAAGAGCATGATTGAGGCGGGCGCCGCGGGCGTCCACTTCGAGGACCAGCTGGCCAGCGAGAAGAAGTGCGGCCACATGGGCGGCAAGGTGCTGGTGCCCACCAGCCACTTCATCCGCACCCTGACGGCGGCGCGCCTCGCGGCGGACGTCATGGGCGTGCCCACGCTCGTCGTCGCCCGCACGGACGCGGACAGCGCCAAGCTCCTGATGAGCGACGCGGACGAGTACGACCACGCCTTCATCGACCGCAAGGGCGGCCGCACCGCCGAGGGCTTCTACCGCCTCAACGGTGGCCTGGACTGCGCCATTGCCCGCGGCCTGGCGTATGCCCCGTACGCGGACCTGGTGTGGTGCGAGACCAGCACCCCGGACCTGGCCCAGGCGAAGAAGTTCGCCGAGAGCATCCGCGCGAAGTACCCGAACAAGCTCCTGGCCTACAACTGCTCGCCGTCCTTCAACTGGAAGAAGAACCTGGACGACGCGACGATTGCCAAGTTCCAGCGTGAGCTGGGCGCCATGGGCTACAAGTTCCAGTTCGTCACCCTGGCCGGCTTCCACGCGCTGAACTTCGCGATGTACGAGCTGGCCCGGAAGTACAAGGACCGCGGCATGGCGGCCTACAGCGAGCTGCAGCAGGCCGAGTTCGGCGCGGAGAAGGACGGCTACACCGCCACGCGCCACCAGCGCGAGGTGGGCACCGGCTACTTCGACCAGGTGGCCGAGGTCATCTCCGGCGGCAACGCCAGCACGCTCGCCCTGCACGAGTCCACCGAGGCGCACCAGTTCTAGAGTCTGCCGGGGACCTGAGAAGGCCCTGGACTGCAACACCTGAAGGCCGTGGGTTTACGGGTGGAAACGCCCGTAACTCCGCGGCCTTCGGGCTTTTTCGAGGGGGACGCAACTTCGGGCGGGGCCTGGGCGATAATGGGGAGAGAGGCCTGAAGCGCGCGAGGTGTGCGCTCCCCGGGCCGCGATGGAGCCACCATGAGCCGCATCAACTCCTTCACGCCTCCCCGGGTCCAGACGCCCGCCACCCCGGCCAACAGCGGCCCTGCCCGCACGGGCTTTGGCTCGCTGGTGCAGCAGGGGGGAATGTCGGCGGCGGCCAACCGGCCGGGAGACCCGCTGATGACGTCCGGGGGCGCCGTGGTGGCCTCGGCGCTGGCGTCGGTGGGCAGCTCGCCCCACTCCGGGCTGATGAACTCCTACCTGTCGGCCGTGGGCCGTGGGCCCATCGCTCCGGAGGGTGGTCAGGCGCCGGGCGCCACTGCCGCGCAGCCGGGCTCGGAGCAGGCGAAGCAGGAGCAGGCGATGATGGACCTGGCCGCGCTGTCCTCCGCGACGCTGGGCAACTCCATCATCCACATGGGCAACAAGAACAAGATCAGCCTCGACACCTGAGCCGCCTCAGGGTCGCGGGCCAGAAGGGCGGGAGCGCGCCACGCGAGTGGCGCCCCCGCCCTTTTGATTAACAGGGGCCTTGGCTAGCCCTTCTTCTTGTTGCTCTTCTCGTCGTACTCCTTGCGGTACTCGTCCTGGAGCTCCGGCGCGCCGTTCCACGGCAGGTCGACCTCGGTGCGCTGGCCGCCGTGCTGCTCGGTGATGTCGTTGAGGTGCTCGGCACGGCCCTCGGCGGGAACCTTGTCGCCCGACTCCTCCGGGTCCTTCTGCTTCGAGGGGTCCAGGGGGATGCCGACACTGCGCTTGAGGTAGTCGTCCTTCGGGTCCATGAGCGGCTCCTTCGGGAAGGGATTCGTTGACGCCTTGCCTCGAAGGTGGGGACGGACGCCCGCCCCGCGCAGGGAGCGAGCGGACAGCCAGGGCCCCGCTGGCCTAGTTGAGGTACTTCGGCCGGGGCGGCTCGGCGGGCTGCTGCTTCATCATCTCCAGACCCTGGCGCGTGAGGACGAAGCGCACCACGCCGGAGCCCCGCTCGGTGTCGATTTCCGCCTCGAAGGCCGGGCCGGTGATGCCGCCCAGGGACACGTCCTTGCGCAGGTTCACCACCCGGCCGCTCAGCATGTCGCCCGCCACCTCCTTCATCCCGTCACCGCGCTGGTGCAGCTCGTAGGCGGCCTGATGCAGCGTCATCGCCAGCGCTGGCGTCAGCGGCTGGGAGCTGAACAGGACGGAGATGAGGACCCAATAGGGAGGAGCCTGGTCGGAGGACATGGCGCCCCCATCCTAAACGCCCCGGGCGACGCGGGCCCGGGGAAGTGGAGGCTCAGGGGGTGGAGGCCCGATTCGCGCGAGGCTTGCGGCGCGAGACGATGCCCTCGGCCAGCACGGCCTGGTGCTTCCAGTGGCCATACAGCCGGCCCTGCGAGGCGAGCCGGTCCAGCTTGCGCTGCGTCTCCCCGTCCACCCGGCCGGCGGGAGCGTCTCGGTAGGGCGTGCCGGGCAGCGGCATGAAGGTGTGCCCGTGCACGCGAGCGCCCAGCGCGGCCAGCCGCTCCATGAGGGCCACGGTGGCGTCCACGTCCGCGGGCTCCTCGCCGGGCAGGCCGAGGATGAAGTCCACGTTGGGCACGAAGCCGCCCTCCACCGCGAGGCGGGTGGCGCGCACCACCGTCTCCACGTCATGGCCCCGGCGGGTGCTCTGGAGGATGCGCTCGGAGCCGGACTGCCCGCCGATGATGAGGTTGTCGTTGTGCACGTAGCGCTTGAGGAGCGCCAGGGCCTCGGGGGTGACGTGCTCGGGGCGGACCTCGGAAGGGAAGGTGCCGTAGTAGATGCGCCCGTCGGGGGCCATGGCCTCGCGCACCGCCGAGAGCAGCTCCTCCACGGCGGCCAGGTTCACCGACTCGTCCGCGGTGCCGTAGGACATGGACGTGGGAGTGATGAAGCGGATGTCGCGCCGGCCCGAGCGCCGCAGCTCACGGGCCCAGTGCGCCACGTTGGCCACGGAGCGGTGGCGGAAGCGCGCCTTGCTCATGAAGGGCGTCTGGCAGAAGCGGCAGGCGTAGATGCAGCCGCGCGTGATTTCGATGGCGCCATACATGGCGTTGCGCGCGGCGAAGGGCGGGAAGTCGTCGAGCTGCACGCCCTCGCCCCGGCCGTTCTGCGCCAGCTTCCCGTCCCTGAGGTACGCGACGCCGTGCGTGGCGCGAGGGTCCTCGCCACGCAGGACACGGCCGAGCAGCTCGCGCAGGGAGTGCTCGCCCTCGCCCACGGCGATGAGGTCAAAGCCGGCCTGGAGCGTCTGGAGGGGCTCGGCGGTGGCGTGGACTCCGCCGGCGATGCAGAGCACGTTGCGTCCGTCGAGCCGCTCCCGCACCCAGGCGAGCTCCTCGGCAGCGGGGCCGAAGCTGGCCGAGTAAAAGGACCATGCGGCCACCACGGTGTCCCCCGCGTCGGCGCGCTCGCGCACGGTGGCGAGGAGCGTCTCGCGGTCTCGCGGGAAGTGGAGCGTCACGTCCGCGAGCGCCGGGTCCGACTCCACGGCGCCGGCCAGCACGGTGAAGGCGTACTTACCCGGGTACTGGTAGCTGAGGACGAGCGCGACGCGGCGAGGGGGCTCCATGCGGGATGGCATGATGCCATAGGGCTCGCGTTGCAAGCTCTTCACCGAGCGGGCGGGCAGGCGCAGCGGCGGGTACGAGTGAGCCTCCGAGTGGGCTCCCCCTACCCGCCTGGAGCAGGAGCGAGGCGAGGGGCTGCGATTCGCCGGGACGGAGCGCCTGTTCCGGCCCCTGAGCGACACCCTGCATCTGCACGAGCCAGCCGACGTGCCCGCCCCCACCCAAGTTCAGCTCGCGGCGGAGAGCGCGTCCCAGGCGGCGCGCACGTGGCGCTCCTCCGTGTACGTGCCGCCAATGGCCATGCGCAGCACATAGCGGGGCGGGCGGCCCTCCACGGCGGGCAGCACCGTGTGCGTGAGGAACACCTTCCCCGTCGCATTCACCCGCTCCAGCAGGGCGCGGTTGCGCGCGTCGGTGGCCTCGGGCGTCTCACCCGGCTGGGGCTTCAAGCGGAAGCACACCAGGGACAGCGAGCGGGGCGCGGCGATTTCGAAGCGGGCATCCTGCGCCACCCAGGACTCAAACTGTCCGGCCATCCGGATGTGTCCCCGGACATGCGCCCGCAGGCCGCGAGCCCCGTAATGGCGCAGCACGAACCACAGCTTCAGCGCGCGGAAGCGCCGGCCCAGCGGCACCTGCCAGTCGCGGTAATCGATGACGGCCCCGCTCGCGCTCGCGGCATTGCGCAGGTACTCGGGCGTCACGCTCAGCGCGTCCAGGAGCGCGCGGCGGTCCCGCGTATAGAAGGAGTTGCAGTCGAAGTTGGTGAGCAGCCACTTGTGGGGGTTGAAGGCGAACGAGTCCGCCACCTCCACGCCATCCAGCAGTCCCCGGTGCTCGGGACAGATGAGCGCGGCCCCTGCCCAGGCGGCATCCACGTGCAGCCACCCGCCCGCCGCGGTGACGCCCGTGCGCTCCAGCACCGCGCCCACGGCGCCCACCGGGTCGAACGCCCCGGAGGAGGTAGAGCCCATGGTGGCGCAGACAAAGAAGGGGCGCCGCCCCGCCGCCAGGTCCTCGCGGATGGCGCGCTCCAGCACGTCCGGGCGGAGCGCGTAGTGCGCGTCCGTCTCGAGCTGGCGCACATGGACCGTGTCGTCAGCGCCCCGGGCAACACCACACAGCATGGCGGCCTTGAGCACGGACGAGTGGGCCTGGGTGGAGGAGTACGCCACCCACTCGGAGTCAGCGGGGGCGCCCTGGCGGCGGACGCGCTCGCGGGCGGCGACCATGGCGACGAGGGTGGCTTCGCTGGCAGTCCCCTGGATGACACAGCCACCGGTGGCGGAGGTGGAGCGGAAGGAGGCAGGCAGGCCCGTCAGCTCGGCGAGCCAGTCGAGCACCCGCGTCTCCAGCTCCGTGGCGGCGGGGCTGGTGGACCAGAGCATGCCCTGCACGCCGAGGCCCGCGGACAGCAGCTCACCGAGCACGGCGGGGCCGGAGGCATTGGCGGGGAAGTAGGCGAAGAAGGACGGGGCCTGCCAGTGGGTCAGTCCCGGCAGCACCACGTCTTCCAGGTCCTTGAACACGGCGTCCCAGCCCTGCTCACCGTCGAGGCCCTCTTCAGGAGGATGGGCGGGGAGCTTCGACGCGACTCCGCCGGGGGCCACCTGCGAGCGGACGGGGAAGGACTCCAGGCGGGACCAGTAGTCGGCAATCCAGTCCACCATCCGGTGCCCGAGCTTCCGGAACTCCTCCGGGGTCAGGTGGGGCACGGCTCCGTCAGCGTCACGCGCGTCGTGGCTCATGGGCGCGTTTCCTCCCACGGGCGGCGCGAGGCTTCAAGCACCTGTGCGCGGAGCGGGAGCGCTACTCCGGGTCGAGGGCCCAGGTGAAAGTCAGTCCACGTCCAGAGTCCACGTGCCTTCGTTCCAATACTTCAAGGCTTGAGCGGCCTCGAATGGAATCATCCCCTCGCTCTTCGCTGCCTCTTCCAGCACCGGCCTGGCCAGCGCAGGTCTTTCACTGAGCAGATAGATCGCCGCCTTGACCCGGACATCCATGCGGGAGTGGGCGAACAATGTGGAGAGAGCGTCCATCCCAGCCTCACCATGTTCGCGGAGCTTCTTGAACACGGCGATGTACTTCCTGGCGTGCCGGTTCCCTGTCCTGGCATCCCCGTTCCAAATCGCATCAGTCTGTGCGGCGACACTCTGGGCAAACTCCTCTACGAGTAGCTGCAGCGTCATCTCCAGAGTCCCTTCCTGATGTTCTCGACCGCCAGCAATCCGAAATCTCGTTGAGCCTCATAGGGCTGAGTGCTGAGCCACTGCCGCACCGTCAAGCGCGAGGAGCGCGTGATACCTTCACGGATCGACGAATAGAACGCGCTCACCCGAGTGTGTAGCGCCTTGTCGAGGGGCACAACGTTCCGCGTGTTGTGGATGGACTCGGGCCCGAACCGCTGCACGTTCCCCGGAGTCTGCTCGACGATGTGGTGCCACTCCTTCCCGGGCCCCGCCTTGCCCATCGCCTTCCTGAAGCCGCTGTGCGACTTCCAGGCTCTGACGCCAGAAGCCGACGCGCCCCCACTCTGCGTCCCACGGGCCGCCATCGCCACGGCGCCAGGCGCCAGCCCCATGGTGACGCCTTCCGCCGTCACCGCCACCGTCTCCACCTGCCCCACGGCTCCGTACACGAGTCCGGCCTGTGCCTCGGCCCGCACCGTCGCCTGCGCGGCCCCGGGCAGCTTCGGCAGCTTCGCCGCGAAGGCCGTCGACGTGCTCCCCATCGCCGCCATCGCCAGCATCGCGAACGCCCGCGCCGCATTCCTGCCCATCACCTTCCCGTAGCGCTCCCCGGCCTCACGCAGCTCAGCGAAGCCCGTCGCCCGCTCCGCCTCCTCCCAGAGCCTCCGGAAGCCCTGGATGAGGCCCCTGAACGTGTCCACGCCCACGTAGACGATGAACGACGCCGTCAACGCCGCGGCCAGCCCTTTCGACAGCGGCTCCGGCACCGTCCACAGAATCGCGTACATCGTCATCGTCCACAGGGCCGCGGCCACCAGGGCCTCCGGGTCCGCCATGTCCCTGAAGGCCTCCCGCATCTCCTCCAGCACGGCGCCCCGTGCGAGCCCCAGCGCCAATGCGAAGCGCCCATCACCGGTGACGACGGGACTCTCCACCAGCAGGCGCAGGCAGTCGCCCTCCCTGCCGGTCCTCTCGCACCAGGCCAGATAGGCGCGTGTCAGCGACACCTCCACCGCTGGCAGCTCCGCCTCCAGCGGCTCACCAGGCTCCTCCGGAGTGAGGCGGCGACTCCGAGGCTCGTAGGTATACGTGCCACCGCGTGCGTCCACCTCGAACAGCCGCCGCGCGGCCTCCTGCGGCCGTACCGGAGGACGCACACCGCGCGCCAGTTCCGCCACGCCCTCCTGGAAGTCGTCCTCGTCCAGCGACACCGGCGCGGCGTCCACCGCATTCGGAACATGAATGAGGGGAGCCCCCTCCCCCGTCTCCAGCCGCACGACCTGCCGGGCACCGCCACACGCGGCCAACAGCATGCACAGCAGCGGCCACCACCCGTGAGACCTCACGTGAGCCCCTCCGACCCGGGCGACTGCTTCCGGCCGCACCACTCCAGTGGAAGGGGTCTATGAAATCAAGAAGGCGACCCAAAGCCAGACATCCGGGCCGTCCGGAGGGCAGGCAGGCGCAATCCGACAAGGGGTGGCATGGAAACAACCCAGGTTCCTCATCCCGTAGTGCGCCCCCACCCTGCACGCCAGTACGACGGAGGGGTGCATGCACGGACGGAGTTGGTGGGCGTGGGGGTTGGTGGCGGCATTGGGTGGGGCGGTGGGCTGTGGCGGGGTGGGCAGCGATGAAGCCGGGGACACCCCCTCGGCGAGCGAGGAGCGCGGACCCGGCGGAGAGGACAATGCGCTCGCGACGCGGGCGCAGGCGTTGGACGAGACACAGTTACAGCTCGTCTTCGACGCCACGGCGGATGTGACGGTGTCCCGGGACACACCGGACACCAACGCCGGCACCGAGACACGGCTGCGCTCCGATGGCAGCCCCATGGAGTGGAGCTACCTGCGCTTCGCCGTGCAGGGGGTGAACGCGAAGCTCGCCGAGGGCTGGCAGGTCTCGAACATGTACCTGCGCCTGTACGCGACGGCGGCCACGAACACGGGCTTCTACGTCTACGAAGGGCCAACC
Organism: Pyxidicoccus sp. 3LFB2; assembly: GCA_046520375.1. Taxonomy (GTDB): domain Bacteria; phylum Myxococcota; class Myxococcia; order Myxococcales; family Myxococcaceae; genus Myxococcus. The sequence continues at coordinate 20,748 of JBKGHK010000077.1, forward strand.
GGCTGGTCCGAGTCCACGCTCACCTGGAACACGCGCCCCCAGATGCCTGCGGGCGGCTACCACTACGACGAATACCGCAGCTTCCACCCCACGGTGGCGGCCGAGACCTACGTGGACGCCTACGCCGCGCCCCAGGACGGGGATGTGCTGGACGGCACGTACAACTACATCCTGTCGCCCATCGGCATCGACGGCTGCTGCACGAGCACCGATGGCACCAGCTTCGTGGCGCGCGACAGCAGCCTCACGGCGAAGCGCCCCAGGCTCGTCGTCGAGCTGACGCGTGAGAGCACACCGCCTCCGGCCTCCCAGACGCTGCGCTTCGAACCGGCGGCCGACGCCACCGCGCGCGCGGCGGAGCCCACCCGCAACTTCGGCACCGCCGCCCACCTCTACGTGGACCAGCAGCCCGACGAGGAGAGCTTCCTGCGCTTCCAGGTGAGCGGTGTCACGGGCACCGTGTCGCGCGCGGTGCTGCGCATCTACGCGGAGAATGGCTCGACGGGCGGCCCCGCCCTCTACCGCACCGGCGCCTCGTGGGCCGAGTGGACGCTGACGTGGAACACGCGGCCCGCGCGGGAGGGCGGCACGCTCGGCCAGCGCAGTGGGTCCACCGGGCAGTGGCTCGAATACGACGTGACGTCCCAGGTAAGCGGCAACGGCGCGGTGGGCTTCGTGCTCGTGCCAACCTCCAGCGATGGCGCGGACTTCGCGTCACGCGAGGCAACCAACGCGGGCACCCGCCCCCAGCTCGTCCTCACCGTGGACTCCAGTGGAGGCCAGGTGCTCGCCGCGTCCTCGTACGACCTGGACCCCGACGTGAATGGCGCGGTGGCCCACCACGCGGGCAGCGGTGACGTGCTCATGGGCTGGGGCGGCATCGGGAAGCTGCAACTGCAGCGGCGCTCCGCCGACAACCAGCTCCGCTGGGAGCGACTCTGGCCGGTGGTGCCGCCGCCGCCCGGAGGCGGTGGCACGGATGGCGAGGCGGCGAGCGGCGTGGTGTACCGGCTCGCCTTCGCGCCGGATGGCAGCGCGTGGGGCGTGCTCAAGTGGCGCTGGGGGACGGTGGACCTGGGCTCCGGCCCGCTGCCCCAGGGTGACTACCTCGTGAAGCTCTCGGCGGGCGGACAGGTGACGCACGTGCGGGCGCTCCGGCAGCCTGGCAGCGCCATCTTCGCGGAGGCCGTGGACGTGGACCCCACCGGGCACGTGGCCGTGGCGGGCGCCTACACCGGCACGGTGGACTTCGGCGCCGGGCCGGTGACAGGGCCCTACGGAGCCGAGCGCCGCACCGGCTTCGTGGCGCGCTACACGCCCGCCGGGGCGCTGCTGTGGGTGCGCAGCTTCGCCAACACCGAGGACGCCACGGCCCACGCCGTGGATACCGGCCCCGCGGGCGAGGTGCTGGTGGGCGGCACGGCGCGCGGCCAGGACCGCACCACCTTCGGAGGCGTCATCGTGGCCAGCCAGTACGACGCCTTCGGAGGCGAGGGCGTGCTCGGGCGGCTCGGCGCGGACGGCACCGTGCAGTGGGCGAAGGGCGTGGGCCAGACGCTGAACCACGTGGCCTTCAGCCAGCTGGGGACCGCCGTCGCCCTGGGCACTGGCGACTTCGTGACGTGGGCCGGCCAGGACACGCAAGGGCCCCCCACGTTCCTCATCACCGCGGAGCCCAACGGCGCCGAGCGGTGGATTCGCCGCACCACCGGCACCGCGTATGGGCTGGGGGTCGACGATGCGGGAAGCGCCCGGGTGCTCATCGCGTCTGGCGACTTCACGGGCACCCCAGCTCCCACCGGGCGGCCCCTCGCGCTCGTGCGCATCAACCTCGACGGCAACCACCGCTGGACGACCTGGATGAGCCGCCTCACCGAGGACTTCGAGTTCGCCGTGCAGCCGCACCTCGCGCTCGCGTCCGACGGCCGGTCCTTCGTCTTCGGCGCCTACAGCGGCACGGCGAGCTTCGGGGGCTTCACGCTGCAGTCCAGCGACTCACGTGACAGCGTCCTGCTGCGCGTAGCGCCCTGAGCTTCAGACGGGGCCCCCGCGTGCACCACCGGCTGCACGCGGGCGCGCCCCGGGGTTCATCAGCTCCGGCGGCGGCGGGCCC
>JBKGHK010000780.1:0-4488 GCA_046520375.1 Pyxidicoccus sp. 3LFB2
AGGAGTCCGCGCCGGAGCGGCCTCCCCGGGTGCTGGCCGGGCGGGCAACCACGTCTCCGAGCCAGGCGGCCGTCCCCTCGGGAGAGGGCACGTCGGTGCAGCGCCGCCCCCGCTCGACGTCCGGCACGGACCGTCCGGTGCCTCCGGGCGCGGGTGGGCGTGGACCCAAGGGCGGAACGCGCTAGCATCCGGCCCTCAAGGAGCACCGCATGGCTATCGGCAAGGTGATCAAAGGTGACGGGACGGTCGAGCCGGGCCTCGCGTCGGAGCGGCCCGTGTTGCGGCCCCCTCGCGCCGGCGTGATGAACGCCGAGGTCTTCGAGGCCCGGCAGGGCGCGCAGGCCATCCTCGAGGACGCCCAGCGCGAGAAGGAGCGCATCCTCGCGGAGGCCCAGCGCGAGCGCGAGGACCTGCTGGCGAAGACACGAGATCAGGGCCGCCAGGAGGGCCTCGCCCAGGCCACGGAAATCATCCTCCGCGCGAAGATGCAGGCCGGGGAGATGCTCGGCACCTACGAGAGGGACGTCATCGCGCTCGGGCTGAAGATGGCCGAGAAGATCATCGGCCGCAGCCTGGAGAAGGACCCGGAGCTGATGGTGGAGCTGTGCGCGGCGGCCATCGACAACCTGCGCAGCGCGCGGGCCATGGTGCTGCGGGTGCACCCGAAGACGGCGGCGGTGCTGCGCGCCAAGAAACCGGTCCTCATGGAGTTGATCGGCCGGGCGGTGGACCTGGCCATCAAGGAGGACCCGGAGGTGGCGCCGGTGGGCTGCATCGTCCAGACGGAGTTCGGCACGGTGGACGCGCAGCTGCCCACCCAGCTGGAGATGCTCCAGAACATCCTCCTTCCGGACCCGAACGGCCGGAAGGAAGGGCCGGCCTGAGAGGGAGACGAGCATGGCCATCGACCTGGCGCACTACTTCGACCTCATCAAGGAAGCGCAGGTGGTGCGCGTCCGGGGCCGCGTCACCGAGCTGACGGGCCTCATCATCAAGGCCAGCGTGCCCAACGTCCGCGTGGGCGAGCTGGTGCTCATCAAGACGCGCAACCGCACCGCGGTGAAGGCCGAGGTGGTGGGCTTCCAGGGCGACGAGGTCATGCTCATGCCCCTGGGCGAGCTGCAGGGCATCGGCCCGGACAGCGAGGTGGTGCCCACCGGCAAGCCGCTGAGCATCAAGTGCGGCGAGGGACTGCTCGGCCGCGTCCTCAACGGCATTGGCGAGCCCATGGACGGCAGCCCCCTGCCGGACGAGGGGCTCATCGACTGGTCCGTGGACCGTGACTGCCCGGACCCCTTCACCCGCCAGCGAATCGAGAAGCCGCTGCCCCTGGGCGTGCGCTGCATCGACGGGCTGCTCACCGTGGGCGAGGGCCAGCGCGTGGGCCTCTTCGCCGGCTCCGGCGTCGGCAAGTCCACGCTGATGGGACAGATAGCGCGCAACACGACGGCGGACCTGTGCGTCGTGGCCCTCATCGGCGAGCGTGGCCGCGAGGTGCGCGAGTTCATCGAGGACGCCATGGGCGAGGAGGGCATGAAGCGCTCCGTGCTGGTGTGCGCCACCTCGGACCAGCCCAGCCTCGTGCGCCTGCGCGCCGCGTACGTGGCCACGGCGATTGCCGAATACTTCCGGGAGCGCGGCGGCAACGTGCTCTTCATGCTCGACACGGTGACGCGTCTGGCCCGCGCCCAGCGTGAGATTGGCCTCGCTGTCGGTGAGCCCCCGGCCCGCCAGGGCTACCCGCCGAGTGTGTTCTCCATGCTGCCGCGCATCCTGGAGCGCACGGGCAACTCATTGAAGGGCAAGTGCACCGCCATCTACACCTGCCTCGTGGCCGGCGGTGACATGGAAGAGCCCATCGCCGACGAGGTCCGCGGTATTCTCGACGGCCACTTCATCCTCAACCGTGCCCTGGGCGAGCGCAACCAGTGGCCCGCCATGGACGTGCTGGCCAGCCTCAGCCGTGTCATGAGCGGCATCGTCAGCAAGGAGCACAAGAAGGCCGCGGGCACCCTGCGCGAGCTGCTCTCCACGTACGAGAAGCAGCGGGACCTCATCCTCCTGGGCGCCTACCAGTACGGCACGGACCCCCGCACGGACCGGGCCATCGACAAGTACGACGCCATCATCGACTTCCTGAAGCAGGACACCCACTCCAACTCCCAATTCGAGGACACGGTGTCCCAGCTCATCGCCCTCTTCGAGGACTGACACCGGGGCCGGAGGTGCGCGGCCGGAATTCCGGGTTAGGATGGCGCCACCATGCCCCCGTATCGGTTGCAAGTGCTGCAGGACATGCGCGCCCGCGCCAAGGAGGAGGCGGAGCAGGCCTTCGCCGCGGCCGTCGAGGCCCACAAGAAGGAGAAGGCGGAGCTCCAGCGGCTCATCGACGAGCTGGAGCGGCGCAAGCGCGAGCGCAAGGCGAAGGTGGCCGCATACCTCCAGGAGGTCATGGCCAAGGGCGCCGGCATCAACGGCATGAACATGATGAGCCGCTTCGAGCAGCGCCTGAAGGACGAGGAGGCGCAGGTGGCGCTGGACGTGGAGCGCCAGCGCGAGGCGGTGAAGGTGGCCGAGCGCCTCATGGAGCAGCGCCGCCAGGCCATGGCGGACGCCACCATGGAGCTCAAGGCCATCGAGAAGCACAAAGAGACCTGGCAGAAGCAGGTGAAGTACGAGCGCCAACAGCGTGAGGAGCTGAACCAGGAGGAGATTGGCAATGCCTTGTTCCTGGCTCGGCAGCGCAAGTAACCTGCCGCCACCCCTTCCCTCGGGAAAGACGTCATGAGCCGAGTCGACGACGACCGCGATGCAGCGCGCCTGGCCGAGCGCATCATGCAGGAGAAGAAGCTCGCGGAGGGCCAGTCCAAGAAGCGCCAGGAGGGTGCTTCCGCCTTCCAGAAGCTGATGCAGCCGCAGCAGCCGTCCGCGCCGCCCGGTGCGCCCCAGACGCCGGCCCCGCCGCAGGGCGGCCTGGCCCGCTCCGTGCTGGCCAAGGCGATGCAGCAGGGCAAGACGTTCGGCGAGAAGCTCCAGCAGCCGGCGGCGGGCGCAGCGAGCCGCGTCCCAGGCCGCCCGGCAGGCGGAGACGGGGGCCTCGGAGTCCCGGGTCCGGCTCGCGCGCGGCGGGCGCGAAGGAGGACAAGCGCACCTCCGAGACGCGTGACAAGGACATGTCCAAGGCGGAGTCCGCCCTGGGGCAGGTCAACGCGGAGAAGGGCGCCGCCATCCGCGCGGATGCCGACGCGGGCGGCGGCAAGGGCAGCGGCGGGGGCGGCAAGGACAAGAAGGAGGGCGGGGCGGAGATGGCCCCGGGCTTCCGCTTCAACCCCGCGCTGATGGCCCCGGTGCCGGTGGCCAAGCCCAAGGACATGGCGGGCTCCGAGCGGCTGCGCGCCCTGGCCAGCGAGATTGCCCAGAAGATTGTCGACCGCATCCGGGTGGGCACCAACGCCGCCGGCAACGCCGAGTTCCAGATTGATTTGCGCGGCGATGTGATGAGCGGCCTGTCCATCAAGGTCAGCGCGCGGAACGGGAAGATTTCCGCCACCTTCAGCGGCACCAACCGCGAGGTGCTCAAGCAGTTGGAAGAGCACAGTGAGGGCCTGCGCACCGCGCTGGGCGGCCGCGGCCTGCGGCTGGAGGACCTGAAGTTCGAGGCGAGGACATGAGCGTGGAGCCCGACGACGACGGGCCCGGAGTCCATGAGCGGACCATGCTCGTGGACGTGCGCGAGCTGAAGGCCCGCCCGGAGCGCGTCGAGCGGTCCGAGCGCGTCGAGCGGCCGGAGCGCGTGGAGCGCTCGGAGCGCGTCGAGCGTCCCGTGAGGGCGGAGCGGCCCTGGCGTCCGTTCACCTTCCGGAACCTGGAGAAGGTGTCCCGGGCCCAGGGCCTGCTGGCGGAGCGGCTTCGCTGGCTGACGCCGGAGCAGGGGACGCTGGGCGCGGTGGCCACGCGGCTCCAGGCGCTCTTCGACGCCCCGGTGCGCCTGTCGCTGGAGTCCGTGCAAGTGCGGCCCCTGGCGGAGCTGCGCCGCTTCCTGGGCGACCCGACCTTCCTGGCGGTGCTGGCCCCGGGCGCGCTGCAGGGCCGCGCGGTGCTGGAGGTAGAGCTGGCGCTGGCGCACGCGGCGGTGGATTTGCTGCTGGGCGGGGCAGGGGAGATGGTCGGCCTGCGGCCGCTGACGGACATCGAGGAGGGCGTGATGGGCTACGTCGTCCTCGAGGCCCTCAAGGTCCTGGTGCCCACGCTGCAGCAGGCGGTGCCTCGCCCCCGGCTGGACGGCGTGGCACGGGGCGTGGACGAGGTGTCCGCGCGCCTGGGTGACGATGGGCCCATGCTGGCCGTCCACCTGCACGCGACGCTGGGGCCGCATGGCGGCATGGTGCGGCTGGTGGTGCCCGCGGCGGTGCTGGAAGCGGCGGAGCCGGTGGTGGAGAGCGCCCAGCGGCGCTCCCGGCTGCAGGCGGACCTGGAGGCCAACGCCAG
>JBKGHK010000781.1:0-4483 GCA_046520375.1 Pyxidicoccus sp. 3LFB2
CGCGAAGCCGCCCGCCGCTCCGGCGAAGGCGCCCGCTGCCACGACGACGCCCGCTGCCGCGAAGCCGCCCGAGCCGCGTCCGCTCGTGCTGGAGGCCGAGCCCGTCCTCGACACCGAACCCGAAGCCGTGCCGGAGGCCCAGAAGGCCCTGCCGTCCGGAGAGCCCGTGGGCCGCGTCCTGCCCTTCGAAATCGACCCGAAGCGCATGGAAGAAGGGCTGCGCAAGCTCCAGGGTGAGGTGGTGCACTGGGCCAACAAGGGCCGCTACACCCGCGTGCGCTTCAAGTTCCGGGGCAAGCAGCTGCTGCCGGACCTGCCGCTGGCCGCGGTGATGGCCGCCGAGGGGCTCACGTTCTACTGGGGAGGAATCCTCCGCGTGCTCATCGCCAACGTGGTGGGCGGCAGCGTCTTCCAGGTGGAGCTGGTCAACGACGCTGAGAAACGCGTGCAGGCCGGCAAGGAGGCGCTCCTGTCGGGTGACGTGGATCAGGCCCTGGTCCTCTTCCGCGAGGCCGTGTCCATGGACCGCGACCTGGCCTCCGCGCACCTCAACGTGGGCGTCGCGCTCAAGCTGAAGGGCGACCGCGCGGGTGCGCTGGAGGCCTTCGAGAAGGCCAAGGAGCGGGACCCGGAAGGTCCCATCGGCACCGAGGCCGAGCGGCTGGCCGCCCCCCTGCGACCCCAGGGCTCCGCGCGCTCCGCCTGAGCCTCGCCGGACCCCTTTCAGAGCTGTTTCCGAGCCCGCTTCCGAGCCCGTTGGGGAGCCCGCTTCCGAGCCCTTTCTGGCGCTCGTTTCGGGCCCCTTTCGGGGCCTGTCCGGGGTATGTTTCGGGCCCCTGATTTTCATGCCCGGGACGGGCTGAAAACGATGCGCCCAAGCGTTCAAAACGGGGCACTGGAATGCCCTGCACAGACCCCTCTTTCCAAGCATGCAGGCAACCAGGCTGTCACCCCGTCGTTTCCCTTATTGACGTAGGGAAATCCAGGGGTTACGAACGCTCACTCACTGGATGGCGGCCCCTCTCGCGGGCCCCTCCTCGACCCTTCTAGAGCTCATGGCTGACGACACTACCGACAAGCCGGCAATGCCCCCCGAGCCCCTGCCTTCTGGCAGCGCCGGGGAGCTCATCCCCGTGAACATCGAAGACGAGATGCGCCGCTCGTATCTCGACTACTCGATGTCCGTCATCATCGGCCGCGCGCTGCCCGACGTCCGCGACGGCCTCAAGCCCGTGCATCGCCGCGTGCTGTACGCGATGAACGACCTGGGGAACACGCACAACCGCGCGTACAAGAAGAGCGCCCGCGTGGTGGGCGACGTGATTGGTAAGTACCACCCGCACGGTGACTCCTCGGTGTACGAGGCCATGGTGCGCCTGGCGCAGGAGTGGAGCCTTCGCTACCTGCTGGTGGACGGCCAGGGCAACTTCGGCTCGGTGGACGGCGACTCGCCCGCGGCCATGCGCTACACGGAAGTGCGCATGGACCGGCTGGCGGAGGACCTGCTGGCGGACATCGACAAGGAGACCGTCGACTTCGGTCCCAACTACGACGACTCGCTCGAAGAGCCGCTCGTCCTGCCCGCCAAGTTCCCCAACCTCCTGGTCAACGGCAGCAGCGGCATCGCGGTGGGCATGACCACCAACATCCCGCCGCACAACATGACCGAGGTCATCAGCGGCACGCTGCACCTCATCGACAACCCGGACTGCACCGTCCGCGACCTGATGGAGTTCATCCAGGGGCCGGACTTCCCCACCGCCGCCATCATCACCGGCCGCGAGGGCATCGTCCGAGCCTACGAGACGGGCCGCGGGCAGATGACCATCCGTGCGCGCTCGGAGATTGAGACGTCCAAGCGGGCGGACCGTGAAGCCATCATCTTCACGGAGATTCCGTACCAGGTGAACAAGGCGCGGCTCATCGAGAAGATCGCCGAGCTGGTGCGGGAGAAGAAGCTCGAGGGCATCAGCGACATCCGTGACGAGAGCGACCGTCAGGGCATGCGCATCGTCATCGAGCTGAAGCGCGACGCGATTGCGCAGGTGGTGCTCAACAACCTGTACGCGATGACGGCGCTGGAGACGACGTTCGGCGCGGTGATGCTGGCCATCGACGGCGGCCAGCCGCGCACGCTGAACCTGAAGGAGCTGCTGGACCGCTTCATCGCCCACCGCCGCGACGTGGTGACGCGCCGCAGCCGGTATGAGCTGCGCAAGGCGCTGGCGCGCATGCACATCGTCGAGGGCCTGCTGGTGGCCCAGGACCTCATCGACCTGGTGGTCAGCCTCATCCGCGCGTCGAAGGACCCGGACGAGGCGCGCTGGGGCCTGATGAACATCCTGTCGCCCACGCTGTACGAGCACGAGCGCTTCGCCAACCTGCAGCGCATCGACTACGCGGCGGCGAAGGCGCAGATGGAGCTGCTCGTCTCGCGCGCGCGCAACGAGGAGCCCTCCTACCAGGGCCTGGCGCACAAGTACGAGGGCGCGGGCTTCAGCCAGGAGCAGGCGCAGAACATCCTCGAGATGCGGCTGCAGCGGCTCACCGGTCTGCAGCGCGAGGAGCTGTTCCGCGAGCTCATCAACCTCATCCGCGACATCACGCGCCTGATGGACATCCTGGCCAACGAGCGCAGCCTCCTCAACGTCATCAAGACGGAGCTGACGGAGATCCGCGAGCGCTACGGCGACAAGCGCCGCACGGAAATCACGGGCGCCGTGGATGAGATGACGAGCGAGGACCTCATCGCCGAGGAGACGATGGTGGTCACGCTGTCGCACACCGGCTACGTGAAGCGCTCGCCGCTGAGCGAGTACCGGGCGCAGAAGCGCGGTGGGCGCGGCAAGACGGGAGCGGCGACGAAGGAGGACGATTTCGTCAGCAAGCTCTTCGTGGCCAGCACCCACGCGTTCCTGATGCCGATTACGACCAAGGGCAAGCTGTACTCGCTCAAGGTGCACCAGATTCCGCAGGCCAGCCGCACGTCGCGCGGCAAGGCCATGGTGAACCTGGTGCAGTTCGGCGAGGGCGAGCGGCTGGCCCAGGTGCTGGTGACGCGGGACTTCCCGGAGAACCGCTACGTCTTCTTCGTCACGAAGAAGGGCGTGGTGAAGCGCACGGACCTGAGCGCGTTCGCCAACGTGCGCTCCAGCGGCATCATCGCGCTGGGCATCGACGACGGGGACGAGCTGGTGGCGGTGATGATTACCGACGGCAGCAAGGACATCCTGCTGTCGACGGCCACGGGCATGAGCATCCGCTTCCCGGAGACCGAGGTCCGCTCCATGGGGCGTCAGGCCTACGGCGTGAAGGGAATCACGCTGGAGGACGGCGACGAGGTGGTGGGCGCGGACATGGTGGAGCCCGAGACGGCCATCCTCACGGTGACGGAGAACGGCTACGGCAAGCGCACCCTGGAGACCGAGTACCGGCAGCAGGGCCGCGGCGGCAAGGGCATCATCGACATCAAGACCACCGAGCGGAACGGCAAGGTGGTGGGGCTGCTGCAGGTGAAGGAGTCGGACGAGGTGATGCTCGTCACCAACGGCGGCATGCTCATCCGCATGCGGGTGAAGGAAATCTCCGTCATCGGCCGCAACACGCAGGGCGTGCGGCTGATTGCCCTGGAGAACGAGCAGGAGAAGGTGATGGCCATCTCCAAGCTCCCCGAGGGCGAGACGTCCGAGGACGAGGAGACGGTCCACCCGGTGGAGGGCGCGGCCCCGGCCGAGGCCAGCGCGTCGGCCGAGGGCGGAGCAGCGGTCGAGGCCAGCGCGTCCGAGCCGGCTGCCTCCGAGGAGGCGTCCGCGGAGCCGGAGAGCAATGGCGCCACCGGCCCCGAGTCGCCTGAAGAGGGCTGACCGACAGACAGGGCTGAAGTGAACGACGCCTCCTCCCAACCCGGGAGGAGGCGTTTTCATATGCGCGGCTGCGTCGGCAGCGTCGGCTGCGTCGGCCGCGTCGGCCGCGTCGGCCGCGTCGGCCGTGGACGCGGAGGGCGCGTGCGCTCGGTATGCGTTCACGTTAGCGGGCGGACCTGGCGGCGCTCTCCCTGGATCCGGGGACGCTGACCGTCCCATGGGGAATGAACGTTCCGCCCGGAGGTCTGCCTCCTGGGACGAAGGTCGCCGGCAGCGCGGGACAGAGCGGAACGAACGTTCCTTCCGGAGGTCTGCGTCTCGGGACGAGGCTCCCGCCGCACCCGCGCGGGTGGAACGAACGCTCCTTCGCGAGGGCTGCGTCCCGGGACGAGGGGCTTCCTCCGGTGGGGCAGGCAGGGCGGAACGAATGTTCCTTCCAGCGGTCAGTCTCCCAGGGGCGGGTGTCCCGCTGCGCAATTGGGGCGGAACGAACGCTCCTTCTGGAGGGCTGCATGCCGGTACGAAGGGCTCCCTCCGCGTGGGGCAGGCAGGGCGGAACGAACGGTCCTTAGGATTCAACAGATTGCGAGGCCGGTTGGCTGGAGATGCGCCTGCCCCCA
>JBKGHK010000782.1:0-4476 GCA_046520375.1 Pyxidicoccus sp. 3LFB2
CTCCAGCGCGCGGCGGGCCGCGTCCAGCGACTCCTCGCGGCGGCCCATGCCGGCCAGCACCTCGGCCAGCCGCAGGCGCAGCGCCTTCACGCCCTCGCTGTTCTCCTGCAGGGGCACGAGCCGGCGCAGCACGTTCACCAGCTCTTCGCGCTGGCCCGTCTCGTCGTACAGCTCGCGCAGGGTGTCCAGCACGCCGCGGTGGCGCGGGTCCCTGTCGAGCGCGGCCTTGAAGTACGGCACCGCGTCTTCCGGCTTCTTCAGCAGGCGGTAGACGACGCGGCCCAGCCGCTCGTTGAGGCGCACCACCTCGCGCGGGTCCAACGTCACGGCCAGCCGGCCCTCCAAGAGCTCGCGGAGGTCCTGCGGGCGGTCCGCGCGCTCATACAGCGACTCCAGCGCGGAGAAGGCCTGCTCGTTGCGCGAGTTCTTCGCCAGCAGCTCGCGGTACAGGTCGATGGAGCGGCCCAGGTCCGAGAGCCCCTCGGACGACACCTGCGCCATCTTCCCCAGCACGCGGTCGCGCTCGGCGCCCGTCACCTTGTCGGCCTGGAGCTTGAGGATGGCGTAGAGCTTCTCGGATGCGCCGGCGCTCTCGTAGATGCCCTCCAGCAGCCGCGCGGACGCCAGGTGGGCGGGCTCCTGCTTGAGGATGGCCTCGTACGCTCCGGCCGCGCGGTCCGGGCTGTCCAGCCGCTCCTGGTACAGCTGCCCCAGGCGGAAGAGGTAGCCCAGCCGGTCCGCGGGCTCGGTGGCCCCCGTCACCAGCGCCTCGAGGATGCCGGCCAGCTCCGGCCAGGCCTCCAGGTGGAGGTACAGCCGGTCCAACGCCACCAGCGCCTTGTCCTGCACCGCGGGGTGCAGCGTGCGCGCGCGCTCGTAGTACGAGACGGCGCGGTCCGAGTCCCGCAGCTTCGTCTCCAGCAACTGTCCCAGCTTGAGGCACACCTGCGCCGCGTCCGCGGCCTCGGCCACGCGCGGCAGCGCCTCTTCGTACGCCGCCACCAGCTCGTCGTAGCTGTCGGAGGCGTCGGTGGCGTTCTCCAGCCGGCGGCGGAAATCGCCGTCGTTGGGGTCTTCCTTGAAGGCGCGGAAGAGGGCCAGGAAAGCCAGCTCCGCCTCGCCCTGCGACTCGCGCAGCGTGGCCAGCTCGCCCAGCAGCGTCTTGCGCTCCGAGGCGTCGGTGGACACGCCCACGCGGGCTTCAATCACCTGCGCCAGGCGCGGCACGTCCCCGCTGGCGCGGAAGGCGCGCAGCAGCGTCTCCACCGCGAGCAGGTTCTGCGGCTCGCGGGTGACGATGGCCTCCATGCGGGCCACGGTGCCCGGGTGGTTGGGCTGCACCGCGAGCACCTCGGTGTACAGCGCCAGCGCGCCCGTCTTGTCCATCAGCCGCGTCTCGCGCACCGTGGCCAGGCGGAACTTCAGCTCCAGGCCGGACTCGGGCGGGAGCAGCGCGATGCGCTTCGCCAGTGCGTCCGCCAACTCGGGCCAGCGCTCCTGCTTCTGGCAGAGCGCCTCCATGCGCTCCAGCGTCGGCACGTCGTCCGGCTTCAGCTCCAGCAACCGGCGGAAGGTGGCCAGCGCGCCCAGTGAGTCCTTGAGCTGCTCCTCCTGCAGCGTGCCAATCTGGAAGAGCACCGCGGCGCGGCGCGCCGGCTCCTCCGCCACGGCCAGCTGGCGGCGCAGCACCTCCAGCAGCTCGGTGGGCTTGCCCTGCGAGGCCACGAGCCGCACCGTGCCATCCAGCGCCTCGGTGTCGGTGGGCCGCAGCTCCAGCACGCGCTTCCAGGCCGTGAGGGCCTCGGCCTGCTCGCCCAGGTCCGTGTGGAGGCGGCCCAGCGCGCGGTACAGCTCGGCGCGGGACGCGTCCCCCGCCTTCATGGCCACCTCGGCCAGGACCGCGGCCAGCTCCTCGGGCGCTCCGCCCTGTCCACCAACGAGACGCACAGCTCCAGCGAGCGCAGGTCGTCCGGCAGCTCGCGCAGGGCGCGAGCGCGGACACGAAGCCCATCTCCGGATTCTCCAGCGGGCCCGCGTAGATTTCGGCGATGCGGCGCAGGAGCGAGGCGCGCTCCTGGGGCACGGCTTCCGCCGAGGCGCGCGACTCCAGCATCTCCACCTGCTTCAGGTGGTTGCCCACCGAGGCGAAGATGGGCTCCAGCTTGCTGGCCGCGGCACCGCGCAGCGGGCTGTCCGAGCGCGCCATCTCCTCCAGCGCGCCCACGGCGCCGGCATGCCCGGCCCGGCGGGCCAGCACGGACTGGTACAGCTCCAGCGCGCCGCGCGGGTCATCCAGGCGGGACACCTTGAGGCGGCCCAGCCGCACGCGCAGGTCGGACGCCTCTTCCTGGGCGCCGCGCGCGTCCGCGAGCTGGATTTCGCGCTCGATGTGCTGCGCGAGCTCCGGCCAGCGCTCCGTCTCCGCGAGCACCCGGCCCAGCAGCTTCAGCGCGTTGCCGTTCTCCGGCCGCAGCACGAGGATTTCCCGGTACGCCTGCGCCGCCAGCGACTTGTCCGCCAGCGTCTCCTCGGCGAGGTGGGCCAGCTCGAAGAGCAGGTTCACCTGCGTGGACGCGTTGGTGTCCGCCGCCACCTGCCGGCGCATGATGAGCGCCAGCTCGCGGTGCGCGCCGGTGCGGCGGTGCACGCGGGCGATGGACTCCAGCACGCCCTTGTTCTTCGGGTCCCTGCGGCTGACCTCCTCCAGCGCGCGGACCGCGAGGTCATAGCGCTTGAGGCGGTTGTCGTAGATGCCCGCCAGACGCCGCCACAAGTCACCCGCCAGCGGCTCCTGCGTGTCGCGCTCCAGCTGGTCCTCGTACGCCCCGGCCACCTCCTCGAAGGAGCCCGAGTCCGCCGCGAGCCGCTCCAACTCGTCCCGGACGGTGGCCTCCTGCGGGAACTCGTTGAAGGCGCGCAGGCGCGCGACGAAGGCGAGCGACGTCTGCCCCAGCGCCTCGCGCAGGGTGGCAATCTCCTGGACGTGCTCCAGCCGCCGCTCCGGCGCGACGCCGGGCAGCAGCACCTCCAGCACCTCCACCAGCTTCCGCGAGTCGTTGATGCCGCGGTAGACGGCCTCGAGCAGGCGCGCGGCTTCCACGCGCGGCCCGTCGTGCGCCATCAGCCGCTCCAGGCCGGCCACCACCTGGCCGTCCCCGGGCGCCAGCTCCAGCAGCCGGCGGTACACCGGCAGCGACTCGGCGGGGCCCACTTCCTTCTCCAGGAGCTGGGCCCGCTTCAGCAGCCAGCCCCGGCGCGCGTTGTCGTCCGCCGCGTCGTCCGCGAGCTGATCCAACACGTCCGCCTGCTCCGCGAAGCGCCGCGTCTTCGCGTACAGCTTCTCCAGCGCGAGCAGCCCCTCGGGCAGCTTGCGCAGCGCCAGCGCCGAGCGGTAGGTCTCAATCGCCTTGGCGTCCTCGCCCGCGTTGGCATACGCCTCGCCGGCCTTGAGCATCAGGCCCACGCGCTCCACGGGGTCCGCGGACAGCTGCGCCTGGCGCGCATACACCTCGGAGAGGCTCTTGGCGTTCTGGCCCTTCTCGTACAGCCGCGAGAGGGCCTCCAGCGCCTGCCTGTCTTGCGGCGCATCCGCCAGCAGGTTCTTCCAGAGGCGCGTGGCCTCCTCGGGCTGGTCCAGCGACTCACGCACCTCGGCCGCGCGCCGGAGCAGGTCCAGCGCGGCCGGGTCTCCGGACGTCAGCTCCACCGCCGCCGTCTCGTAGATTTCCGCCAGCACCTCGTGCGAGCCCGTCTCGCGCCCGAGCCGCTCCAGGTCCGGCCGCACGCCGTCCCGGTCCAGCCCCTGCGCGAAGGACTTCACCGCCGACATGAAGGCCAGCGAGGGCTGGTGCATGTCGCGCTCGTAGATGCGGCGCACCTCTCCCGCGAGGAGGATCTTCTCCACGGTGAGGGCGGACTCCATCCGCGCCTCGCGCAGCGCCACGCGGCGGGCATGGTCGCCCACCTGCGACAGCACCGGGTCCAGCACCTCCAGCGCCGCGCCACTCGCGGGCACGGCGGCCTTCACCCACGCCTCCAGCGCGGCCCGCGCGCCCGGGTGTCCCGGGTCCTCGGCGAGGATGCGCTTGTAGAGGCCCAGCGCGGCGTTCGGGTCGTCCAGCACCGTGCGCTGCAGCTCCGCCAGGCGGAACGACACCTCGCGGCCCTGCGGGCTCTGCCCCTCCTGGTTGCGGCGCAGGGCCAACACCCAGGCCAGGTCCTCGTTCTTCCCACCCTCGGTGTAGAGGCGGTCCAGCGTGGCCGCGGCCTCGCGATTCGCCGTGTCCCGCTCGGCAATCGCGCGCCAGGCGGCGGCGGCGCTCTCCTTGTCGGTGAGCCGCGTCTCGTGCAGCAGCGCGGCCTCGCGCAGGAACACGAGCTGCTCGGCGGGCTCCACCGTCACGGCGGCCAGCTTCTCCAGCACCTCGGCCAGCGCGGCCCACTCCTCGCCCGCGCGGTGCAGGCGCTGGAGGGCGC
>JBKGHK010000783.1:0-4475 GCA_046520375.1 Pyxidicoccus sp. 3LFB2
CCCTGCCCTGCCCGCGCGCCTGGACATGGCCGCCTTCCAGGCCCTGGCCACGAAGCACCCCGAGGCGCTCGGGCACCCGCGCCAGGCGGCGCGCTTCCTGTGTGGGCTGAGCAGCCCCGCGCTCTCCCGGGCGAAGCTGGGGGGGCACAAGCTCTTCGGCGCCCTGGAGGACTGGCCCTTCGCGGAGGTGCTCGACTTCTGCCAACGGCAGGCAACCCCCACCGCCTGACGGCACCCATACCGGCAGTGCCAGAGGGGACTGGACTAACGGGAATTCCCTCTTCTTCTGCTATCGTTATGGCTTTCACGGGGCGTGGGTCGCGCCCTGGAACCGAGGAGCCACAAGACGATGAAGCGACAACCGGGACAGGTGGTAACGCGTACGGCGATGACGGTGCTGCTGCTGGGTCCGCTGGCCGCGGGCGCGGTGAGTCAGCGGCTGCGGTACCGCTTCGAGGCGGTGTCCAACCCGGTGACGACGGTGGTGGACGACAGCGGCAAGGGCCACACGGGCACCGTGCAGCCGGCCAACGGTGGCGCCGTGGTCCCGGTGACGGGGTACGACGGCCAGGGCGTGAAGTTTCCCGACGTCTGCACGGGCACCGCCTGCCCGCGCGCCAACCTCAGCGCGGCGGACGCCACGGACCTGAACCCTGGCACGGCCCTGTTCACCTTCGGCGCGCGGGTCCGCGTCACGCTGGCGGAGCTGAGCGCGGACCACGGCTCCAACATCGTGCAGAAGGGGGTCTCCACCACCGCGCAGTGGAAGCTCCAGCTGGATGACGCCGTCACCGGCAAGCCGAGCTGCGTGGTGCGCACCGCTGGCGGCGCCAGCCCCATCGTCGTCAAGTCGTCGGTGGGTATCGCGGACGGCACCTGGCACAAGGTCTCCTGCCAGCGCACCAGCACCACCATCACCATCCTCATCGACAACATCGCCCGGGGCAGCGCGCTCATCGCCTCCACCTACGACATCAGCCCCGTGGGCCAGCCGGTGGGCATCGGCGCCAAGGGCACGGGCAGCAACAACGACCAGTTCCACGGCTCCCTCGACGAGGTCTACTTCAACCTCGATTGAGCGCGTGACGGCCGGCCCGGCCGTTGAGCGTGCCGGGCCGGACATGTCGCGGGCAGCGGTCGTCGTCCGACGGACATCGGCGGAAGGAAGCAGGCGCCAGGGCGTGCCTCCGCGCCGGATGATGGGGCGCCACTTCCTTCATGGGCCACCGGATGGCCCCGTCGAGAGGAGCATGGAATGGACGCGCTGACGCTGCTGAAGACCGACCACCGCGAAGTCGAAGCCCTGTTCAAGAAGTTCGAGGCGTCGACGTCGCGCGCCCTCAAGGCCCGGCGCAAGCTGGTGGACCAGATGATTGCCGCGCTCAGCCGTCACGCGGCCATCGAGGAGCAGCTGCTCTACCCGGCGATGCGTCAGCGGATGGAGGCCCAGGAGGAAGGCGTGCTCCAGGCCCTGGAGGAGCACCACGTGGTGAAGTGGGTGCTCAACGAGCTGGTGGACCTGCCCGCCGAGCACGAGCGCTTCAGCGCCAAGGTGCACGTGCTGATGGAGAACGTGCGCGAGCACGTGCGCGAGGAGGAGCGGGTGCTCTTCGTCCAGATGAAGAAGACCTTCGAGCCGTCCGAGCTCAAGGACCTGGGCGCCGCGCTGGAGACGGCGAAGAAGGCCGCCCCCACCCGGCCGCACCCGCGCATGCCGGACACGCCGCCGGGCAACATGGTGGTGGGCGCGGTGGCCGCGATGACGGACATGGGGCGCGACATCGTCCGGGGAGCACGCAAGCGGGCGGGCCTGGCGAAGGGCTAGAAATCAGGCGCAAGAACCGGGCTGCCTTCCTCGGGGCGCTCCCCTATCCGTAGCAGGGCAACGGGCATCACGGCCCCGCGCACGGATGGGGAGCACCACGATGACGACGCAGCAGATTGAGTCCCTGGCGAAGTACCACCTGCTGGGCCAGACGGGCCTGCGGGTGAGCCCGCTGGCCCTGGGCACGATGAACTTCGGCACCGACTGGGGCTGGGGCATCCGCGAGGAGGACTCGCACCGCATCCTCGCGCGCTACCTGGAAGCGGGCGGCAACGTCATCGACACCGCGGACGCGTACACCTCGGGCTCCAGCGAGCGCATCATCGGGGACTACTTCGCGAAGCACGGTGGACGGGAGCGCGCGGTCCTCACCACCAAGTTCTCCGCCAACCTGTCGCCCGGAGACCCGAACGCGGGTGGCAACAGCCGCAAGCACATCCTCTCCGCGCTCGAAGGCTCGCTGCGCCGGCTGAAGACGGACTACGTGGACGTGTACTGGCTGCACGTCTGGGACGGCCTGACGCCGGTGGAGGAGGTCATGGTGACGCTGACCGGCCTCGTGCGCGAGGGGAAGGTCCGCTACCTCGGCTTCTCCGACGTGCCAGCGTGGTACTTCGCGCGCGCCCAGACGCTGGCGGAGCGCCATGGCTGGGAGAAGGTCGCCGCGCTGCAGCTGGAGTACTCGCTCGCGGAGCGCAACATCGAGCGGGAGCACCTCCCCGCCGCGCTCGCGCTGGGGGCCGCCGTCACGCCGTGGAGCCCGCTGGCCGGAGGGCTCCTCACGGGCAGGTACACCCGCGAGGGCGCGAAGCCCAAGGGCGACGGGCGCGCGCATGCACTGCTGGCCAGTGGAAATCCCGTGGCGGACAAGTTCCTGCAGGACCGCCCCTGGGCCATCGTCGCGGAGCTCCTCGCGGTGGCGAAGGAGGTGGAGCGCTCGCCCGCGCAGGTGGCGCTCAACTGGGTGGCGACGCGGCCGGGCGTGGCCACCACCATCATCGGCGCGAGCCGGCTGGAGCAGCTGGAGGACAACCTGCATGCGCTCGACTTCACGCTGCCGCCCGCGCTCTCCGCGAGACTGGAGGCCGCGAGCCGCCCCGAGGTCGTCACCCCGTACGTGTTCTTCGAGAACGCCTTCTTCAGCAAGGGCATGCTCGCGGGCAACACCACGGTGAGCGCGGAGCACAGCGGCTTCCGCGGGCCGCTCCAGGGCCGGTAGGCGGCCCGGGCGCGTCCGAGGAGGCCCTCAGGGAAGCCGCGCTCCGGCGAGCAGCCCGCGCCGGGGCACGGACCAGAGCTCCTGCCCCTGCACTTCCCAGCCCGCGAGCAGGTGGTTGGCGGCCATGAAGCCCGACGTGGCCGCGCGCTCCATCAGCGCGGTGGGAATGGGCAGGCGGACGAAGTCTCCCGCGAGCACCACCTCGGGGAACGGCGTCTCCACCGTGGGGCGCAGCGGAAACGAGCCCGGCGCGAAGGACGGGCAGTCGCGACGCAGGAGGAACCGCTCCGCCACCACCCGAGCGCCACGCAGCTCCGGGTAGAGCCGGTGCAGTCCGCCCAGCAGCTCACGCCGCACGTCCGCTTCGTCCGCATCCAGGGGGAGCCCATAGCCGTGCAGCTCCACCACCGAGCCGCCCGTGCGCGAGGCCCAGCGTCGGCTCTCGCCCTCGAACAGGTGGTAGAGCGAGATGTTGTCCAGCACCCCCATCCCCGTCGTCCCCACGAAGGGATGCCGTCCCGGCGCCGAGGGCCTGTCCACCCACAGCCGCCACACCGCGAAGGGCGAGGTGAGCGCCAGCGCATCCACCTTCTGGCGCCACGCCGAGTCCCGCAAGTCTGCCGAGGCGGCGACAAGCCGCTTCAGCGGCTCCACGGAGGTGGAGAGCACCACCGCGTCCGCGTCCACCGGAGCCCCCTGCCCGCTCAGCACGCGAAGGCCTCCGCCCTCACGTCGCGCGACTCCGGTCACTTCCTCTCCCAGCCGGAACCGCACGCCCCGCGCTTCCAGGTAGCGCCGCAGAGGCAGCCACACCGCCGTGGCGAAGGGGTCATCGAGCACGTCGAAGACGAGGCCCTCCGGGTTCCCCATGAAATAGAAGTGGAACATCATCAGCAGCTCGGCCGCCGACAGCGCCTCCTCCGGGTTGAAGAAGGAGTGCGAGAAGACGTCGAACAGCATCCGCCGCGCGTGCGGAGGGAAGCGCAGCGAGTCGAGGTACTCGCGCGCGGTGCTCCCGTCATGGCGCGCATAGGTGCGCTCCATGTCGAAGGACAGCATCGCCAGCGCGGAGCGCACGTCCATATGGACCAGGTCCTTCAGCTTCAGCGTCGACGTGCGCCGGATGAGGCCCAGGACGTTGAAGGGCGGCAGCGCGGGCAGCCGCGAGAAGGACTCCACCTCTCCCGCCGGCCCGAGGATGGGGTAGTCCTCCAGCTTCCGCAGCCGCTCCAGCCGAGGGTCCACGCGCCGCAGCAGGGCCCGCAGGTTGTAGTACTGGCGGAAGAAGGCGTGGAAGCCGCGCTCCATCTCGACGGGCTCGCCGTCGTCCAGGCGCTCCATCCATGAGCCCACGCGGCCTCCGAGAAAGGCCTCGCGCTCCAGGACGGTGACGGAGGCGCCGCGCTCGGCCAGCAGGGTCGCGCAGCCAGG
>JBKGHK010000784.1:0-4443 GCA_046520375.1 Pyxidicoccus sp. 3LFB2
CCCCAGCCTCCGCCCCAGCCCGCCCCGGAGACGCCGGTTTCCCCACCCGCACCTACCGGCACGACGCCGGAAGGAACGGCCCCTGCACCGGCACCGGCCGTCCAGGACGCCGGCGGGCAGCCCTGATCCGGGCGCTGATCCGGGCCGCCTGGGTTGGATTTCACGAGACCCACACAGTGCGTTGCTGCGTCTCTCACCGAGTGTCGTCAGGAGAACGTGGCAAAGTGTGTTGGAGATCGATCATAGATTGCAATGATCGCGCCCAGCCAAGTACTAGATCTCGCGTTGACAGGCTGGGTACCCCCCCATAGCTTGTGGCTGGTCGACGGTGCCCCACCGGAGATGTCGCCGTCACCTGGGGCTGAGGAGGGGTTGTGGGTTTCTTGCGCACAGCTGCCAGCTGCCTCATAACTCGCCCCAGCCATCCGGTCTCTCGCAGACCCTAGACCCGTCCCTCTCAGGACGGGTCTCACCTGAACACTTTTCCAGTAGCGTGACCTGGGGAACCGTCCTCCCCGGGGCAGACACCCGTGTCTGCCCAGGGCCATGCCTTTGTCCGGAGTGAGCCGCTCGTGAACTTCGAAACGCCCGTGAAGCCCGCTGCCGCCAACCTGGCCGTTCCGCCCACCACCAATGGTCACCCGGTGCCGTCCGTAACGGCCACGCCAGCGCCAGCGTCCACGGAGGCCGCTCCCGCCGACTTCGGCTCCACCACCATGCGCGTGAAGAAGCGCAACGGCTCCGCGGAGCCGGTGGACCTCAACAAGATTGTCCGCGCCGTGGGCCGCTGCTGCGTGGGCCTGCCCCGCGTGGACGTGATGCGCGTGGCCACGAAGACCATCTCCGGCCTGTACGACGGCGCCACCACGCGCGAGCTGGACGGGCTCTCCATCCAGACGGCCGCCGCCCTCATCGCCGAGGAGCCCGAGTACGGCCGGCTCTCCGCGCGCCTGCTCGCCGCCTTCATCCAGAAGGAGGTCAGCAACCAGGAGATCCACTCCTTCAGCCAGTCCATCGCCGCCGGCCACAAGCACGGCCTCATCGCGGACCGGCTGCTCCAGTTCGTCCAGGCCAACGCGCGCAAGCTCAACGCCGCCATCGACCCGTCGCGCAACGACCTGTTCGAGTACTTCGGTCTGCGCACCGTCTATGACCGCTACCTCCTGAAGAACCCGCAGACGCGCGAGGTGCTGGAGACGCCGCAGGAGTTCTTCCTCCGCGTGGCCTGCGCGCTCAGCGGCGACAACGCCCGCGAGGCAATCGAGCTGTACCGGCTGTTCAGCTCGCTGGAGTACATGCCCAGCTCGCCCACCCTGTTCAACTCGGGCACGCGCCACGAGCAGCTCTCCAGCTGCTTCCTCTTGGACTCGCCCGCGGACGAGCTGGACGCCATCTACAAGAAGTACTCGGACATCGCGATGCTGTCGAAGTTCTCCGGCGGCATCGGCGTGGCGTACCACCGGGTGCGCGCGCGCGGCTCGCTCATCCGCTCCACCAACGGCCACTCCAACGGCATCGTCCCCTGGCTGAAGACGCTGGACGCCTCCGTCGCCGCCGTGAATCAGGGCGGCAAGCGCAAGGGCGCCTGCTGCGTGTATCTGGAGTCGTGGCACGCGGACATCGAGGACTTCCTCGAGCTGCGTGAGAACACCGGCGACGACGCGCGCCGCACGCACAACCTGAACCTGGCCAACTGGGTGCCGGACCTCTTCATGAAGCGCGTGGAGTCGGACGGCGACTGGAGCCTGTTCGACCCGAAGGTCGTCCCCCACCTGACGGACCTGTACGGCGACGCCTTCGAGAAGGCCTACGCCGAGGCCGAAGCGCAGGGCCTGGCCATGCGCAAGGTGAAGGCGCGGGACTTGTACGCCCGGATGATGAAGGTGCTGGCGCAGACGGGCAACGGCTGGATGACCTTCAAGGACATCTGCAACCGCAAGAGCAACCAGACGGGCAAGGACGGCAACGTCATCCACCTGTCCAACCTGTGCACCGAAATCCTGGAGGTGACGAGCCAGGGTGAGACGGCGGTGTGCAACCTGGGCTCGCTGAACCTGGGCCGCATGGTGGTGGATGGGAAGTTCGACTTCGACCGCCTGCGCGCCAACGCGCACCTGGCCCTGAAGCAGTTGGACCGGGTCATCGACCTCAACTACTACCCCATCCCCACGGCCGCGGACTCCAACCGCCGCTGGCGCCCGGTGGGCCTGGGGCTGATGGGCCTGCAGGACGTGTTCTTCCAGCTCCGCCTGCCGTTCGACGCTCCCGAGGCGCGGGCGCTGTCGAAGAAGATCTCCGAGGAGATCTACTTCGCGGCCCTGACCACCTCGTGCGAGCTGGCCGAGCAGTTCGGCGCGCACCCCTCCTTCCCGGAGACGCGGGCGGCGAAGGGCGAGCTCCAGTTCGACGCGTGGGGCGTGGTGCCCGAGGACACGGCGCGCTGGGACGCGCTGCGCCAGCGCATCATGAAGCACGGCCTGCGCAACTCGCTGATGATTGCGATTGCGCCCACGGCGACGATTGCCTCCATCGTCGGTTGCTACGAGTGCATCGAGCCGCAGGTGTCCAACCTGTTCAAGCGCGAGACGCTGTCGGGCGACTTCCTCCAGGTGAACCGCTACCTGGTGCGTGACCTCCAGGCGCTGGGCATCTGGAACGAGAACGTCCGCAACCGCATCAAGATGGCCGAGGGCAGCGTGCAGGACATCACCGAGCTGCCGGAGCACCTGCGCCAGGTGTACCGGACGGCCTGGGAGATTCCGATGCGCTCGCTCATCGACATGGGCGCGGACCGCGGGGCCTTCATCGACCAGAGCCAGTCGCTCAACCTGTTCGTGGAGACGCCGAACATCGGCAAGCTGTCGTCGATGTACTTCTACGCGTGGCAGAAGGGGCTGAAGACGACGTACTACCTGCGCTCGCGCCCGGCCACGCGCATTGCGAAGGCCACGGTGAACGGGGCGGGCATGGGCACGTCGATGCCGGCGGCCCCTGCCCCGATGGAGGCGAAAGCGACCGAGGCCGAGGCGGTGGCCTGCTCGCTGGAGAACCCCGAGGCGTGCGAGGCCTGCCAGTAGGCCCCAGGCGCTAGCAGCACCGACGTTTCGAAGGACACGCAAGAACCCGCGCGCGCAGCGCAAGGAGCACCGAAGCAATGCTGCTGAACCCTGGACTGAACCTGACGCTGCGCCCGATGGCGTACCCGCAGTTCTTCGAGATGTACCGGAACGCCATCAAGAACACCTGGACGGTGGAGGAGGTGGACTTCTCCACGGACCTGGTGGACCTGCGCTCGAAGATGTCGGACGCGGAGCGTCACCTCATCCACCGGCTGGTGGCGTTCTTCGCGACGGGCGACAGCATCGTCGGCAACAACCTGGTGCTGAACCTCTACAAGCACATCAACGCCCCCGAGGCGCGGATGTACCTGTCGCGGCAGCTGTACGAGGAGGCGTTGCACGTCCAGTTCTACCTGACGCTGCTGGACACGTACGTGCCGGACCCGGCGGAGCGGGCGAAGGCCTTCGCGGCCATCGACAACATCCCCTCCATCCAGCGCAAGGCGCGCTTCTGCATGAAGTGGATGGACAGCATCCACGGCATGGATGAGGTGCGGACGAAGGAGGAGCGGCGCAAGTTCCTGCTCAACCTCATCTGCTTCGCGGGCTGCATCGAGGGGCTCTTCTTCTTCGCGGCCTTCGCCTACGTGTACTTCCTGCGCAGCAAGGGCCTGCTGAACGGCCTGGCGGCGGGAACCAACTGGGTGTTCCGCGACGAGAGCGCGCACATGGGCTTCGCGTTCGAGTGCATCCAGGTGGCGCGCAAGGAGGAGCCGGACCTCTTCGACGCGCAGATGGAGCGCGACGTGGTGGCGATGATGCGCGACGCGGTGGAGTGCGAGACGCAGTTCGCCCAGGACCTGCTGAGCGGCGGCGTCATGGGCCTGTCCGTGCAGGAGATGCGCGGCTACCTGGAGTACGTGGCGGACCAGCGGCTCCAGATGCTGGGCATGGCGCCCATCTTCCGGACGAAGAACCCGCTGCACTTCATGGACCTGCAGGACGTGCAGGAGCTCACCAACTTCTTCGAGCGCCGCGTGTCGTCGTACCAGGTGGCCGTCGGAGTGGGCACGTCCACGGACGTGGTGTTCGACGCGGCGTTCTGACGTAGAAGAATCGGTCGACGCAGCCAGGGCAGTGCCGCACGACGTGTGGCACTGCCCTTCTCATTTCCTGGGTACCTCCCCTGCCCCGGTCGTCGCTCCCCCCAGGCCCTCCACGCATCAGGGGCCTCGCCCAGGTCACGCCCCGCCAGCGCCCTCGTCGTGAGCAGGGCCCTTCCCGGTCCGTCCCAACCACCGTGACTCCGGAAACCGCACCGAAGTGACTGGCGTCTCCCCCTGCCCCATCCCAACGGCGCTGCCCCACCAGGACGCTCCCCCCC
>JBKGHK010000785.1:0-4469 GCA_046520375.1 Pyxidicoccus sp. 3LFB2
GACTGGCCGAGGAGGTGGCCGATGGCCGCTTCGACTCCGGTGACTGGGAGCCGCCGATGCGCTGGAGAAGCGCCTCGCGGAGAAGGCCGCCGAAGCCGCCGCCGAGCTGTCCCGCGCCGCCGAGGCCGCTCGCGAGCTCGAAGATGCGCTCGCCGCCGCCGGTGGCGCCGAGGCCGCCTCCCGCGAGCGCGAGGAACTTGAGCGCGCGCTGATGGAGCTGAGCGGTGGAGACCCCAACGCGCCCCAGGACGGCAGCGGCGACACGGAGGAACTCCAGGGCACGCAGGGACAGCAGGGCGAGGACGGCGCGTCCCAGCAGGGACAGCAGGCCCAGGCCCAACAGGGACAGGGGCAGCAGGGACAACAAGGCCAGCAAGGCCAACAGGGGCAGGCCGGCCAGCAGGGGCAGGGCCCACGGTCCGGCGCCGCACGAGCCGCTCGCAGGCCTCGGGTTCTCCGGACCAGCTCGCCAGCCTCCGCCAGTCGCTGGAGCGGCGGCGTCAGGCGCTGGAGAATCGCTTCGACCCCCAGCAGGGCAACGGCTCCGAGTCCCAGGCGCAGCAGGGCGCCGGCAAGGGACAGAAGGGACAGTCCCGCCAGGGTGGCAAGGGCTCCGGTTCAGGCGAAGGGGAAGGGGAGGGGGAGGGCTCCGGACAACAGGGAGGCCACGCGAGCCGGGGTGTCCGCAAGGGCGCTGGCGCGGGGCGCGGGGGCGAGAGTCAGCCGCTCGTCTTCGGCGACGAGGCGGCGATGGACCCGGAGCGGCTCGCCTTCGAGCCACTGCCGCAGGGCAGGGGTGGCAACGAAGCCGAGGAGCTGTGGGGCCTCAAGGCCGCGAACCCGGACCGGCGCGCGGGGCGTCGGGCGTCGGGAGCGCAGGGCACCAGCGCGCAGGGTGATGCGACAGCGGGGCCGGGGGCGGCGCCGCTGCTGCCTCGCAACCGCGACCTGGTGAAGCGGTACTTTGGGGGCGAGTAGTCGGGGAGTCGTCCAGAAGGGGAGAACACGTGGCAGCGGAGCTTCTCAGTCCCGTCGAGGCGCAGGGTGCGGCGGAGGTGGCGGCACGGCTCAAGGACGGGCTGAACACGGTGATGCTCGACCAGGAAGCCGTCGTCGAGCAGGTGGTCGTGGCGGTGCTCGCGCGCGGGCACGTGCTGCTCGAGGGCCTGCCCGGCCTGGGCAAGACGGAGCTGTGCAAGGCGCTGGCGCGGCTGCTCGCGCTGCCCTTCCGTCGCATCCAGTTCACCCCCGACCTGCTCCCCGGCGACATCACCGGCACCTACGTGCTCGAAGGCGAGGGCCGCCGCGACTTCGTCTTCCGCGAGGGGCCCCTCTTCGCCAGCCTCGTGCTCGCGGACGAAATCAACCGCTCCAGCCCCAAGACGCAGTCCGCCCTGCTGGAGGCCATGCAGGAGCGCAGCGTGACGGTGCTCGGGCAGACGC
Source organism: Pyxidicoccus sp. 3LFB2 (assembly GCA_046520375.1). GTDB lineage: Bacteria > Myxococcota > Myxococcia > Myxococcales > Myxococcaceae > Myxococcus. The sequence continues at coordinate 1,444 of JBKGHK010000785.1, forward strand.
GCGCGCTGCCGGACCCGTTCTTCGTGCTCGCCACGCAGAACCCCATCGAGCTGGAGGGCACCTACCCGCTGCCCGAGGCACAGCTGGACCGCTTCCTCTTCCGCATCCAGGTGCCCCCCGTGGGCGCCAAGACACTGCGCACCCTGCTCACCACGCGCGTGCGAGGCACTCCGCCGGACCTGTCCCCCGTGCTGGACGCGAGCGGCCTCGCGCGCCTGTTCGCCGCCGTGGACCGCGTCCACCTGCCCGGCCCCGTGGCGGACTTCATCGGCCGGCTGGTGGAGGCCAGCGACCCGAGGCAGGCGTCGGCTCCGGACGCGGTGCGCCGCTTCGTGCGCTTTGGCGCCAGCCCTCGCGCGGCGCTCGCGATTGCCGCCTCCGGGCGGGCCCTGGCCCTGCTGCGCGGCCGGCCCAACGTGGGCTTCGATGACGTGATGGCCACCGCGCCCGCCGCGCTCAACCACCGGCTCGTGCTCGCCTATGAGGCGTCGCTGGAGAAGGTCACCGCGCCGGACGTGGTGCGCGCCCTCCTGCAGGCCGTGCCCGAGGTGCCCCGTGCGTAGGGCCCTGCCCGCCGCGCTGCTGTTGCTCCTGCTGGGCGCCTCGTACGCCTCCGCGAAGTCCCTTCCGGGCGGGGATGAAGAGCGGGTCCGCGTGGGCTACCGGAACGCCTCGGGGAAGATGGACGCTGTGAGCGCGGGCCCCCTGCGCGCGTCCATCCGCACCGGGATGCTGAAGCCGCCGCGGGGCTACACGCCACTGGAGGTGGTGCTCCAGAACACCGGCCCCATGCCGCTCCAGGTCCGGCTGTCGTTCCAGGGCCACTACGGCAACAGCGCGCGCAACTCCCAGCGCACCGTGGAGGTGGGGCCTCGCGCGCGCGTCGTGGCCTGGCTGCCCGTCCCCGCGGCCCTGCAGGCCGGCACCCTCACGGTGGACGTCCCCGGGCTGGAGCGGGTGCTCCACCCCATGTACCTGGACGACGCTGGCGCCGAGTCCGTGCTGGTGCTGGGCACCGTGAAGGACTTCGAGGCGGCCACCGCCTTGAAGGAGTCGGAGGAGCAGCAGGACCCCCGGTTCGCGGCCCGCTTCCTCGAGGAGCGCGAAGCCCCGCGCGAGCTGTCCGCGTACGTGGGCTACCCCGCGGTGGTCATCGCCGGGGATGCCTCCCAGGTGCCCTCGGATGTCTGGGCCGTGCTGGAGGCGTACGCCGCCTCCGGAGGCCGGCTCCTCCTCACCCGCGCGCCGCGTGACGTGCGGGAGCGCCTGCCCCTGCTGGCCAGTGGCGTGTCCTCCCCGCAGCGGCTGTATGGCTTCGGGCGTGTGAGTCAGTGCGGCGAGCCCGCGGACTGTGGCCCGCTGCTCTCCGGCCTGCTGGCGGACTTCGTCGGAGGGCCGGTGAGCCCCGTCGGGCCGCCGCCGCGCTGGGAGCGGGGCGGTGCGCTCCAGGGCGGAGAGGTGCCGCTGCTGTCCAATGCCCGCGCGCCGGTGGGCCGCTTCCTCCTCCTCATCTTCGCCTTCGTGCTGGCGGTGGGGCCGGGCGGGCTGATGCTGGCCCGGCGCAAGGGGCCGGTGTCGGTGCTCGTGGCGGTGCCGCTGGTGTCGCTATTCACGTGCCTGGCCCTCGTCGCCTGGTCGGTGCTGGTGGATGGCTTCTCCGTCCACGCCGCGCGCTACAGCCTCACGTGGCTGGACGGCGAGCGCTCCCGCGTGGTGACGCTCGGCGTCGCGGCCTGGTACGCCAACCTGCCGCCGGACGCGGTGAAGCTCCCTGCCTCCAGCACCCTGCTGCCGCCGGATGACAGCGATGACCTGCCGGCGGACCTGGACTGGACGGAGGGCCTGACGGTGACGGACGGCTTCCTGCCTCCGCGCACCTACCGCGAGTGGGGCGAGGTGGCCGTGCTGCCCTCGCGCGCGCGGCTGGTGCTGCGCGACGATGGCGGGACGCTTCGCGTGCAGAACGCGCTGGGCGCGCCGCTGGAGGAGGGCTACCTGCGGCGGGGCGGCGTGCACTACCGGCTGCCCGTGCTGGAGGACGGCGCGGAAGGGGTGCTGGAGAAGCCGGTATCCGAAGCGGAGGTGCCCGTGCCCGTGGACCACCTGCTCCGCCACATGGAAGCCGGGATGGCCACGCGGCTGCTGCAGGGCAAGGAGGCGTTTCGCTCCCCACTGCCCGAGGGGGGCTACTTCGCGCGCATCGGCGGACGGGGCATGGCGCCCACCTCGACGCTGAAGGTGGAGCTGGAGGGCAACGTGCACCTGCTGCGGGGCCAGGTGGTGGAGGCGAGGCCATGAGCCTGCTGGAGGTGAAGGGGCTGCGGCGCGACTACGGCACGCTGCGCGCGGTGGATGACGTGTCCTTCCAGCTGGAGGCCGGCAGCATCCTGGGCTTCATCGGCCCCAACGGCGCGGGGAAGAGCACCACGCTGCGCATCCTCGCCACGCTGGACGTGCCCACCTCGGGCCAGGTGCTGCTGGACGGGCACTCGCTGGTGGACGCGCCGGACCGGGCGCGGCCGCTCATCGGCTACATGCCGGACCGGTACGGCACCTATGACGACGTCACCGTCTTCGAGTTCCTGGACTTCTTCGCGCGCGCCTACGGCCTGAAGGGGCCCCAGCGCCGGCAGCGGGTGGAGTCCGTCATGGCCTTCACCGGCCTCACGGCGCTGGCGGGCCGGCTCACCACCGCGCTGTCCAAGGGCATGCGCCAGCGCGTGGCGCTGGGCCGCACGCTGCTGCATGACCCGCGGCTGCTCCTGCTGGACGAGCCCGCGGACGGCCTGGACCCGCGCGCCCGCATCGAGCTGCGCGAGCTGCTGCGCGCCCTGGCCGACCAGGGCAAGGCCGTCATCATCTCCAGCCACATCCTCACGGAGCTGGCCGAAATCTGCTACACGTGCGCCATCATCGAGCAGGGGCGCCTGCTGGCCACCGGCCGGGTGGAGGACCTGCTCCAGCAGGGCGGAGGCGCCGCCGTGGCCCCGGAGCTGACGGTGCGGCTGGCCGCCGGCGCGGAGGGC
>JBKGHK010000786.1:0-4466 GCA_046520375.1 Pyxidicoccus sp. 3LFB2
GCGTGCGCGAGGCGCTGGGCCGGCGGCGGGACGTGTACCGCTCGCTGGTGGGCGCCTTCCGCGACGTGCGCGCGGCGCTGGGCGACGGCTCGCTGCTCACCCGCGCGGTGGGAGACCGGCTGGACCAGGCGCTGGAGCTGTCCTTCTTCCTGCTGGGGCTGCTCCACCCGTCGCAGGTGATGCGCGGCATCCACTACAACCTGGTGGGCCAGGACGCGCGGCGCCGGGCGCTGGCGCTGGAGCTCCTGGAGAACCTGGTCTCCGAAGAGGACCGGGAGCTGGTGATGGAGCAGGTGGAGGCCCACCACCGCGAGCTGCCGCCGGGAGCCCCGGGGCGCCTGTGGCGGCGGCTGGCCGCGCTGGTACAGAGCGAGGACGTGGTGCTGCGCGCGTGCGCCCGCCACGTGGCCCGCGTCAACGGGCTGAACGTGCTCCCGCAGGAGGGTGACTTGAGCGACCGCACTGTCCAACGGATGTTCGCGCTGGAAGGCGTGAGCGTCTTCTCGCAGAGCGACGTGGATGACCTGGCGGCCATCGCCGCCGTGGCGCGCGAGGCCTCCTTCAAGGCCGGCGAGCGCATCTACGCGCAGGGCGACCCGGGCGACGCGCTCTACGTCATCGTCGAGGGCGGGGTGGATGCCTTCCACGACGGCGAGCACGTGCTGCGCTTCCAGGGCAAGCAGGCCTTCGGCGAGGTGAGCCTCCTGGACGGCGCGCCCCGCCCGACGGACATGGTGGCCGCCGTGGACACGCGGCTGCTCGTCATCGACCGGCGCGACTTCCTCGACCTCTTGGCGGACCGCCCGGAGCTGCTCACCGGCTTCTTCCGCGCGGTGAGCCTGCAGCTCCAGAAGCTCATCGCCCTGCCCGACTCTCGCGAGATGGGCCAGCGCCTGGAGTTGACGGGCCCGCAGCCGCTGGAGGTGCCTCCGCTGCCCACCGGGCCGGCCCCCGAGCCCACCGGGGCCAACGAGGTCATCATGTCCTCCGGCGACGAGGACGACGGCTCTCGCGAGAAGAAGTAACGCGCGGGAAGAGCGCTTCCCGCGCGGCCGTCAGGCCCCCGTCTCGCCCGACGGAATCCGGGGCCTGGACACGAGGGCCGCCGAGTCGGAGCGATGGGCGGCTTCTGCCGCGAGCAGGTGCGCGGAGGCCACCGGGATGAGCGGCCGGAGGAAGAACTTCATCGGCGGGAAGGTGCCGATGAAGCGCACCAGCGTCAGCCCGGCGAAGGCCCAGGGGTGGCGCTCCACCGTGGCTACCGGCGCGGCCACTTCCTCGGTGCGGCGTGCCCACCGGGCCCCGTAGCGCTGGAGGATGCCCCAGCGCAGCCCGGGCACCCGCGTGGTGAGCACCGTCCAGGCGCGCAGGAACCAGGGTGCCCGAGGCTGCGCTGGAGCCACCCAGGCATGCTCGCTCTTGGCGGCGGTGAAGACCACCAGCCACCACGCGCCCCACGCCGTGCTGAGCACGGTGAAGACGGTGCTGGTGACGCACCAGAAGGGCACCGCGAGCAGCAGGAGGGCCGGTATGCCCGCCAGGAACAGCATGAAGGCCCGCCAGCGGCGCTTCACCTTCTTGCGAATCCACGGGACGTCGAGGCGGATGGCCGGGGTGATTTCCTCGTCCTCTGGCTTCACGCCGGTGAGCAGGCTGGCCTCCCGGGCGATGACGTCGTGGTAGTCCCTCGACAGCGCGATGACCACCCATTGAGACAGCTGCAGGGCCGCGAACAGAGCGCCCCAGAAGGCCAGTCCCCAGAGGGAGAAGCCCTTCACGGTGGTCCAGGAGGGGCCCTCCCCGCCGGCCTTCACCCGGGTGCCGCCACCGGAGTCCCCGCCGCCGTCCCGGGGCGTGCTCCCCTGCGCGACGGCGGGCGTGTCGCCGTCCTCCGTTTCGGGGGCTTCCTCGTCGGTGTCTTCGTCGGTGTCTTCGTCGGAAGAGGCGGCTTCGAGGGCCAGCGCCGCAATGGCCTCCGTCAGGGACGTGCCCCCGTCGAGGCCCTGGGCCGCCGCTTCCAAATCACGCACCCGCTGCTCGAGCCGGGCGTTGGCCTCGGCCCGGGCCTCCGCGCGTGAGCGGCGGGCTGGACGTCCCGCGTCTTCCGGGGGAGGCACGGCCGCTTCCATGGAGGCTGGGACAGAAGTACCCGCGTCCTCCAAAAGGGGCGGGGTTGCTGCCGTGGGCCTCGAAGGCACGGCCGGCGGGGCCGCGCCTCCTTCGAGGATGCGCCGCGCGGCCCGGGCCGGCGGCCGCTCTTCCAGGTGCCGGTCCGCCAGCTTCGCCGCCACCTTCCGGATGGCCTCCGCCTGGGCCTCGGCATTCTCTCGCGACTGCTGCCGGCGCGCGCCCTCCGCAGCCTCCTTGCCGGAGCCCATGCACGTCAGCGCCAGGCACAGGGCGGCCAGCGTCTGCAGCAGGCCCACGCGCAGGTACAGCTTGCGCGCCACCGGGTCCGCGAGCAGCGCCCGGGCCAGGTGGAATGGAAGACTCATGCCATGGAAGAACTGGCGCAGCCGCCCGGGAGGCCGCGAGCCTCCCCGGAGGTGGAAGTGCTCCACACCCCCCCGTACCTCTTTCCAGATTTCCCGGCCCAGGGCCTCGCCCTGGCCGGTGAATCCCCGCTCTCCGGGCCGACGCGCCGGGTCTTCCGGAGAGGACGGGTCCTGCTGACCCTTGTGGTGCGACACGGTGTCACCGTAGCACGAGCCGAGTTGTGCTAAAGGCGCGGGTGTGAAAACCACCCCTCCTGGCTTCCGTCCGAGTCCCCTCCGCCAGCCGCGGCTGTCCGGCGTGCTGGTCCTCGCTCTTGGCGCCCTCGCTGGCTGCGAGAAGAGCAACCCCACGCCTCCGCCCGCTCCGGCGGAGCCGCCCGCCGCGGCGCAGGCCCCCGCGGCCCCCGCCGTGCCCAACGAAGTCACGCTGCTCGTCACTGGCGGCGCCTTCGGCCAGCTCCAGCCCGCCGAGGGCAAGGGCGGCGCGGCGGAGCTGCTCGGCCGCTGGGTGTCCGAGGAGAAGCACTGCCCCGGTCCCGTGAAGGAGGGCCAGGCCACCTGCGCCGACTCCGGCACGCTGGCGCTCGCCACCGGTGACCACTGGAATGGCCCGGCCATCTCCTCCTTCTTCCTGGGCACGCCCACCGCCGAGGTCATGGGCCGCATGGGCTTCGCGGCCTCCGCCATGGGCAACCACGAGCTGGCCTTCGGCAAGGAGGCCTTCCTCAAGAACCGTGGCGCCGGCGGCTTCCCGTTCCTCGCCGCCAACCTCAAGGTGAAGGACCCGGCGCTCGCGGGTGACTTGTCCCTGCCCGCGTTCCAGGTGTTCGAGCGCCGCGGCCTCAAGGTGGGCGTGGTGGGCCTGGCCTCCGAGAAGACGGTGCGCACGGCGATGTCCGGCCGCGCCGAGGGCCTGGAAGTCACCGGCTACGAGGAGGCCCTCTCCGTCGCCGTCCCCGAGGCCCGCAAGGCCGGCGCGGACGTCGTCGTGGTGGTGGCCGACGCGTGCGTCTCCGAGCTGCAGCCCGTCGTCGCCAAGCACGCCGACTGGAAGCTGGCGCTGGTGGCCGGCGGCCGCTGCCCGCAGCCGGTGGACACGAAGGAGGGCGACACCCGCCTCGTCTCGCTGGACCGCGGCTTCGGCAAGTACCTGCGCGCGCACCTCAAGTTCGACCCGGCGAAGCCGGCGGGCGAGAAGGTGACGGACGTGGACACCAAGGTCGTCGAGGTGTCGGGCGGCACGCCGGACGCGGAGACGGCGCAGCTGGTCGCCAAGTGGAAGGCCCAGCTCGACGAGGTGCTCGGCCAGCAGATTGGCTTCAGCAAGGCCGGCATCCCCCAGGCCTCGCCGCAGATGGCGAAGTGGGTGGGCGGCGCGGTGCGCGAGGTGCTCGGCACCGACGGCGCCATCCTCAACAAGGGCGGCATCCGCGGCGACCTGCCGGCCGGCGCCGTCACGCGCGGCAGCATCTACTCGGTGATGCCCTTCGAGAACACGCTGCTCGTGGTGAACCTCAAGGGCGAGGACCTGGCGAAGCAGCTGGCCAACCCCAACGCGCTCATCGCCGGCTTCACCACCGCCGGGAAGGGCAAGTTCAAGGACGCCAAGGGCAAGGCCCTGGACCCGAAGAAGGAGTACACCGTGGCCACGGTGGAGTACCTCTACTTCGGCGGTGACGGCTTCGAGTTCGAGAAGCTGGACCCCGAGCCCACCGAGACGGGCATGGCGTGGCAGACGCCCGTCGTCGACTGGACGAAGGGTAAGGAGTCCTCCGAGAAGAAGCCGCTGGAGAAGCAGCTGAAGTAGGCCGTCAGCTCGAAGGGTTTCACCCCGAGGCGCCGGATGGACTCCCTTCACAGGAGCCTCCGGCGCTTCGCCGTTTCACGGCCCCGCCGTCTCAGGGCCCCGAGGAGGCCGGGGCCGGGGCCGGGGTTGGCGCCGAGGCCGGGGCGGACGCGGCGCCGCACACG
>JBKGHK010000787.1:0-4459 GCA_046520375.1 Pyxidicoccus sp. 3LFB2
CGTCCCCCCGGCGCCGAGGACTTCTTCGACCGCTTCGCCCGGAGCGCGGCGCGCACGCAGCTCCTCATCAGCGCGGGCCGGCTGGGGGTGCTGGAGCTGCTCGCCGCCGCCCCGCGTACGCTGCCCGAGCTGGGCGCCGCCACGTACCTCTCCACGACGGGCCTGCGCGTCCTGGTGGAAGGACTCGCGAAGCTCGGCCTCGCCCGCGAGGAGGGCGGAGCCTGGGGCCTGTCCGCGGAGGCGCGGCAGCTGCTGGAGGGCAAGGCGCTGGCGTACCTCGTGCGCTCCCTGTCCGTGTCCGCGCAGTACTGGGAGGCGCTGGGCCGGCTGGACGAGACGGTGCGCCATGAGCGCTTCATCCTGGACCTGAAGGACCCGGAGGTGAGCCGCCGCTTCTACGCGGACAACTCCAACCAGATTACGGCGGTGTTCGCCTCGCACTTCCAGCTCAGCCGGCGGGCCGCGGCCACGCTGGCGCAGGCACGGCCGCTGGAGGGCGCGGGCGGTGCTGACATCGCACGGCTCGGGCGTGTGGGGGCGCGGCCTTCGCGCGCGCGACGCCCACCACGCACGTCACCTACTTCGACCAGGCGGTGGTGCTGGAGCAGGTGCGCCGCAACACGGAGAGCCTCAAGGTGGCGGACCGGGCGCGCTTCTGGCCCGGTGACTTGTTCACCCAGGACTTCGGCGACGGGGCCTTCGACGTCATCATCCTGCCGCAGGTGCTCAACGTGCTGCGCCCGGAGGATTTGCCCGGCATCTTCGCCCGCGTGGCGCGCGCGCTCCGGCCGGACGGCGTGCTGCTCATCGCCGAGTACGTGCTGAACGAGCGCCGCGACGGCCCGCTGGACCACCTCTACTTCGGCCTGCGCCGCTTCATGACGAACGAGGGCGACCTGCTGTCCGCCTCCGAGTACGGGCGCCTGCTGGCGGACGTGGGGCTCACCCAGTCCGTCTGCATTCCCCTGCCGACGCAGGAGATGCTCCTCGCCGCGCGGCCGGGGGTGGCGCTTCCGACCCGGCTGGCTCCGGCGGACAGCGTGTCGCGTCAAGAACCCTCGCGCGGCGCGTGAGCGGTTTTCCGGGCCGTGCCCTTGCCGCTCGGCACACCCCCCGGTAGCGTCCGTGTCTTCCCCGCGTACGAGCCTGCCCCCGGAAGGTTTAGATGCGCGCCGTGCCGAAGGTGGACAGCCCCGGCCTCCCCCGCCAAGGCCCCGCGCCCGAGGCCGGAGTGCGTCCGGGCTCCATCGCCTCACGCCTGCGGGCCCGGTACGCGCGCCACGTCGTCTCCCTCGGCTACGAGCCCCAGTCGCTGCCCACGGCCGTGGGGCACCTGGGCCTGCACGTGGCGCTGGGCGTGGTGGCGACGCTGGCCACCGTCGCGCTGACGCGGTGGCAGCCGGTGGTGGGCTGGGCGCTGTACCCGCTGGCGGCCTTCTTCATCGGCACCCGCTTCCGCGCGCTGGGCAACATGCTGCACGAGGCCTGTCACGGGATGCTCGTGCGCGGCAAGCGCCGCAACCGCGTCCTCGGGCACCTGCTGGCCATCATCGACCTCACCGCGCTGGAGCCGTACACGCGCGAGCACTTCACCCACCACCTGCACCTGGGTGACGCGGTGAAGGACTTGGACTTCGTGCCCCGCAGCCGCTTCGGCTTCGCGGACCCGAGCCGTCCCTTCCTGCGCCACCACCTGCTGCGGCCGCTGCTGCTCGGCCACCTGCCCTCGTTCCTGCGGCCGGTGTTCTTCCACCGCACGGACCCGTGGCGGGTGACGCTGGCGCGGTGGGCCTTCCTCGCGGGGCTGGCGGCGCTGGCGCACTGGGGCATCGGCTGGAAGGCGTTCCTCCTCTTCTACGCCCTGCCCTACCTGCTGCCCTACCAGGTCATCCGCTACTGGTCGGACGCGGTGGACCACGCGGGCATCATCGGCTCCGAGGACGAGTTCCACCGCTCGCGCAACCACATCGTCCCGTGGGCGCCGCTCAGCCCGCTGCTCTTCCCCCGGCACGACGCCTACCACCTGACGCACCACCTGTTCCCGGCGGTGCCCACCGCGTACCAGGGCCACGTGCACGCGCTGCTGATGCACGACGCGGACTACGCCGCGCGCGAGCACTCGCTCAGCGCGTTGTGGCGCGCTCGATAGCCTCCAGCGCCTCCGCGAAGCGCTCCGGGGCCATGCCCAGCCCCAGCCGGAAGCCGTATCCGCGCTCCAGCGGGTGCGTGCCCTGGGGCTCACCCACCTCCATGGCGCTCAGCGGCAGGACGAACACGCCCGCCGCCGACAGCGCGGACAGCCGCGCCTCGTACCCTTGCGCGTCGGTGACGTCGCGCAGGCCGATGCAGGTGACGAGGCCTCCGGAGGGCGCCACGCCATACACCCCGCGCGAGCGCTCCAGGAAGGCCGTCAGCGTGGCGCGGTTGCGCCGCCACTCGTCCCGGGCGAGGCGCAGCGCGGGGCTGTCCAGCTCCTTGAGCACCTCGTGGGAAATCCACTCGGTGACGGGATTCACCGTGTGCGTGGTGTAGTTCTTCTCGTTCTGCATGGCCGCCAGCACGGCCGTGTCGCCCACGCACCAGCCGATGCGCAGCCCCGGGCAGCCCAGGCACTTGATGAACGAGCCGGTGACAAAGGTGCGCGCGCCCGGCCGGTACACCGTGGCCCCCAGCACCTGCGTGTCCGAGGACAGGAAGCGGTAGTGCTCGTCGCCCACCACGGTGGCGCCCGCGGCGTCCGCCCAGCGGGCCACCGCCTCCAGCAGGGCCGAGTCCAGTACCAGGCCCGTGGGGTTGTGGGGCGTGTTGAGGATGACGACCTCGGGGCGCTCGCGCTCCAGCCGCTCCAGCCACTCCCCCGTGTCGACGGAGGGCACGCCGCGCGCGTCCCAGCGCACGGGCAGGCGCACCACCTCGGCGCCCTGCTGCATGGGAATCTCGTAGAGGAGCTGGAAGGCGGGCCACGCCAGGGCCACCCGACGCGGGCGGAGCTGGCGGAACAGCAGCAGCAGCGCCTCGCTGGTGCCGGTGGTGATGAGGACGTTGTCGCGCGTGGCGCCCGGGTGCATGGCGGCCACCGAGTCCCGCAGGTCCGCGCGTCCCCAGTTGGGGCTGTCGTGCAGCGGCGTGGAGAGGAACACGTCCGCGGCCCGCGAGGGACTCACCCCCGAGCCGCCAAGCAGCTCGCCCACCGTGACGGGACGGTGCCCGGACTCACCCAGGTTGTAGCGCGCCGTGAAGCGCGAGCCCTCCAGGTAGTCCTCCATGAAGAATGTGCGCAGCGGGTCCATGGTGCTCCCTGCCAGGAAGGCGTCAGGCGGCGGTGGCGGAGTCCGGCCAGGCGACGTCGCCCCGGTGGGCGATGACGACCTGTTGAATGGGCATGTCGAAGCCGCGCGAGGCGGTGAGCCCCACCGGCTCCAGCAGCGCGCGGAAGTCCGGCAGCGACAGCACGTCGCCCTCGTTGGACACGTAGCGGCGCAGCGCGAAGTAGAGCGCGTCCAGCGGCCCGTCGCGCCGGTCCGTCAGCAGGTAGCCGGAGATGAGCAGCAGCCCACCGGGCCGCAGCGCGCGGGCCAGCTGTCCGAAGAAGCGCGGCAGCTCACCGGGAGGCAGCGCGGGGATGATTTGCGGCAGGAGGATGACGTCGTAAGTGGCCTCGCCGTAGTCCACGCCCAGGCAGTCGCCGGCCCACAGCTCGGAGCGCCCCTCCAGCTTGAGCCGCGCCAGGTGGGGCCGCACCGCCTCCAGCACATGGGGCGAGTCCAGATAGGTGACATGCGTGGTGGGGTCCACCAGCCCGAAGGCCGCGCCCCACACACCGGAGCCGGTGCCCACGTCCAGCACCCGCGCCCCCGCGAGCGGGCGCATGCGTCGCGCCAGCTGCGCGGCGTTGCGACTCAGCCGCAGGTGCGAGGCGAAGATGCTGGAGATGCGCGAGGCGTTCTCCTGGTACACGCGGCGCGCCGTCTCGGGGTCTCTCAGGTCCAACCGGAACCGCTGCTCCCGCACGGCCTCGTCCAGGTGGCCGAGCGCCTCCCAGTACACCTGTGTCGCCGGCAGCGCGCGCTGGATGTACGGGACGCTCGTGGCGTCCAGCGCCAGCGCGGCCGTGGGAGAAAACCCCCAGCGCCCGTCCGCCTCCCGCCGCGCCAGCCCCATCCGTTCCAGCACCGCCACCAGCAAGCCCAGCCCGTCCGGGTGCAAGCGCAGCTCCCGCGCCAGCTCCTCTGCCGACGAGGCTCCCGCCACCCACCGCTCCAGCAGCCCCACGTCGGAGGCCGCCGTCAGCACCTGGGTGCGCAGCGCGTTGCGAACGGCCCGGTCCTCATAGTCCGCCTCCAGCGCGCCCTGCCCCGCCGGAGCCTCCGCGAGGAACGCCGAGCGTACGCGCCGAGCACATCCCGAGGCGTCCCCTCCCACGTCACCGGGCCGCCGGCGCGCACCGCGTCCGTCAGCC
>JBKGHK010000788.1:0-4448 GCA_046520375.1 Pyxidicoccus sp. 3LFB2
GACGGCGAGGGCACGGTGACGGTGGCGTGTGGCAGCGTGCTCACGCGGTATGGCGCGGACGGCGCGTGGCGGGATGAGCAGCGGCTGCCGGTGGCCCTGTGCGAGAGCGGTCAGTGCTCGCTCGCGGCGGCGGGGATGGCGGTGGTGCCCGGCAAGGGGCTCGCCGTGACGGGGTGGCAGCGCGATGGCGCGGGCGACGCGTGGAACCAGGACGCGTTCCTGCGGCTGGTGGTGCCGTAGGCGCGGTGGGCCGCTACAGTGCGCGCCCATGTCCGCTCCTGCCGCCGACGTCCTGCTGGAGGTGGAGGGTGCCGTTGCCACCCTCACCCTGAATGACACCGCCCGCCGCAATGTGATGACTCCCGAGCTGGGGGATGCACTGCGGGCCCGCGTGGAAGCCCTTCGCGAGCGACAGGACGTGCGGGCGGTGATTCTCACCGGCGCTGGGGGAGCGTTCTCCGCAGGCGGCGACCTGAAGATGCTGGAGCGGCTGCGCAAGGCCTCCTTCGAGGAGGCTCGCACCTTCATGCTCGACTTCTATGCGCGCTACCTCAGCGTGCTGGACCTGCCCATGCCCACCGTGGCCGCGGTGGAGGGGCCGGCCATCGGCGCGGGGTTGTGCGTGGCGCTCGCGTGCGACGTGTGCGTCGTGGGCGAGGACGCGAAGCTCGCGCTCAACTTCGTCCAGCTGGGCCTGCACCCGGGCATGGGCGCGACGTACTTCGTGCCCCGGCGGGCCGGTGCACAGGCTGCGGCGGAGCTGCTCCTTACCGGCCGCCGCTTCGATGGGAAGGAGGCGGTGCGGCTCGGGCTGGCGCTGGAGGCGGCTCCGGGAGGCGGGGTGCTCGCGCGGCCCGGGGGCTGGCGGCGCAGATTGCCGGCAATGCACCGCTGGCCACGCGTGCGCTCAAGCAGCGACTGGCTCCGGACCGGGCCGCGCTGCGCACGGCACTGGAAGAAGAGGCGCGCTTCCAGGCGGAGAGCTACGGGAGCGCCGACCTGGGCGAGGGACTCGCCGCAGCGGCGGAGCGCAGGGCCCCCGTCTTCCAGGGGCGCTGACTCCGTCGGGGCTGCGGCCCACGCCTGACTTCAGGGCGCGGGCCGTATTCCTACTCAGTACACGTTGTACTTCTTGCGGAGCGCCTCGTGCTCCTGCGCGTTGCGCGAGGGGCGCAAAATCTTCTGGGCGTCGTGCAGGTAGTACCAGTACTCGCTCGGCTTGGGCGACATGGCCGCCTGGAGCGACGCGACGGTGGGCGCGCCAATGGGGCTCGGCGGCAGGCCCTTGCGGTGCCGGGTGTTGTACGGGTCCTGCGTGTCACGCAGGCGCTTGAGGAAGGCCGTGCGGTCGTTCCACTGCGCCAGCTCGTAGCGGGACGTGGCGTCCACGCCGAGCGGGAAGCCCTTGTCCACGCGCTTCCAGAGGATGCCAGCCACCAGCGGACGCTGCTCGGGGAGGGGCTCCTCGCGCTCCAGCATGGAGGCCATCACCACCACCTCGTGCAGCGTGCGGCCGCTCTTGGTGATGGCGTCGCGGTTGGGGGTGTAGAAGCGCGCGGCGAAGGCGTCCAACTGGCGCTGGATGAGCGCGTGCACGTCCAGCTTCCCGGGGACGATGCCGTAGGTCTCCGGGTAGAGGTAGCCCTCCAGCGTGCCCGCGGTGGGAAGCGGGAAGGGCGCGGTGAACTTCCCCGGCTTGCTGGCCGCGGCGATGTACGCGCCAGGCGTGATGAAACCCGCGGCCGCGAGCGCCGCGTCGGTGTCGCGCAGGCGCCAGCCCTCCACCACGACGAAGGGGACGTCCTCGGGGATGGGGCTGCCTTCCAGCGCGGTGGCCAGCTCCGCCACCGTCATGGACGGGCTGACCTCATGGCGCCCGGCCTTGGGCGCGAAGGCGCCACGGCGGTACAGGTGCCAGCGCCAGATGCGCGCGTCCTTGATGAGCCCCTGGGAAGCGAGCAGCGTGCCCAGGCCGCGCCCGGACGTGCCCTTGGGGACGGTGAACTCCACCGGGGCCGCTCCGGCGGGCGCCATGGTGCTCTGCACCTGGCCCTCGGCCCAGAGGAAGGCACCCGTGGCGCCCACGGCCAGCAGTACGACGACCACGCACACGAAGAGAATGAAACGCTTCATCGGGGCGCAGGGTAGCACCTGACTTCCGCTTCGCACTGCCTTACGTCACGGGATGTCCGCTCCCTGTCGCTGGCTCGGCGGTAGGGCAGGCGGCGTCCACGGGCCTGCTCGGAGGCTATTGGGGACTCAGCGACGGGTGTCTGGACCGGCTTCAGACGGAAGCGCGCCCTTGGGCAGCTTGCAGTTGAGGCACCGACGGGCCAGGACGTTCCCGCCGAAGGCCCTCATGTAGAAGGACTCGCCGCAGCGGGGACACGGGAAGGTCGCGTGACGGAAGCCGAGGACGAAGCATCCCACGGCCCAGGCGAGCCCACATCCCATGAAGACAAGGTCCTCCACACGCTTGGGCGGGCCCTCTTCGAACAAAGCTCCGACGAGCATCATCGTGGCCATGAAGAAGAACGGACCGCCAATCCAATACACCAGGAACTGACGGAATCTGCGCCGGGACTCCCGCCAGGCCAGGGCGTACCGCTCGGCTTCGGATGGCTGCACATTCATTGTCATCACGATGCGGCTCCCTCCGTCGAAGTCCTCACGCCGCCGGGGCCGTGCCCAGCTTCAGGTCCTTGTTCAACCCCGCATCCCGGCTCACGCGCCAGATTTTCTGGTCCAGGTAGTAGTGGTGCAGGGCGAAGCCCCAGATGAAGCCCCCCACCAAGTCCCTCAGCGTCAGCCCAGCCGCCAAGGGCATCCGCAGGTCGAAGCCGCCGCAGCCCGGGTGCGCGCCGAAGCCGCAGCCCAGCCCGCGATACAGCAGCGTGAACACCACCCCGCAGACCGCGTAGATGAGGAAGCGCCGGCTCACCCTCGGCGCCAGGCCGAACGGCGCGGGGTCCACGCCGGACGCGTGGTAGCGGTTGCGGTGATAGAACCAGACCACGCCGTGGTACTGCACGTTGTGGAACGCCGTCACCGCCACGGCGAACATGACGAAGTCCATGCGCGCGGACACCGACGGCCAGAACACCACCGCCGTCAGCCCCAGCGCCGCGCCCATCATCAACAGCTTCGGTCCGTTCACCCGCAGCCCCGCCCGGGCGCGCTGCACCTGCCGCGCGGCGTACAGCAGCACCAGCGCCAGCACGAGCGCGAAGCACACCCCCGCCACCACCGGCTCCCACGAGGGCTCACCCGTCAGGCCCAGTTGCTTGCGCGCCGTCGGGTGCGTCACCGCGAATGCCACGAAGGGCGCCAGGAGCCCGGTGTACAGCGTCACGCTGTCGAGCCGCCGGTCCGCGGGCGACGACTCGCCGCCCTTGCGCTGGTACAGCGCCATGATGCCGTAGTGCTGCCGCACCACGTGCCAGTACGCCCACAGCGACGAGAGCGTGAGGAACAGCACGAAGGGCAGCTTCGTCCCCAGCAGCGCCGACACCCCGAAGAACACCGGCCCCGCCGCGAACCACCCCAGGCTGCCCAGCAGCAGCCGCCGCCGCGTCTGCCACTCGCGCGCGTCCAGGTACGTGCGCGACACCGTCGCGAAGAGGTGCGGACCGTCGAGCGCCAGCACCCATGCCCACCACAGCACCAGGCTGCTGATGCCGCCCCAGACGTGCAGCCCGACCAGGGTCAGGCTCGCGGCGACACCCCCCACCGTGGAAATCAGGTCGTGCCGCCGGTCGACGAGCCAGCCCGTGCGGGCCGGGACGGGGGCGGAGGCGTTGAGGGTGGCGGTGCTCATGCGAGGGCTCCTGCGAAGGCCGCCAGGATACAGGAAGGTACAGGTAGGCCAGAGGCGCACCTGATGTCGTCCATTCGCCGGGCGGCCAGGCGAGGGGTCAAAACCCTCTTGAGCGAAGCGGCCCGTACCGCGATGGTCCGTCGCTATGGATCAAGGTAGGCGCACCACGGACCGCAAAGCAGTGGGTCTGCTGGTGAAGCTCAAGCATGAAACGGTGGGCAGCTTCGCGGAGGAGTTCGCCACCAACCTGAGCCCGGGCGGGATGTTCATCCGCTCGCGCACCCCACAGCCCGTGGGGACACCCGTCAAGTTCGAGGTGCAGATCGCCGGGGGAGTCCGCGTGCTGCGCGGCAACGCCCTGGTGCGCTGGGTCCGCGAGGTCGGAGACCCCGCCGGGCCTCCCGGCATGGGACTCCAATTCGAGGAGCTCGACATGGCGAGCCGCGCGCTCGTCGACATGATGCTCCAGCGCAAGCCGGACGCCGCTGCTTCCGCCACTCCGTCGTTGCCCTCCGTGGCGCCCCTGGTGGCCCCTTCCGTGGCCCCCGCCATCGCGCCCACGGTGGCTCCCGTGCAGGCGCGGCCCGCTCCCGTGACTCCGGCCCCCGTCCCTCCCGCGCGTCCGGCGGCG
>JBKGHK010000789.1:0-4442 GCA_046520375.1 Pyxidicoccus sp. 3LFB2
TGGCGCTGAAGGGGTTCGGCACGAAGCAGCTCGGCGGTGAGGGCGGGCTGGCCCAGGTAGCCGCGCGCCAGGCCGGCGCCGCCGATGTACCAGCTCCCCGGCCGCGCCCGGCGGCACCAGCCGCAGGTGCCGGTCCAGCAGGTACACCTGGGTGTTGTCGATGGGGCGGCCGATGGAGGGCAGCGTCCCGGCGGGGGCATGGGCGGCCACGTCGGCGCACGTCGTGACGACGGTGCTCTCGGTGGGGCCGTAGTGGTTGACCAGGCGGAAGCCCAGGTCCGGGCGGGGACGGCTGCGCAGCCGGTCGCCACCCGTCAGCAGGGCGCGCAGGGCGGGGCGCTCGGGCCAGTTCATCTCCAGCGCCGACTCCGCCAGGGGCGTGGGCAGGAAGCTGAGGGTGATGGCTTCGGCGCACAGCCAGCGCACCAGCGCCTCGGGGACGGTGCGCACGTCTTCCGGGGGCAGGTGGAGGCTGGCGCCCGCGGCCAGGTACGGCCACAGCTCCCAGACGGACGCGTCGAACGCGGTGCCCGCCAGCTGCGTGGCCCGGTCCCCGGACGTCACGGCGTAGGTGCGCTGGTGCCAGGCCACGAGGTTGGCCAGGCTGCCATGGCTGACCTGCACCCCCTTGGGACGGCCGGAGGAGCCGGAGGTGTAGATGACGTAGGCGAGGGTGTCCGGGGTGAGCGCCGGGGCCGGGGCCGTGGTGGGCTGGACGTCGAGCACGCCATGCTGCGTGTCGAGGCACACCACGGAGGCCGTCGCGGAGCCCAGGTCGAAGCGCTCCAGGAGGGCCGACCGGGTGAGCAGCACGCGCGCGGCGGAGTCCTGGAGCATGAAGCGCAGGCGCTCCCGGGGATAGGCGGTGTCCAGCGGGAGGTAGGCGCCGCCGGCCTTGAGGATGGCCAGCAGGCCCACCGCCAGGTCCACCGAGCGTTCCATCAGCACGCCGACGCACACCTCGGGGCCGACGCCCAGCGAGCGCAGGTGGTGCGCGAGCTGGTTCGCACGCCGCTCCAGCTCCCCGTAGGTCAGCTCACCGGACGCCGAGCGGATGGCGAGCGCCTGGTGCGCGCCTTGGGCCCGGGCGGCGACCTGCTCGTGGACGAAGAGGTCCGGGCGGTAGGCCACCGCGGTGTCATTCCAGGCGGTGAGGACCTGATGACGCTCGGAGGCGGTGAGCAGGGGCAGCTCGGAGAGACGCTGGTCGGGGTTGGCGACGATGCCCTCCAGCAGCACGCGCAGGTGCTCCAGCATGCGTCCGGCCGTGGCCGCCTCGAAGAGGTCCGCGTTGTAGACGAGCGTGGCGGCCAGCCCGTCCGGCGTGTCGCTCAGGCTGAGCGTCAGGTCGAACTTGGCCACCTCGCTTCCAGCCTCCACGCCGCGCAGCTTCAGGCCCGGCAGCGATAGCTCCTGACGGGGCGTGTTCTGCACGGTGAGCATCACCTGGAAGAGCGGCGTGCGGCTCAGGCTGCGCTCGGGGTGCAGCTCCTCCACCAGCTTCTCGAAGGGCACGTCCTGGTGGGCGTAGGCACCCAGGGCGGTTTCGCGCACCTGGCCCAGCAGTTGGCGGAAGGTGGCGTGGGCGTCCAGGCGGGTGCGCAGCACCAGCGTATTGACGAAGAAGCCGATGAGGCCCTCGGTCTGCGCCTGGGTGCGGCCGGCGATGGGAGAGCCGACGACGATGTCGTCCTGGCCCGAGTAGCGCGAGAGCAGCAGCTGGAAGGCGGCCAGCAGCAGCATGAAGGGGGTGGCGCCTTCACGCTGGCCCAGGGCCTGGAGCGCGTCGGAGAGCTGGCGGGACAGGCGCGTGGAGTGGGCGGCGCCGCGGTGGGACTGCACGGCGGGGCGGGGCCTGTCGGTGGGCAGCTCCAGGGCCTGGGGCGCACCGGCCAGGTGATTGCGCCAGTAGTCCAGCTGACGCTGGAGCACGTCGCCCTGCAGCCAGCCACGCTGCCAGGCGGCGTAGTCGGCGTACTGCACGGGCAAGGCGGGCAGGGCGGGCTGGGTGCCGGTGGCGCGCGCCGAGTAGAGCGCCGCCAGCTCGCGCACGAGCACGCCGGAGGACCAGCCGTCGGAGACGATGTGGTGGACGGTGACCAGCAGCACGTGGTCCTGCTCGCCCAGCCGCAGCAGGGTGGCGCGGAAGAGCGGCCCCCGGGCGAGGTCGAACGGGCGCATCGCCTCTTCACCGGCCAGGCGTCGGACCTCGGACTCCTGGCTTCCCTCCGGAAGCTGGCGCAGGTCCACCACGCCGAGTGGCCAGGCCTGGGCCGGAGCGAAGACCTGGACGACCTGTCCGCCCGTGAGCTGGAAGGAGGTGCGCAGCGACTCGTGGCGGCGGATCAGCTCCTCGAAGGCATACTCCAGGGCCGCCACGTCGAGCGTTCCCTCGAGCCGCAGGGCCATGGGGATGTTGTAGAGCGCGCTGCCCGGCGTGAGCTGGTCCAGGAACCACAGGCGCTGCTGGGGGAAGGACAGCGGCAGCGGCCCGGCGTCCCGCGCGACGGGGACGAGCGGCGGCGCCTGCAGCCCCTGCCCGGCGCGCATCGCGGCTTCCACTCGCGGGGCGAGCGCGGCCACGGTGGGCGCTTCGAAGAGGGCCCGCAGGGGCAGGTCCACCTGGAAGGCGGAGCGGATGCGGCTGATGGCCTGGGTGGCCAGCAGCGAGTGCCCGCCCAGCTCGAAGAAGCTGTCGGTCACCCCCACCTGCGGCAGGCCCAGCAGCTGGCACCAGATGCCGGCCAGCAGCTCCTCGGTGGGCGTGCGTGGCGTCACGGAGGAGGCTCCCCCGGCGGTCAGGTCCGGCACGGGCAGGGCCTTGCGGTCCAGCTTGCCGTTGGTCGTCAGCGGCAGGGCGGGCAGCGTGACGAAGGCCGCGGGCACCATGTACTCGGGCAGCCGCTGCTGGAGGTGCGCGCGCAGCTCCGGGATGGAGACGCCGGCCGCGTCCTGCGCCGAGAGCTCGGCCTCGGGCACCAGGTAGGCCACCAGCCGCGGGTTGCCGGGCATGTCCTCACGCACCAGGGCCACGGCGGTGCGCACCGCCGGGTGCTGCTCCAGCGCCGCTTCGATTTCACCGAGCTCGATGCGGAAGCCCCGCAGCTTCACCTGGAAGTCGAAGCGGCCCAGGTACTCCAGCGTGCCGTCGGCCAGCCAGCGCACCTTGTCGCCGGTGCGGTAGAGCCGCTCGCCCGGGGTGGTGCTGAAGGGGTGGGGCACGAACTTCTCGGCCGTCAGCTCGGGCCGGCCCAGGTAGCCGCGCGCCAGCTGGGCGCCGCCGATGAACAGCTCGCCCGGAATGCCCACGGGCACCGGCTGCAGGTGCGCGTCCAGCACGTACACCTGCACGTTGGCCAGCGCGCCGCCGATGGTGGGCCCCGCGGGCCGGGTGTGGGCGGCGCACGCGGTGGAGTCCACGGTGCACTCAGTGGGGCCGTAGACGTTGAAGAAGCGGATGCGCGGATGGTGCGCGAGCTGCTGCCAGGTGGCCTCGCCAATGGCCTCGCCGCCGATGAGCACCCGCCCCGGGCGGGCTTCGTCCCCACTGCCCAGGCCCTCTTCCAGCAGCAGGCGCAGGTGCGACGGGGAGCAGTCGAGCACGTCCAGCTGGTAGTGGCGAATCTGCTCGAGCATGCGGCGCACGTCGCCACGGGCCTCCTCGGAGATGAGGCAGAGGGTGTGGCCGTGGGCCAGCTGGATGAGCTGCTTGACGGAGGCGTCGAAGGACAGCGGCGCGTTGACGCTGACCCGCAGCGGCGACGGGGCGCCGGCATAGACAGCGGTGTCGAGCGCGGCCAGCAGGTTGACCACCGCGCCGTGCGCAATCATCACGCCCTTGGGGCGGCCGGTGGAGCCGGAGGTGTAGATGACGTAGGCGAGGTGCGCGGCGGTGACGCCGGAGAGCGGGGGTGTGGTGGGCAGGCGCTGCAGCTGGGGCTGTGCGGCGTCCAGACACACGACGGCCGGGGTGGCCACCGGGAGCCGGTCCACGAGCCAGGCCTGGGTGACGAGGACGGTGGCGCCGGAGTCCTGGAGCATGAAGCCCAGGCGCTCGCGGGGGTAGGTGGTGTCGAGGGGGACGTAGGCGCCGCCGGCCTTGAGGATGCCGAGCAGGCCGACAAAGGCTTCGACGGAGCGCTCGACGAAGAGGCCGACGCGCACGTCGGGGCCGACGCCCAGCGAGCGCAGGTGGTGAGCGAGCTGGTTGGCGCGCGTGTCGAGCTCACGGAAGGTGAGGCTGGAATCCTCGAACATCACCGCGGGGGTATTCGGCGAGCGAGCGGCCTGGTCCGCGATGAGCTGCGGCAGCAGGGCGTCGGGCCGCGGCGCGGCGGTGTCATTCCAGGCGGCGAGGACCTGGTGACGCTCGGAGGCGGTGAGCAGCGGCAGCTCGGAGAGACGCTGGTCGGGGTTGGCGACGATGCCCTCCAGCAGCACGC
>JBKGHK010000078.1:0-22770 GCA_046520375.1 Pyxidicoccus sp. 3LFB2
GCCCGGCTCCTACCCCCGGGTACTTCCGGGGCGGTGTTCGAGCGGGGACTCCAGCGCGAGGACGCTCCGCACAACCCGTTCCTCCAGCATGTGCTGCTCGGCGCCTGGCGGCCCGAGGACGCGCCGGAGTACCTCCGTGCGCCGGGGCCCGTGCCGCTCACGCTGGTGGAGGGCTCGCTGCCCGACGTCCCCGGGCTGGAGCGCTTCGACGTCATCTCGCTGTCCAACATCTTCGACTGGTCGGACGACTCGCTCGTCGCAAGCTGGTCCGCGCTGCTCTGTCGCGAGGCCCGCCCGGGGTGTGCCGTGCTCCTCCGGCAGCTCAACAACCAGCGCAACCTGCGGCGCTTCTTCGAGCCCGCCTTCGAGTTCGACGATGCGCTGGGGGCCGAGCTGCTGGCGAAGGACCGCAGCCTCTTCTACGAGCGCATCGAGGTCGGCTTCCGTCGGGCCGGGCGCACATGAGCGACGTGCGGTACGTGGTGCTCCGCCCCGACACGCTCGGGCCCTACGTCGAGCGGCTCCGGCGGCTGGAGCAGGGCATCCTCTATCCGCTCGCGGATGGGGCGGACCACTTCTTCATCGACCACGGGCCGGAGTACCACCCGTTCTTCTCGTCCATGGGGGACGCGTACTTCCTGCTCGCGCTGCGCGGTGACGCGCTGCTGGGCTCGGTGACCGGGGTGGCCCGTCAGGTCTTCCGGGGCTCCCGCGCGCTGGATGCGCTCTACATCTGCGACCTCAAGGTGGCCCCGTCCGCGCGGGGCACCGGGCTCGCTCGAAGGCTCATCTTCCAGGGGCTCACGCACCTGTTCCGCATCCCCGCGCTGCGCCGCACCCGGTTCCTTTATGGCGCCGCCATGCGGGGGGCACGGGGCGATGTGATGCGCACGGCGCGGGGGTGGAACCCGTTGCGGATGGGGCGTCCGGCGAGCCGGCTCGCGCTCTACTTCGTTCCCCCGGCGAAGCTCGCGGAGCTGGACCCCCGGGGTGGCCCGCCGCGTCCCATGGGCGAAGGGCTGCGGCTGGGGCCAGCACCCACGCGGAGGCTCGAAGGCGCGGGCTGGTGCACGACGGCGGGGAGCAAGGACCTGCAGCGGCTCTCCACCCGGAGCCCCTGGCCGCTCGTACACCTGGCGGCATCTCCCGAAGCCTGGCCGCACGGTTGGGCCGCCTGGCTGCGCACCTGTGGTGAGGAGCTCCTGGGACGGGGAGGGGACGCGCTCGCCTGCTTCAGCATCGACGAGCGGCTGGCGGACCACATCGGCTGGCTGCGTGGGGCGGGCGTTGCTCCTGACACTGTCAGTACTGTCTATTCTCTCGACCTCTCCTTCCCGCTAGAAACACCCGCATGGGTGCACCTTCCCTCGTCCGAAATCTGAAGCTGCGACAGCGCATCACCCGGTTGAAGGCGGAGTGGAACGCGCTGGACGTTCCCTACCTGCGCTCGCTGCGGGACGGCTCGTTCGGGCGCGAGGACTTCGTCGAGACCCAGCTCCAGTTCTTCTCCGCGGTGGCGCACTTCTCGCGGCCCATGGCCATGCTGGCCAGCCGGCTGCCTCGGCCTGAGCTGCGGCTGCCCCTGGTGGAGAACGTCTTCGACGAGCACGGGCGCGGGAACCCGAGGCACGGCCATGAGCACACCTTCCTGGTGCTGCTGGAGCGGCTCGGCGCGGACGTGGCTCGCGCGGGCCGTGAGCCCTGGCCGGAGGTGCGCGTCTTCAACGCGGCGTTGACGGGCATCGCCTCGTTCGACACTCCGAACACGGGGCTCGCGGTGTTCGGCATCATCGAGGACCTGTTCAGCGGCATCTCGCTGGAATTGGGGCAGGGCATCGTCGCTCGCGGCTGGCTGGAGGCCGGAGCCGTGACGCACTACCCCACGCACGCGACGCTCGACGAGGAGCACGCGGAAGGCTTCTACCGTCAGCTCGACGCGCCGTATGACGAGGACCCTCGCGCCGCGCGGGAAATCGAGCAGGGCCTCATCCTGGGCGGCCACCTCTTCCTGCGTCTCTACGAAGACCTCTACCGGGTGCGCGACCGCCGCGACTGACGCCACCATGGACGAGAAGCGCTACCCCATTCCGGCGGGGCTCCACCGCGTGGAGCAGGACATCCAGCGCAGCCGCTTCATCACCACCGCCACCCACGCGCCGACGGTGGAGGAGGCGAAGGCCTTCATCGCCCGCGTCCGCGACGAGTTCCCGGACGCGAACCACAACTGCTGGGCCTACGTCGTGGGCCCTCCCGGCTCGACGGCCCAGGTGGGCATGAGCGACGACGGCGAACCCCACGGTACGGCGGGCCGGCCGATGCTCACCGCGCTGCTGCACGGCGGGGTGGGGGACGTGGCCGTGGTCGTCACCCGCTACTTCGGTGGGACGCTGCTGGGGAAGGGCGGGCTGGTGCGGGCCTACACCGCCTCCGTCCAGCAGGCGCTGGAGGGGCTGCCCACCACGGAGCGTGTGCGCAAGGTCCGACTCGCCGTCGAGCTGGAGTACGCGAGCATCGACGGCGTGCGCCGGCTGCTGCCGGAGTACGAGGCGCAGGTGGTCTCCGAGGAGTACGCCGCCACGGTGGGCTACCGCTTCGAGCTGCCCGTCACGCGCGTGGAGGCCTTCCGGGCCGCGCTGACCGACCTGACCCTGGGACAGGTCCTCATCGAGGTGGTGGAGTCCGAAGGTTGACCGGGGGCCCCGCAGGGGGGAGCCTCCGGCACGATGAGCGCAGGCCCCGACCTCTTCTCCGCTTCCGTCGATGTGAACCGCTTCGCGCCGCTGGCCGAGCGGATGCGCCCGCGCACCCCCGATGAGTTCATCGGGCAGGCCCACCTGCTCGGCCCGGGCGCTCCGCTGCGGCAGCTCATGGAGCGCAAGGCGATTGTGTCGTCCCTGTTCTGGGGGCCACCGGGCGTGGGGAAGACGACGCTCGCGCGGATGCTGGCATCGAGCGTGGACGCGGAGTTCGTCATCCTCTCCGCGGTCTCCGACGGCATCCCCCGCATCCGCGAGGTGGTGGCGGAGGCCGAGCGCCAGCGCAACCAGTACTCCCGGCGGACGGTCCTCTTCGTCGACGAAATCCACCGCTGGGCGAAGAACGTCCAGGAGCAGGCGCTGCCCCACGTGGAGAGCGGGCTGCTCGTCCTGCTGGGCGCCACGACGGAGAACGTGAGCTTCGAGGTGCGCCCCGCGCTCATCAGCCGGTGCCGCGTCTTCCAGCTCAAGGAGCTGTCCCTGGCGGACATCCAGGGCGCGCTCACCCGCGCGCTCGCGGATGTGAAGAAGGGGCTCGGGGCCCGCAAGCTGACGGTGGGCGAGGAGGCGCTGACGCTGCTGGCGAAGGGGGGCGCGGGGGATGTCCGCAAGGCGCTGGGCGCGCTGGAGCTGGCGGCCAGCCTCACCGCCGATGGCGCGGAAATCACGCTCGAGACGGCGCGCGAGGCGGTGGGCACCAGCCTGTCACGGCATGACAAGGACGGAGACGAGCACTTCGACCTGCTGAGCGCGCTCCAGAAGTCGTGCCGCGGCTCCAACGCGCAGGGCGCCATCTTCTGGGCGGCGAAGCTGCTCCAGACGGGCGACGTCGTGTCGCTGTGGCGCCGCCTCAAGGTGATTGCGGTGGAGGACGTGGGCATGGCGATGCCCGAGGCGATTACGATTGTCCGGGCCTGTGAGGAGGGCTTCCACTCCATAGGCATGCCGGAGGGGCGGCTCTTCGTCGCGCACGCCGTGGTGACGCTGGCCACGGCGAAGAAGAGCAACCGCGCCTATCAGGCGATGAATGCGGCAATGGAGGCCCTGGAGCAGAATCCCAACGTCGGGCCTCCACTGCACCTGCGCAACGCTCCCACGGAGCTGATGAAGGAGCTGGGCCACGGCAAGGGCTACCAGGCACCGTGGAACTTCAAGGACCACTACGTGCCGGGGCAGACGTACCTGCCCGCGCCGCTGGAGCGTTCCGTCTTCTACCGCCCGAGCAAGGAAGGCTACGAGG
This sequence comes from Pyxidicoccus sp. 3LFB2, assembly GCA_046520375.1. Taxonomy (GTDB): domain Bacteria; phylum Myxococcota; class Myxococcia; order Myxococcales; family Myxococcaceae; genus Myxococcus. Next base: position 3,997 of record JBKGHK010000078.1, read on the forward strand.
CGGAGGTCCACGAGCGCATGACGCAGTGGTGGCGCGAGGACAAGGCCGCGAAGGGCGAGTAGCGGCCTACTGGCACGTGAACTCGTAGACGTACCGGTCGCTGGCCACCCACCAGCAGGAGCTGCCGGCATTCGCGCAGGCGAGTCCACGGGGGTTCCCGGTGGAGCCCGTCTGCCACCTGCACTGCGGCTCCCAGCGCCGGGAGTAACAAGAGCCTCCGTACATGGCGTAGCACTCCTCGAAGGAGGTCATCTGCCACGTGCCCCCGGCCAGTCCGCTCGTCTGGGAGGTGGTGTCGGCAGGTGCCGCCGGCTCCGCCGTCACCTCCTCCGCAGGTCCACAGCCGATGAGGCTCGCCGCCACTGCCATCGCCAGAATCACTCGCATGGTCATCTCCCGGTGTCGCGCGGAATGCGCGCGGCCATAGAGTGGCAGATGCAACGCGTGGGATTCTAGCGTTTTGATTCGAAGCGCCAGCCGAAGGCCCACGCCGGGACGGCGGTGCCACAGAAGCCCGCGCCCAGCCCGTACAGCAGCTCATCGAGTGGGATTCCAAGAAAGCGGCCCGGCAGCAACAGGCTGGGTCTCCATGTTCGCTCGAAGACACCCGGCAACAGCGCCGCGAAGACAAGGCACAGCCCCAGGTAGATGGCCGCCGTCGTCACCGCCCCCAGCACGCTAGGCACCACGAGGTCGCGACGCGCCAGCAGCAGCGCCGTGGAGACGGCCACCATGGCGACCACCGCCGCGTAGAGGATGGACACGCCCACCGCGAGCAGCGCCCCTGTCACCGCCATGGCCAGCACGAAGGCCCCCGCGGCCCGGAACCAGGGCTTCCCCGGCGCACCGTGAGCCGCCAGCGTGCGGCGGAACGCCACCGCGTAGGCCGTGGACGAGAAGGCGCCCAGCCCCGCGACGAACAGCACGTCCTCGATGCCGAAGCCGATGTGGTCCGCCAGCCCGAACAGGAAGCGGGGCGTCCAGTACTCTGGATAGAAGAGCCACTCCGTCGCCGCGAAGGGCAGGGACACGACCACCGCCCGCTTCATCAACGGGCGTAGGTCCGGGCGTGCGAACCAGAAGCAGCTCCCCGGCACCAGGAACAGCACCGACAGGACAAGGAACTCGTACGTCACGGTGGCCTCCATGGGGCGCGAGGCCGACGCGCAGAACAGCACCGGCAGGATGGGGACCTCATACGGCACGGGGCCCTCAGCGAAGAGCCAGGCGGATAACTGGAACAGCGTCGGCAGGACGAGGAACTCGTACGGCACGGTGCCCTCAGCGAAGCGCCAGGCCGACGAGCGGCACCGCCACCATGGCCACGGTGGCGGTGATGGCCGCCGCCACGCGGACCACAATCCGCCGCGACCCGGGCGGAGCAGGCCGTGTCAGCACCACGCCCAGGGCCGCCAGTGCGGGCAGCAAGAGCCACAAGTCCGCACGCAGCCCCACCGCCGCGAGCCCCAGCGGCGCCAGCGCCAGCGTGAGCGCATTCAGCCCCACGATGCACCACGCGGCGCGCTCACCACCCACGCGCGCGGGGAGGGTGAGCTTCCGACTCTCCCTGTCAGACGGCTCGTCGGGCAGCGCGGTGGCGATGGCACAGGCCAGGTGCGTGGGAAACAGGCACGCAACAAGCCACCACGGAAAGCGGCCAAGGTCTCCGCCCTGCGCGAGGTAGCCATAGAGCGGGAGGATGCCGCTCACGCCCACCATCTGCAGGAACTCACCGCCACCCCGGTAGGACAGCCGCAGCGGCGGATAGCTGTAGGCCCACAGCAGCGCGAGCGCCCCCAGCGCCAGGGGCACCAGCAGCGGCACGCCGCGTGTCACCGCGAGCCCCACCGACACCGCCAGCAACCCTCCCGCGCAGACGAGCGCGGCGGTGCCAATCGCCCGGGCCGAGAGCCGTCCTTCCACCAGCACCCGCGAGCCGCCGGAGAACAGGGTGGCCGTCTGGTTGCGACGGTCCGTCTCCTGGTCCGCCCAGTCGTTGGCGTAGACGATGAAGAGCTGGTCGAGCACCCCGAAGAGCTGGACGCCGAGCAGCGTGCCGACATCCACCGGACGCTCCATCAGCCGGGCCGCGACGAGCTGCCCCAGCAGCAGCGGGAGCGCGATGTAGGACTGCGACGGCAGCCGCGAGGCCTGGAGCCAGGCCCGGAGCGCCGTCATGTCGGGCCTCCCCGCGACAGGCCCATCCGGCGCGCGACTTCGGTGCGCAGGTCGGCGAAGGGCAGGTCCCACCGGGGCGCGCCGTCCTGCAGCCACGCCTTCACGGGGATGAGGTCCTCCCGGGCAAGCGCCTGATGCAGCCGCGCCTCCTCGTCGGGCTCGCGCGAGAAGCCGAAGGGGTTGCGGAACTCCGCGCCCTGCAGCCGTGAGTACTTCGCATCGTTGCTCGCGACGAGCTCGAGCAATTGCTCCCGGCGGCCTTCGAGGTAGTCGAGGAAGACCTCATCGAACGGGCGGATGGCGGCGCGCTGCGCGGGCTCTCGCGTCACCCAGCGGGCCCAGTCGAAGCCGAAGAGGAAGTCATGCGCATAGCGGAAGCGCAGCGTGGAGCGGGCACCGAAGCCCTCGCACAGCCGCACCACCCGGCGCGCGAAGGCCTCCATGTCCTGGGGCTCTCCGGCGTCCCAGAGGCAGCGGGCCGGGTACTCCAAATCCCAGAAGATGTTCTCCGGGAAGTCCGCCGCGAGCGCCTCGACGATGTCGCAGAGTCCCACGGTGAAGGCCCGCAGCCGCGCCTCGTCACCCTGGCCTCCCGTCACCCGCTCGGCCAGCTCGCGAGGCGTGGGCGCGCGCGTCCGGTCCGGGGCGAGCGAGGCCCGGGCGCCCAGCAGCGGTTCCAGTCGCTCCAGCCGGGCGACCAGCGCGTCCTCGAGCCGCCTCATGCCGCCACTCCGAGCAGGAGCATCGCGGACAGGGCCAGCGTCCCCCACCAGATGGCGCGGTGCAGCTCCAGCTTGTAGGTCGACTGCGCGCCAAAGGCATTGGTCACCGCCGCCGGGCTGCGCTTCCATCAAGCTCCCATCTTCGGCGCGGTGCTGCGGGCCCTGGAGGTGGAGCTCCCCGACGCCCAGCGGCTCTTCCTGTCGCTGACGCTGCGGGGCACCCTGTCCGCGGCGGTGCGGCTGGGCATCGTCGGCACGCACGAGTCGCACCAGCTCCAGCACGCGGCCACGCCCCTGCTGGATGCCGTCCTGGAGGCGTGCGCCGGGCTGGGCGTGGACGCGCTGGCGCAGCCCTCGCCCCTGTTGGATTTGCTCGGGTCCACGCACGACCGGCTCTATTCGAGGCTCTTCCAGTCCTGAGGTGAAGCGCACATGCACGACGACCACCGCGGCCACGGCCACGACGACGACCATGACCACACGCACGAGGAGCTGGACCACCCGGGCCACTTCCACGAGCGCGAGGAGCCCCAGAAGCGCGACTACCAGAGCCGCGCCTTCACCATCGGCATCGGCGGCCCGGTGGGCAGCGGGAAGACGGCGCTGGTGCTGGCACTGTGCCGCGCCCTGCGCGAGCGCGTCCGCCTGGGCGTGGTGACGAACGACATCTTCACCAAGGAGGACGCCGAGTTCCTCGTGCGCAACCAGGCCCTGTCCCCCGAGCGCATCAAGGCGGTGGAGACGGGCGGCTGCCCCCACGCGGCCATCCGCGAGGACATCAGCCACAACCTCATGGCCCTGGACCAGCTCATGGAGGAGCTGTCGCCGGAGCTGCTCATCGTCGAGAGCGGCGGTGACAACCTGGCCGCGCAGTACAGCCGCGAGCTGGCGGACTACACCGTCTACGTCATCGACGTGGCCGGCGGGGACAAGGTGCCGCGCAAGGGCGGCCCCGGGATTACCCAGTCCGACCTGCTGGTCATCAACAAGACGGACCTGGCCCCGCACGTGGGCGCCGACCTGGGTGTCATGGAGCGCGACGCGAGGAAGATGCGCGGCGCCGGGCCCTTCGTCTTCACCCAGGTGACGAAGGGCGTGGGGCTGGACGAGGTGGTGGAGCACCTGCTCGGCGCCTGGCGCCAACGCACGGGCCGTCAGCGCTGACGGATGGCGCGGACCGTGATGCTCACGGGCGAGTCCGGGGTGGACTGGAGGATGCGCTCGCAGGCCGCGCCCGTGAAGAGGACGCCCCGCTCCTCCAGCGTCCAGGTGTCCTCGCCCGCGACGGTGCGCTGGCCGTCGAGATAGACGGCCAGCAGCTTCGGGTCCGAAGGAAGCTGGGAGGGGTCCAGCCGGATGAGGCAGGGGTCCAGCAGGAGGATTCGGCCGCGGATGTCCTCCAGTGCCTGGGACAGCTCGGCCTGGTTGGCCGCCTGGAAGAAGGGGCGCTGGCACAGACGCGTGACGGGGTCACACGGGTCACCGGGGCCGCAGGACGTCTGGCCCGTTTCACAGGTGCGGGCGAAACCGCCGGCCCGCGCCATGGCATCCAGCACCGCCGGGCCGTTGCCCTCCGCCGTCTCCGAGCCGAAGCCGACGACGATGGTGGTGATGCCCTTCTCCAACAATTCCCGGACCGCGGACACCGACTTGTCCAGGTCCAGACAGCCGCGCCGCTCCAGCAGGCCGGTGCACCCCGCCGTGGTGCACCGGCACAGCGCTTCGCCGCCCCGGTAGTCATTGTCCTTGTTGCAGTTGGGCACGCCATCGGTCAGCAGCACCACGAAGCTCTGACGACGGTCATCCGTCTTGAACCCGGGCAGGTCCTTCACGAAGCGCAGGCTCTGACTCGTCGGCGTGCCGCCCTTGGGTTGCCCGGCCCCCGAGTTGGGGATGCCCTGGAGGATGCCGTTGATTTGGTTGGCGTGCGCCAGCAGCGACGCATCGTCCTCCCCCTCCGGCAGGCCCTTGAGGATGGAGCCCTCCGAGGCCCCCCGGCAGAAGGCTTCGATACCCTGCTCCCCGCGCGTCTCGGGGTAGGTCGTCAGGGCGAAGCGGGCCTCGGCACCGCTCTCGGCGAGGAACCCCGGCACCGCGGCCTGAAGCTCCGTCCAGCGCGTGGGGCAGACGGTGGGATTGCAGGGTGCCTTCTCATCCAGCCCGCAGGTGATGGGCTCGCCGTCGTACAGCACCGTGCAGTCCGGGTCCGCCGCGTCCACCGGCAGCACCATGGAGCCGGAGGTGTCCACCAGCATCATGATGTTGGGCTTGCGGTTGAGGATGGAGAGCTCGGTTTCGACCGTGGTCTGCGACAGGGCCAGGGGCTCTACCGGCTCGAAGTCATAGGTCTGACAGGCCCCCGCGAGGGCGCTGACGCAGGCGCCGAAGGCAAGGGCGCTCAGCAGGGTGGGCTTGGCGCGCATGGACGGTGGGCTCCTTGAAGAGGGGAAGGGAACGCCGCACAGGCTAACGTGCCCGTCCCACCGGAAGCCATGGCCTGTGTGCACCGGAAGCCGCCGCCGCTCCAACCCACCATCAAATTACAACTACAATCCGCTTCTCTTGGACCGGGAGGCAGTGCGGGGCCGTCCGCGCCCTATTCGAGCGCCCGCTGGAGGATGCGCGAGAGCGCGGAGACCGCCTGCGCGCGCGTGGTCCGCCCGGAGGCCGCGGCCTGGGACAGGGACTCCGCGGCGCCGAAGAGTCCCTCCAGCAGCGCGGGGCCCTCGGCGCGGGAGAGCTTCCCGAAGGGCGCGAAGGCCTTCTTGAGCTCGGCGATGCAGGAGTCGCGCGCGGACTGCCGGAAGTCCTCCATCTCCTCCGAGGCGGCCAGGGCCGCGGCGATGGCTCCGAACTGCGGCCCCATGGTGAGCGCACAGTCCACGTAGGCGGCGCTGACAATCCGGGCGACGTCCTCGAGCGTCTTGCCGTCGGCCTCCAGCGCCGCGCGCATGACCTGGTTCTGCCGCTCGTCCAACTCCTTGTACAACGCGATGAGCAGGCCAGCGCGCGTGCCGAAGTGCTCGTACGCAATCGGCTTCGTCACCCCGGCGCGCTCGGCCAGGTACCCCAGCGTCAGCGCCTCGGTGCCCTCGGCCCGGACGATGTCCGACGCCGTCTCCAGCAGCTGCCGCCGCCGCTCCTCCTTCGACATCCGCTTCGCCGCCGACACGACCCGTGCCTCCCGCTCCGGCCTGTCTCGCCGTTACACCCAGGCAAGCAACCTACCATTCGTAGGTAACAGCGTCGAAACCGTGGCGCGGCCATTTCACGCAACTTACCAATAGTAACATAGCCGGCCCGCGAGGCCCTCCGGCCGGCCTTCCCCGTTCCCTCAGCCAGAGGAGTGCATCCGTCATGTCCGCACACACCCAGAAGCCCGTACTCATCATTGGAGGCGCAGGTCTCGTCGGCTCGCAGATGGCCCGGACGCTCCGCCGGCTCCAGCCTGGACTGCCGCTCACGCTGGGCGGGCGAGACCTGGCGAAGGCGGAGGCGGTGGCCCGGGAGCTTGGCGGCACGGACGCGGTGCGAATCGACCTGGAGCGGCCCGATTTGGGCCTGCCCGACGGGCGGGCCTTCAGCGCCGTCGCCATCTTCGTGAAGGACGACACCCTGAACTCCGTGAAGTACGCCCAGGCGAAGGGCATTCCCCATGTCGGCATCTCCACGGCCCTGTTCGAGGTGGCGCCGGAGGTGGCGCTCTACGTCCACAAGCCCCGGAGCGCCCCCATCTTCCTGGGCAGCCAATGGCTGGTGGGCGCGACCACGCTGTCGGTGCTCCACTTCGCGAAGGAGTTCCGCAGGCTGGACACCATCGACATGGCGGCCATCCTCGACGAGCAGGACGTGGGCGGACCGGCGGCGTACGCCGACCTCGAGCGGTTTTCGCAGGCGGCGGCGAATGCGCAGGTGCTCCAGGACGGGAAGTGGCGCTGGGTGCAGGGCGAAGCCGCCACGCGCACCTTCAAGAGCGTGGATGGAACGCAGGTGCAGGGCCAGGCCTACTCGCTGCTGGACGTCGTGAGTCTCGCGGCCGCCACCGAGGCCCGGTCCGTCCGGTTCGACCTCTTCACGGGACAGTCCTCGAGCCGTCGGCGCGGTGAGCCCTTCTCGACGGAAATCATCCTCGAGCTGACCGGTGAGCTCCGGGACGGGACGAAGGGGCGCGTCCGGCACGAAATCGTCCACCCCGGAGGCCAGGCGCCCATGACGGCGGTGGGCGTCGCCGTGGCCCTGGAGCGGCTGCTCGGGCTGGCGGGCGGCGCGCCCGTGGCGCCGGGGCTCTATCTGCCGGAGGTGCTCATCGAGCCCGAGTACCTCATGCGGCGCCTGGAGGAGTTCGGCACCCGCTTCCGGCGTGTGTAGCGCAGGCCGGCTTTTCCCCTCCATGGAACCCGCCGGGCGCCTCGCGCCTGGCTTCGCCGTCCCGCCGTGCGTCTTCGCGACACCCTTCCCTTCATGCAGTCCGAGGAGTCCCGCCATGTCCCCGTCCCCCCACAAACCCGTGCTCATCATCGGAGGCTCCGGCGTCGTCGGCAGCCGGGCCTCGCGCGCCCTTCGCCGGCTCCAACCGGGGCTGCCGCTCACGATTGGCGCACGCGACATGAACAAGGCCCACGCGCTGGCCCGCGAGCTCGGCGGCGCGGACACGGTGAGAATCGACCTGGAGCGAGCCGACCTGGGCCTTCCCCCGGGAGCGGACTTCAGCGCCGTGGTCGTGCTGCTGAAGGACGACTCGCTCCACTCGATGAAGTACGCGCAGGCGAAGGGCGTGCCCTACGTGTCGTTCTCCGACTTCGTGTTCGACATCGGGCCCGAGGTGGCGCTCTACATCCGCAAGCCCACGAGCGCGCCCGTCCTGCTGCTGGGCCACTTCCTGGGAGGCACCATCACCCTGTCGACCCTTCACTTCGCCCGTGAGTTCCGGAAGCTCCAGGCGATTGAAATCAGCGCGGTCTTCGACGAGGAGGACGTGGGCGGCCCGGTGGCGCAGGGCGACATGGAGCGCGTCACCCAGGGCGTGCCGCAGCCGTTGCTGCTCAAGGACGGCAGGTTCCTCTGGGCCCGGGGCGGGGATGCGGAGCGCCGCTTCATCGGAGTGGACGGGACGCAGTGGCAGGGGCGGGCGTCGCCGCTGCTCGACGTGGTGAGCCTCGCGGCCGCCACCGAGGCCCGCTCCATCCGGCTCGACTTCGCGGTGAGGCCCGCGGCGAGCCGCCAGGGCAAGGGCCCTTCACACGAGGTCATCATCGAGCTGACGGGCGAGCGCGAGGACGGGACGACGGCTCGCACGCGCCATGAGCTCATCGACGGGGATGTGCACTCGGGGATGAGTGCCCGGGGCGTGGCGCTCGCCGTGGAGCGGCTGCTGGGACTCGCGGGTGGACCGCCCGTGGCACCGGGGCTCTACCACCCCGAGAGCCTGCTCGACCCGGCGTACGTGGTCGCGCGGATGCAGGAGCTCGGCACCCGCATCCAGCGCGCGTAGGTGGCTTTGGACCGTAGGAGCCCGGGGAGGTGTGCCCGGCCCGTGGGCTCCGCGGGAGCGCTGGGACACATCCCTGGAAGGCAGGCTCGGGAGATGCCGACAGGGTGGTTTCCGAGCCGGCCGAATTCGTAGGCGGATGAAAGACAGAGAGCCGGAAGCCTGCATGGCGTCCGGCCCTCTTCTTCGTGCACCCCTCTTACGGCACGCTCATCCGCCGTTGCCGCGGGGCCTCTCGTACGGGACGGCCATCCGTACGGTCAGCGCAGTCAGTGCCCCGGTGCTCCGGTGGCCCCGGGCGGCACTGGGGCGGGTTGGGGCTCCGCCCTGCGCAGCTCCAGCTTCCGGATGACGATGTAGAAGATGGGAGTCAGCACCAGCCCGAACAGCGTCACTCCGAGCATGCCGGCGAGCACCGCCACGCCCATGGCCTGGCGCATCTCGGCTCCGGCGCCCGTGGCCGTGGCGAGCGGCACCACGCCCATGATGAAGGCCACTGAGGTCATCAGGATGGGCCGCAGCCGCAGCCGGCACGCCTCGAGCGCCGCCTGCACCACGCCCATGCCCTCGTCCTCCTTGGAGCGTGCGAACTCGACGATGAGGATGGCGTTCTTCGCCGCGAGCCCGATGAGCACCACCAGGCCAATCTGCGTGAAGATGTTGTTCTCCCCTCCGACGAGCCACACGCCCGCGATGGCGCTCAGCAGCGCCATGGGCACGGTGAGCAGCACCGCCAGCGGCAGCGTCCAGCTGTTGTACTGCGCCGCGAGGATGAGGAAGGCCAGCAGGATGGCCAGCGGGAAGACGAGCAGCCCTTCCTTCCCGGCGAGCTTCTCCTGGTAGGTGAGGTCGGTCCACTCGAAGGCCATCCCGGCGGGGAGCGTCTCCGCCGCGACGCGCTCCATGGCCGCCACTGCCTGTCCCGTGCTGACGCCCGGCCGCGCCACGCCGTTGAGGTCCGCAGACGGGTAGCCGTTGTAGCGCATCACCTGGTCCGGCCCGAAGGACGGCGCCACGTTCACCAGCGAGGCCAGCGGCACCATGTCGCCCCGGGGGTTGCGCACCTGGAGCCGGCCGATGTCCTCCGCCCCCATGCGGTACGGCGCATCCGCCTGCACGTTCACCTGGTAGGTGCGGCCAAAGCGGTTGAAGTCATTCACGTAGAGCGAGCCCAGGTGGATTTGCAGCGTGTCGAAGATGTCCCCCAGCGGCACGCCCTGCGTCTTCGCCTTCACCCGGTCCACGTCGAGCTGGAGCTGCGGCACGTTGATTTCGAAGCCCGACATCAGCCCCGCCACCTCCGGCTCCTGCGAGGCCCGCTGCGCCAGCGCCTGCGCCGCTTCGTACAGCGCCTGCGGGCCGAGCCCCGCCCGGTCCTCCAGCTGGAGCTTGAAGCCCGCCAGCGCGCCCATGCCCGGCACCGGCGGAGGCGGGAAGATGGCGGTGAAGCCCTCCTGGATGGTGCTGAACTTCGCCTGCAGGCGCCCGGCAATGGCGTCCGCCGAGAGGTCGTCCGAGGTGCGCTTCTCGAAGGTGTCGAGGATGGTGAAGACCACGGCCGCGTTGGGCGCGTTGACGAAGCCGTTGACGGACAGGCCGGAGAAGGCCACCACGTTCGCCACGCCCGGCTCGGCCAGCGCCAGCTCGGACATCCGCCGCACCACGTCCGTCGTCCTGTCCAGCGAGGCCGCGGGCGGGAGCTGGGCGATGCCCACGAGGTAGTACTTGTCCTGCATGGGCACGAAGCCCTTGGGCACCTGCGCGAAGCCCGCCCACGTCAGGACGAGGAGCCCGCCGTAGAGGAACAGCGCCACGCCGCTGATGCGCACCACGCGCCGCACCGTGCTCACGTAGCCCTCCGAGGCCCGGTCGAAGAAGCGGTTGAAGGGCCGGAACAGCCACCGGCCCAGCGCCCAGTCCATGAAGCGCGTGAGGGCATCCTTCGGGCCGTGGTGCGAGCGCAGCAGCACGCCCGCCAGCGCCGGACTCAGGGTGAGCGAGTTGATGGCCGAGAGGATGGTGGAGATGGCGATGGTCAGCGCGAACTGCCGGTAGAACTGGCCGGTGAGCCCGCCCATGAAGGCGGTGGGGACGAACACCGCCCCCAGCACCGAGGTGATGGCGATGATGGGCCCCGTCACCTCCGTCATTGCCCGGCGGGCCGCCTCCTTCGGGCTGGCGCCCAGTGCGATGTGCCGCTCGACGTTCTCCACGACGACGATGGCGTCGTCCACGACGATGCCGATGGAGAGCACCAACCCGAAGAGCGAGAGCGTGTTGAGCGAGAAGCCCAAGAGGTGCATCACCGCCGCCGTGCCCACCAGCGACACCGGCACCGCCGCCAGGGGGATGATGGAGGCGCGCCACGTCTGCAGGAAGAGCACCACCACCAGCACCACCAGCAGCACCGCCTCCAGCAGCGTCGTCACCACGTTCTTGATGGACGCTCGCACGAAGAAGGTCGGGTCATAGGCGATGCGGTACTCCATGCCCTTGGGGAAGGCCTGGCTCAGCTCCTTCACCTTCGCCTGCACGGCGGCGGAGACTTCGAGCGCGTTGGAGCCAGGGGCCTGGTTGATGCCGATGGCCACCGCGGGCTTGCCGTCCAGCAGGGCCTTGAGCCCGTAGCTGCTCGCGCCCAGCTCCACCCGGGCCACGTCTCGCAGGCGCGTCACCTGCCCGCCCTCGCCCACCTTGAGGACGATGTCGCGGAACTGCTCCTCGTCGGTGAGCCGCCCCTGCGCGGTGACGGTTATCTGGAAGGCGGAGCTGGCATCCGGCTGCTGGCCCACGACGCCCGCGGCCACCTGGACGTTCTGCTCGCGGATGGCCGCCACCGCGTCACTGGCGGTGAGGCGGCGCGAGGCGAGCTTCGCCGGGTCCAACCAGATGCGCATGCTGTACTCGCCCGCGCCCCACACCACCACGCCGCCCACCCCGGAGATGCGCTGGAGCACGTCGCGCACCTGGAGCACCGCGTAGTTGGAGAGGTAGAGGGGCTCCAGCGAGGCGTCCGGTGAGACGAGGTGCACCACCATCAGGAGGTCGGTGCTCGTCTTCTCCGTGAGCACGCCCAGCCGCTGCACCTCGGCCGGCAGGCGAGGAATCGCCCGGGCCACCCGGTTCTGCACCTGCACCTGCGCGAGGTCCGCGTCCACGCCCTGGGCGAACGTCACCGTCAGCGTCACCCGGCCGTCGCTGGTGGACTGGGAGGACTGGTAGAGCATGCCCTCCACGCCGTTGATTTCCTGCTCCAGCGGCGCGGCCACCGTCTCGGCAATCACCCGGGGGTTGGCGCCGGGGTAGGCCGCGCTCACCACCACCGTGGGGGGCGCGACGGCGGGGTACTCGCTCAGGGGCAGCTGCACCAGGGAGAGGCCTCCCGCGATGAGCAGGAGGACGGAGAGCACGGCCGCGAAGATGGGCCGGTCGACGAAGAAGTGGGCGAACTTCATGGGCGCGAGCCCTCCGTGCGCTGCGCCTTCGCCATGGCCACCAGCTTCGGCGACACCGTCATGCCCGGCCGGGCCATGCCCTTGAGGACGATGCGCTCACCGGGCGTAAGCCCCTTGAGCACCGTGCGCAGGCCGCCTTCGCTGGCGCCCAATTCCACCCGGCGCTGCTCCAGCGAGGCGTCCGGGCGGACCACCAGCACGTAGCGCCCCTGCTGGTCCGTGCCCACCGCCTGCTCGTCGATGAGCACCGTGGCGCGGGCGGGGCCCGTCTCCAGCCGCACGCGGGCGAAGAGGCCGGGCGTGAGGCGGCCGTCCGGGTTGGACAGGACGGCGCGGGCTCGCGCGGTGCCCGTGCCGGAGTCCACGCGGTTGGAGAGGAAGTCGAGCCGGGCCTCCCACGGGAAGCCCTCGTCGCCCAGCAGCGCCACGCGGACGGGCACGGGGTGGACCCTTCCGTCGGCCTGCCGGCCCGAGGGCCCCGCGCTCGTGAAGCGCAGGTAGGTGGGCTCGTCCACGTCGAAGTAGACGTGGAACGGGTCCACCGAGACGAGGGTGGTGAGCAGCGTCGCCCCGGCATTGCCGCCGCTGACGAGGTTGCCCGCCGTGACGAGCGCCTGCCCCACCCGGCCGCTGATGGGCGCGCGGACCTTCGTGTCCTGCAGGTCGATTTCCGCCGAGCGCGCGGCGGCGCGGGCGGACTCGACGCGGGCGCGGCTCTCGGCGCGCTCGGCCTTGAGCACGTCGAAGTCGCCCTGGGAGATGGCGTGCTCGGCCACGAGCTTCTCACCGCGCTCGAAGCGGCTCTGCGCGAGGGTGCTCCGCTCCTCGGCCTGGCGCAGGTCCGCCTGGGCGCGGGCGTGCGCGGCCTCGTAGGTGCGGGCGTCGAGCTGGAAGAGCACCTGTCCCGCCTTGACCAGCCCTCCCTCGGCGAAGCGGACGGAGTCGATGTAGCCGCCCACGCGGGGGCGCAGCTCGACGCTCTGCACGGCGGCGAGCGTGCCGGTGAACTCGGCGCTCTCGGAGAGTTGCTTCGTGACGACTTCGGCCACGATGACCTCGGGGGCGGCCGCCGCCGCGGGGCTCGCGGACGGGGGCTCGCCGTTGCCGTCACGGGCCAGGACGAACCCTCCCACCAACAGCGGGGCGACCAGGGCCGCTCCCACCACGACACGTCTCAGCTTCATGGATGACTCCTCTGCCAAAGAGAGACGGACGGCACGAAACGGCTCGCGCTCCCGCGAGTCGGCCTTCGCGCCAACCGTTGAGGTTCAGGACGCGGAGCAGGGCTCCGCCAGGGCTCCACCGCCGGGACGCACACGTCCCCCGGGGAGCTCAGGATGTGGGTCGGGTGTCAGGCGCGGGCAGGACGCCGCGCGCTCACGGACAACGGGCGCGGAGGCGGACTCTTACTGGGAGCCAGCCCGGGGACGGGCCTCGCCGCCGCGTTGTCGACAACAGGGGTGTTCCGGGAGTAGGGAGCGTTCTCGCGCGCCGCGGGCCTTCAGGGCGGAGGGGAACGTCCGGGAAGTGGCGGCCATCCGCGCGGCAACGGCGGCCGCGACAGCTGGAATGGGGGTGTTACCGGCCACGAAATGGAACATGGCCGGTTACTAATCACCCGGGCGCGAAGACCGCAACGCATTCGTGGGTCCTGCATCGCCGGTTCCGCCGGAAGCCGCGGGGCACCTGCTTTCCACCGGTGCTGGCGGGCCCGTGGCAGTGCCGTGACTCCGCTTCTGCCACCCGGTTCCATCGCGACTGGACCTGAAGTGCCTGTAAGCACAACGTGCCATCCCCACCTGCGAAGACGCCGCGCGCGGAAGCCTGCTCGCGGACGGGGGCGCCCGGAAGACAATCGTTCCGGAGTGGCCACGGTACCTACATTGCGTCCAGGCACATGCAGCCGGGGTTGCCCCACCCACGCGCGGGGCCTTCCTTCCCATGGGGTGCCGTTCCCTGCCCACGGTTTGGAGCGCCCGGGCGGGACGCTCCCCTGCCCGCTCCTCGGGCTGAGAGGGGAGGCCGGTGGTCAGCGGCGCCTGCCCGTCCCACCTTTGAGGGCATGAGCCCGCCAAGGGGCATGAGCCCGTTCGAGGACGAGCAGGACACTCCGCCTGCCCTGCTGGAGGGAGTCCGGGCGGCCGCGCTGCCACTGGGTGGCAGCCCCGCGGACCTGGACCCGCTCATTGAAGGCATTGGCGATGCGCGCTTCGTGCTCCTGGGCGAAGCCACCCATGGCACCCACGAGTTCTACCAGGCCCGCGCCGCCCTCACCCGCCGCCTCATCTCCGAGCATGGCTTCACCGCCGTGGCCGTGGAGGCGGACTGGCCGGATGCCCTGCGCGTCAATGCCTTCGTCCATGGCGAGGGCCAGGACAAGGACGCCGCCAGCGCCCTGGGCAACTTCCAGCGCTTCCCCAAGTGGATGTGGCGCAACCGCGAGGTGGCCGAGCTCGTCACCTGGCTGCGCGCCCACAACGCCAGCGTGCGCCCCGAGTTCCGCGCCGGCTTCTACGGCCTGGACCTCTACAGCCTCCATGCCTCCATGCGCGCCGTGGTGGCCTACCTCGAAACAGTCGACCCCACCGCCGCCCAGCGGGCCCGCGAGCGCTACGCGTGCTTCGAGCGCTTCGGCGACGAGCCCCAGTCCTACGGCGCCGCCGCCGCCTATGGCCACGCGGACACCTGCGAGGACCAGGTCTGGGCCCAGTTGCTGGAGCTGCAGCGCCGCGCCCCCCTCAACGCCCGCGACGAGGACGCGCGCTTCTTCGCCGAGCAGAACGCCCGGCTCGCCGCCAACGCCGAGGGCTACTACCGGAGCATGTACGCCGGCCGCCACGAGGGGTGGAACCTGCGCGACACGCACATGGCCGACACCGCGGACGCGCTGCTCGCCCACCTGTCCCGCAAGGGCCGCAACGCGCGCATGGTCATCTGGGCCCACAACTCCCACCTGGGCGACGCCCGCGCCACGCAGATGGGCGACCAGGGCGAGCTGAACCTGGGCCAGCTGCTGCGCGAGCGGCACGGCGACGCCACGTACAACGTGGGCTTCACCACGTACACCGGCGTCGTCATCGCCGCGCACGAGTGGGACGAGCCCGGCCTGCGACGGCGCATCCAACCCGCCATGGCCGGCAGCTACGAGGCCCTCTTCCACGAGGTGGGCATCCCCTCGTTCCTCCTGCGCATGGAAGATTTGGGCGAGGCCGCCAGCGGGCTGCGCGAGCGGCGGCTGGAGCGCGCCATCGGCGTCGTCTACGCCCCGCGCACCGAGCGCTGGAGCCACTACTTCCACGCGGACCTGCCCGCCCAGTTCGACGCGGTGCTGCACTATGACGAGACGCGCGCCCTCCGGCCGCTGGATGCCGACTCCGGCCACGAGGAGGAGGACGCGCCAGACACCTACCCGTTCGGCTTGTGAGGAGCGGAGTGGGGGCCACGACCCGGGTCCGAACCCAGGGGCCGTGGCAACCCCACTCCTTCCTCTCCCGAGCGGACTACTTCTTCGGAGCGGGCGCCGGTGCCGGCGTCGCGGGCTTCGCCTTCCCGGCCGCCTGCGACTTCTCGTACGTGGCGATGCGCTTCATCACCTCGTCCATCAAGTCATTGGGGATGGGGACGGAGAGGTTGTACTGGGCAATCTTCCAGGTGGTGCCCTCCTTCACCAGCACGCCGCTGCCCCGGCTGGGCCCCAGGTTGGGCGTGTCCAGCGTCTCGTCGAACCAGGCGAGCGCGCCGTCCTTCGAGACCGAAATGTGGCGCGTCACCGGCTTGAAGCTCCACGCCTTGCCCTTGGAGAAGTAGGGCTTCGCCCAGGCGCGGAACTCGTCGCGGGACCAGCGCTCGGTGGCGTCGGTGCCCAGGAAGACGCCATCGGCCGTGAAGTGGCCGAAGTAGCGCGCCTCGTCCGCGGCGGCGGCGGCCTTGTGCCAGTCATCCAGCACGGCGGCCACGGCGGCCTTGGGGTCCGTGGCGGTGGCACCCGCCGGGGCGGCGGCGAGTGCGAGGAGCAACAGGGAGACGGTCATCACGCGGAGAGACCTCGTCAGCAAGAGGGTTCGCGGTATGAAGCGGCACGGCCCGCTCCAGGTCAAGGCACTCGGGAGCGGAGAGAAAGGTGGGACGCACATGGTCCTCGAATGCTTCCAGGTGGGTGAGGGCGACGTGCCCACGGTGATGCTCCATGGCTTCCTCGGCACGGGCCGCAACCTGCGCTCGCTGGCGGCGTCCTGGAGCGCGGCGGACCCGCGCCGCCGCTTCCTGCTGCCGGACCTCACCGGCCATGGCGCGTCGCTCGGCATGCCCCCCAACGCGGACCTCTTCACCCTGGCCCGTGACGTGGTGGAGACCGCGCGCGCCCAGGGCATCTCCGGCGCGTTCGACTGGGTGGGCCACTCGCTGGGCGGGCGCGTGTCGCTGGCCGGCAGCCTCCATGTGCCCGAGGCCGTGCGCAGCGTCACCCTGCTGGACATCACCCCCGGGCCCGTCCCCGGGGACCTGTCCGAGAGCGGCAAGGTGCTGGGCGTCCTCCTCCAGGCGCCGGAGCGCGCGGACAACCGCCGGGCCATGCGCGCGGACCTGACGGGACGTGGGCTGTCCGAGCCGCTGGCGGACTGGCTGCTGATGAACCTGGCCACCCAGCCGGATGGCGTGCGCTGGCGCTTCGACCGGCAGGCGCTGGCGGGGCTGCACTCGCGCGTGAATGGCACGGACCTGTGGGAGGCGGTGGAGCGCAAGGGCCGCCCACCCATGCGCTGCATTCGCGGCGGGCGCGCGAAGTACGTGCCCGACGCGGACGCGGAGCGCATGGTCGCCGCCGGCTGCCCCGTGGCCACGCTCCCGGAGGCGGGGCACTTCGTCCATGTGGACGCGCCCCAGGCCCTGCTGGAGTGGCTGATGCAGGGGGCGTGACTGCCGGCCGCTGCGCCGTCATGGACGCAGCCCTCAGATGCGCACGCCGAGCAGCAGCCCGGGCCATACCCGGTGGGCGTCCCGCCCGCGACCCAGCTTCCACTGGGGCAGCAGGCTGGCGTCCGGGTCTTCCTCCTCGGACGTCGGGTCGTAGAGGTTGAGCGTGACGCCCGCGAAGACGGCGAAGCGCCGCTTCAGCTCCCAGCCCACCATGGCCCGCAGCCGGCTCAGCGCGCCGGTCCCCTCCACGCCGATGAACTGCGTGGAGAGGTCCACATCCAGGTAGTACCGCTCCGCCTCGCCCAGCGGGAAGTGCACGCCCAGGCCCATCAGGGTGCGGGTGTTCACCGAGCCACCCTCGAGGCGTACGCCCTCGGTGACGAGCACGTAGACGGTGCGGCTGCCGTACTTGATGCTCACCGCCAGCAGGAAGGCGTCATCGGCCGTCGCCTCGAAGGCCAGCCGCCCCTTGCGGACGATGCTGAGGATGCCGATGGGCACCGACACGTCGTCGGCGATGTTGATGAGCCCTAGCTGCACGCCGCGCACGTTCGCCGCCACGTTGATGAGGCCCACCTGCGCCCCGGAGACATCTCCGGAGATGTTGATGAGCCCCACCTGGGCCCCGGCCAGCCGCTCCGCCAGGTTGATGCCTCCGGCGGCCTGGAAGCCTCGCATGCTCGCCGCCGCGCGGTTGGCCGTGGTGCTCAGCTGGAAGCCCGTGTAGTCGCCCTCCGCGCTGTTGAAGCCCGCCGACAGCTGGCCGCCCGTGCCGCCCGCGAAGGCGAGGTTGCCGCCGATGGCCAACTGCAATCCGGCCACCTCGCCGCCCGCGACATTCGCGACGCCCGACACCTGCACGCCCTCCATCGTCCCGTCCACCCACCCCACCGCGCTGGCCGCGCCCAGGCCCTGGAGCTGGAGCGAGCGCACCGCCAACACCCCGAGCGCGAGGTGGTTGACGCCACTGCCACCCCACAGTGAGGAGGTGGCCAGCGGTGGCACCAGCGACAGGTTGAAGGGCACCGTGGGCACGTCCACCCCGTGCGCCTCGGGAAGCCCGGGTGCGGACTCGCCGCCGCGGGCCGCCGTGCGCGTGAGCGACACCGGGACGAAGTGCTCCGCGCGCAGCTCCGTTCCCCCCGTGGTTGACACCGACATCTCCGCCTCGAAGCGCTGCGTGGGGCGCTCCAGGATGAAGGTGTAGCGCCCCGCCGCCAGCCCCAGCGCGAGCCGCCGGCCGCCGGGCTTCTGCAGCTCCGCGACGAGCTGGTTGCCCCAGTCGCGCACGAAGAGGCGCCCCTGCACGTCCTCCGCCACCGCGAGCCGCACACTGGAGCCGCGCAGGTCCGTCATCACCAGGTCGCCGCTGCCCGCCAGCTGGATGTCATAGGCCGCGTGCTGCGGGCCTCCCTGGGAGCGCTCGGTGCGGGCCAGCGTCTCGTGGAAGGCGAACTGGTAGGCCTCGTGCAGTGTCACCCGCCCGTCGCCGCTGGCGTCCGCGGCGCCGCGCAGGCCGGTGACGAGGAAGTGCGTGAAGAAGGAGGCGCCGATGCTGTCGGACTCCTGCGCCACCTCGTCGGCGGAGCTGGAGGCGAGGTAGGCGTGGCCTCGCACCTGCGAGGACTCGTCCGTGAGGAAGGCGGGACGGCGCACGCCGCCCTTGTAGCGGGTGAGCGCGCCCGAGCCGCACGAGTCGAGGATGGCGATGCGCACGTCCGCTGGCACCGCGCCCAGCGCGCGCCGCAGGTCCTCGTAGGAGAAGCGCTCGCCGCGCGGGAGCAGGCCCTCGCCGTCCGAGTGGCCCGAGTAGTACAGCACCAGCTCGCGCCGCACGCCCGGCGCCCCGGCCGCTTCCACCAGCGCCTTCATCCGGGCCAGGGCCCCCAGCAGCGCGGCGCGGTCCGACTCCAGCAGCAGCACCCGGTCCGCCACCGCCACGCCGCCGAGCTCCTCCAGCACGCGCGACATGGCCAGCGCGTCCGAGCCCGCATAGCGCAGCCGCTCGCGGCCCGAG
>JBKGHK010000790.1:0-3107 GCA_046520375.1 Pyxidicoccus sp. 3LFB2
GCACGGGCGTCGGCTCGGCGGGCGCCATGAGCTGAATCGGCTCGCGCGCGAAGGGCCGCAGCGCCGCGGAGAGCGCCTCCATGGAGGCGAAGCGGTGGGCCGGGTCCTTCTCCAGGCAGTTCATCACCGCGGAGGCGAGCTCGGCGGGAATCGGCTCGCCCGCGGGCGTCAGCGCGGGGAGCGGCGGCGGAGGCCGGACGATGAGGTCCACGGCCCACGTGCCCAGGTCCTGCGACTCGAAGGGGCGCCGCCCCGCGAGCAGCTCGTACAGCACCGTGCCCACCGCGTAGAGGTCCGCGCGGCCATCCACCTCCAGGCCCGACGCCTGCTCCGGCGCCATGTAGCCCGGCGTGCCAATCACCGCGCCCGCGAAGGTGTCCGGGTTCGACGCGAGGCGGCCGCTGGTGAGCTTCGCCACGCCGAAGTCGAGCACCTTCACGAAGTCCGGCTCGTTGCCCCGCGCCGTCACGAAGATGTTGTCGGGCTTGATGTCGCGGTGGACGACGCCCGTGCGGTGCGCCGCCCCGAGCGCGGCGCAGAGCTGCTCGGCGATGCGCACCGAGCGCCGCACGCTGAGCGTCTCGTGCTGGAGCAGCTGCCGCAGGCTGACGCCGTGGAGCAGCTCCAGCACGCAGTAGAAGCGCGGAATCGCCTGGGCCGGCGCGGGCTCCTCCACGAAGTCGAAGATTTCGACGATGTTCTCGTGGTTGATGGCGTTGACGGCCCGCGCCTCCTGGAAGAAGCGCTGCACCAGCGAGCTGTCCGTGCCGTGCTGGGGCTTGAGAATCTTCACCGCCACCCGCTTGTCGAGCCGCACGTGCCGCGCCTCGAACACCACGCCCATGGCACCCTCACCGAGGATGCGCTCCAGCCGGTAGTTGCCCAGCACCTCTCCAAGGTTGGCGACCGGGTGGGCCGTGGCGACCGGCTGGGACGTGGAGGCCGCGGGCGTGGCGACAGGCGGGGGCGTGCCGAACCACGTCGCCTCCATCCCGCTCGGGTCCAGCGCCGCGCGCAGGGCCTTGCGTGCCTCCGTGAGATCCGCGAACCGCGCCTCCGGCTCCGCGTCCAGGCAGCGGAACAGGGCGGCGTTGAGGCACGCCAGCTCGCCCTCCAGCGGCTTGGGCGACGCGTCCGGAGGCCGGCCCGTCGCCGCTTCATAGAGGAGCGCTCCGAGCTGCCAGACGCGCTCCCCTGGCTCCGGGGGCGCGTCACCCACGCCGGGCGCGAGCGATGCGGACAGCCGCGCCAGCCCGTCCTCCAGCACCACGCGGTCCGCCGTCAGCTCCCGGCCCACCGGCACGGACACCTGCTCCAGGAAGGTGCTCAGCGGCTCGACGAGCTCGAGCATCTCCCGCGACGACAGCCGGCCGAAGCCACGCAGCCACGCCCCGAGCGAGCTCTTCGGAGGTGGCGTGGGCAGCACGGTGGGCGCGTCCTGCGGCGGAGGCGTGGGCCTGTCGCGCCGGGCGCCCGGTGAGTCTTCGGTCGATGGCATGCGCTGACGTCGTGATTGTGAAGCCGTACTGCCCTGGCATGCAAGCCGGCCCGGACGATGTCCGCGAGTGGACGTGGAACCCGAGGGGGGCGGGTAGCCAATGCGCCTCGGGAGGACCTAGCTTGGCGGCTCGCACGGGCCGGTGGCGCAAGGAGGCAACATGGAGATTTCCAAGTCGGTCTACGACAGCGCCCTCAATCGCCAGCTCCAGGTGTTGCGCGAGGTGCTCGCCACGCAGCCCCTCGACTCGGAGGCGGTGCAGGCCCTGGAGACGCTGGCCAACCGCCTCATCGATCGCAACCAGCGCATGCGCACGCTGGGGCAGATGCTGAAGGGCAAGGCCCCACCCATGGAGGCCGCGCCCTCAGAGCCCACCACGCCCACCTACATCAAGGCCTGGGTGGAACGCTCGGACGAGGAGCTGCTGCGCGAGCTTCCGGAGCTCATCGAGCGACTGCGCGCGAAGGTCTCCTGAGCCCACGCACACGTGGAGTCCCGGTCGCTGTCCGTTCCCGGACAGTAGAGCGGACCACTGTCGCCTGGTGGGCAGGCAGGTCTGCCCGGGGGGCTGGCCCAAGTCCGCGTAAATGCGGGAGAACACCGGCTCGCTGAGAGATTCCCGTGCCACGGCAGCCGTAGGCTCCGCCGTTCCCGGACCGACCAGGGGCTCATATGACCACCAAGAAGGTTTCCAACCGCCGCCCTGCCGCGGCGGCCCCTCCTCCGCCACGGGTCCGCGAGGACGCCGACGACAGCTCGTTGGACTCGCGCCAGCTGCTGCGAGTGCTCACCGCCGTCCGCAAGGGCGACTTCACCATCCGCATGCCCGTCGACAAGGTGGGCAGCGCCGGCAAGGTGGCCGACACGCTCAATGAAATCATCGAGCTGAGCGAGCGCATGGCGCGCGAGTTCGAGCGCATCGGCAGCGTCGTCGGCAAGGAAGGCCGCATCACCCAGCGCGGCAACGTGGCGGGTGCACTCGGCTCCTGGGCGGACTGCGTCGAGTCCGTCAACACGCTGGTCGCCGACCTGGTGCAGCCCACCACGGAAATGGGCCGAGTCATC
Organism: Pyxidicoccus sp. 3LFB2; assembly: GCA_046520375.1. Lineage (GTDB taxonomy): Bacteria > Myxococcota > Myxococcia > Myxococcales > Myxococcaceae > Myxococcus. The sequence goes on from JBKGHK010000790.1 coordinate 2,564, forward strand.
GGCGCCGTGGCCAAGGGCGACCTGTCCCAGACGATGGCGCTGGAGGTGGACGGCCGGCCCCTGAAGGGCGAGTTCCTCCGCACCGCCCGGCTGGTGAACGGCATGGTGGAGCAGCTCGGCGCCTTCGCCTCCGAAGTGACGCGCGTGGCCCGCGAGGTGGGCACCGACGGAAAGCTCGGCGGTCAGGCCAAGGTGAAGGGCGTCGCAGGCACGTGGAAGGACCTCACGGACAACGTGAACTCCATGGCCTCCAACCTCACGGCCCAGGTGCGCAGCATCGCCGAGGTCACGACGGCCGTGGCGAGGGGCGACCTCTCCAAGAAGATCACGGTCGACGTGCGCGGTGAAATCCTGGAGTTGAAGAACACCATCAACACGATGGTGGATCAGCTCTCGTCCTTCGCCTCGGAAGTGACGCGCGTCGCCCGTGAAGTGGGTACCGAAGGCAAGCTGGGCGGCCAGGCCGTCGTGAAGGGCGTGGGCGGTACATGGAAGGACCTCACGGACAACGTGAACTCCATGGCGTCCAACCTCACCGCGCAGG
>JBKGHK010000790.1:3207-4429 GCA_046520375.1 Pyxidicoccus sp. 3LFB2
TGGAGCTGAAGAACACCATCAACACGATGGTGGACCAGCTGTCGTCCTTCGCCTCCGAGGTGACGCGCGTCGCGAAGGAAGTCGGTACGGAGGGCAAGCTCGGTGGTCAGGCGATTGTTCGCGGCGTCGGTGGAACGTGGAAGGACCTCACCGACAACGTGAACAGCATGGCCTCCAACCTCACCTCGCAGGTGCGCAACATCGCCGAGGTGACGATGGCGGTGGCCCGCGGCGACCTGTCGAAGAAGATCACCGTGGATGTGCGCGGTGAGATTCTGGAGCTGAAGAACACCATCAACACGATGGTGGACCAGCTGAACTCCTTCGCCTCCGAGGTGACCCGCGTCGCCCGCGAAGTCGGTACCGAAGGAAAGCTGGGCGGCCAGGCGATTGTGCGCGGCGTCGGTGGAACGTGGAAGGACCTCACCGACAACGTGAACTCGATGGCTTCGAACCTCACGGCGCAGGTGCGAAACATCGCCGAGGTGACGACCGCCGTCGCCAACGGTGACCTGTCGAAGAAGATCACCGTGGACGTGCGCGGCGAGATTCTCGAACTGAAGAACACCATCAACACGATGGTGGACCAGCTGAACTCGTTCGCTTCCGAGGTGACCCGCGTCGCCCGCGAAGTCGGTACGGAAGGCAAGCTGGGCGGGCAGGCCGTCGTGAAGGGCGTTGCCGGGACGTGGAAGGACCTCACCGACAACGTGAACTCGATGGCGTCCAACCTGACGTCTCAGGTGCGCAACATCGCGGAAGTCACCACGGCCGTGGCCCGAGGTGACCTGTCCAAGAAGATTACGGTCGACGTGCAGGGCGAAATCCTGGAGCTGAAGAACACCATCAACACCATGGTGGACCAGCTCTCCTCGTTCGCCTCGGAAGTGACGCGCGTCGCACGCGAAGTGGGTACGGAAGGAAAGCTGGGCGGGCAGGCCGAGGTGAAGGGCGTCGCGGGTACGTGGAAGGACCTCACGGACAACGTGAACAGCATGGCCTCCAACCTCACCACCCAGGTGCGCGGCATCGCCAAGGTGGTGACGGCGGTGGCCAACGGCGACCTGAAGCGCAAGCTGGTGGTGGACGCGAAGGGCGAAATCGCCGAGCTGGCGGACACCATCAACGGCATGATTGACACGCTGGCGGTGTTCGCCGACCAGGTGACCACGGTGGCCCGCGAGGTGGGTATCGAAGGAAAGCTGGGCGGCCAGGCCCGCGT
>JBKGHK010000791.1:0-4410 GCA_046520375.1 Pyxidicoccus sp. 3LFB2
TCCGACCGCGCCCGCCGCCACGCGCCGCACGTGCCAGCGGGCGGGGCGGATGACGCGGTCCTCCCGAGGGAAGGTGCGCGCTACCTCGTGGAGCTCTTCGGACAGGACGGCCTCTTCCTGCAGCAGCAGCGCGCAGGGCTCACATTCCAGCGTGTGCGCTTCCAGCGCGGCCGACGCCTCGGGTGAGAGGGCCCCCAGGATGTATTGCTCCGCGGAGTCGCGGGTCAGGTGGGGCTTAAGCATGGGTCTCCTCCTCGAGCGCGGTGCGCAGCTTCTTGCGGACCTCGCACAGGATCTGTCGCACGCGCTGGACGGACAGTCCGACCCGGGCGGCGACTTCGGCATGGGGTAGCTCCTGGCCGTCACAGGCCAGGAGAAAGACGGTGCGCGCGTTGGGCGACACCTGCTCCAGCGCGGCATGGGCGCGAGACAGCTGCTCCTCGGACAGGAGGCGCCGCTCCGCGGACACCGACGGGTCCACCGGGTGCTGCCGCTCGGGCAGCTCGTCCACCGCCCCGGAGATGGACTCCCGCCGGGAGCGGCGGGCATCGTCCGCGGCCAGGAAGGCCGCCTGGGTGAGGGCGAGGTTGGGCAGGCGCAGCTCCGTCAGCAGCCCGCGCTGCTGTTGCTGGATGAGCCTCGCCCAGGTCTCCTGGGCCAGCTCATGCGCCCGGTCCACCCGGACGCCTTTGGCGAGCAGCGATACCACGACCCGGCGGTGGTGGCGTGCCACCAACGCGTCCCAGGCCGCCCGGTCGCCGGCCAGCGCCCGGCGCGCCAGGGTGTCTTCCTCACCCTCGCGCGCCGGCACCTCTTCCACTGGCTCCTCGGCTTCCCTTGGCATCCGAAGCGTCATCCGCAGGCCCTGCACGGCTGCACTCATGCCGTCTTCCCGTCGCTCTGTGGCGTCTCCGGGGCCCGTCGGCTCCCCGGTGCCGGGAGAACGTGTGTCCGTGGCGGACATATCGGCGGGGGCCGAGAGGATGTGGGGCGGGGTGGGCAAGGGGCGGTGGATGGAGGCGTGGTGGGAGGCTTCAGGTGACGGCGGGGTTCTCGCCGGAGGGCCAGGGGAGGGTGGAGAGCTTCACGACGCCCTGGCAGCGGGCGCACACGCGGCCCTGCCCGTCGAAGGCGCGGGCGGTGACGAAGAGGAGGGACACCGTCTTGTTGTCCACCTCGGCCTCCACCCGCATGCCCTCGCCGGTGACGGCGCGCTCGAAGCTCATGGACAGCTGGATGGTGGCGCAGCGGCGGGAGGGGTCCACCAGGGCGCCGCTGCAGCCGATGGCGAGGTCGAACATGGCGGCGAGGATGCCGCCGTTGACGGCGGCGGCGCTGCCCAGGCCTCCGCGGTGCTCGGGGCGCAGCTCCGGGAGGGTGATGACCGTCTTGCGGCCCTCCGGGAAGGAGATGTGGGCGCCGAAGTGGCGGATGTTGAGGCTCTGGTTGAAGAGCTCGGCGTAGCGGTCCAGGTCGGCCTGGGTGGGCCGCGAGGGGGGGCCGGACGGGGAGTCGGACATGGGCTCGTATCCTTATATACGAGGCCCGGGCGGGAGGGAGGGCAGCCAACCGGGCGGGTGGTGGAAGGACACCCACCGGAAGGGGAAAGACGTTAGAAGCAGGGGTTCCTTTTCGAGTCCCCTGTGAGCTTCCACGACATCCTCCTCGAAGACCTGAACCCGCCGCAGATGGAGGCCGTGCTGCATGGCGACGGCCCCCTGCTCGTCCTGTCGGGCGCCGGTAGCGGCAAGACGCGCGTCATCACCCGCCGGGTGGCGTACCTGGTGAAGGCCCGCGGCGTCTTCCCCTGGCGCATCCTCGCCGTCACCTTCACGAACAAGGCGGCGCGGGAGATGCGCGAGCGCCTCACCCAACTGCTCGGCTCCCAGGCGAACGACCTGGTGGTGAGCACGTTCCACTCGTCGGCGGCCATGATTCTGCGGCGCGAGGCGGAGCACGTGGGGCTCACCCGCTCGTTCGTCATCTACGACGACGGGGACCAGCTCAACGTGGTGAAGCGCGCCATGCGCGACGCGGGCATCGAGGTGCCCATGCAGCCGCGTGAAATCCTGCACCGCATCGACCAGGAGAAGAACGCGGCCCGCCTGCCGGAGCACATGCAGGTGGAGCCGGGCGACGAGCGCGGCCAGCTCATCCGCAAGGTGTACGCGGCCTACCAGGCGCGGCTGCGCACGGCGAACGCGGTGGACTTCGGCGACCTGCTGCTCCTGCTGGTGACGCTGTTCCGCACCCGGCCGGACGTGCTGGCCAACTACCGCCGCCGCTTCCACCACGTGCTGGTGGACGAGTTCCAGGACACCAACCCGGTGCAGTACGAGCTGCTCAAGCAGCTGGCGCCGCCCCCGTCGTCGAACCTGGTGGTGGTGGGCGACGACGACCAGTCCATCTACCGCTGGCGCGGCGCCAACGTGGACAACATCCTCGAGTTCCCCCAGCAGTACCCCGGCGCCAAGGTGGTGAAGCTGGAGCAGAACTACCGCTCCGACCAGAACATCCTCTCGGCCGCGCACGAGGTCATCAGCCGCAACACGCGGCGCATGCCGAAGAAGCTCTGGTCGGACCGCCAGAAGGGCCAGACGCTCAACCTGCTGCTCAACCGGGACGAGCGCTCGGAGGCGCAGGAGGTGGCGCGGCAGATTCTGGCGCTCCAGCGGGAGGGCTTCATCAAGTTCTCCAGCATGGCGGTGTTCTACCGGGTGAACGCGCAGAGCCGCGTGCTGGAAGAGGCGCTGCGGCTGGCGCGGGTGCCGTACACGCTGGTGAGCGGGCGCAGCTTCTATGACCGGGCGGAGGTGCGGGACGCGTCCGCGTACCTGCGGCTGATGGTGAACCCGCGCTCGGACGCGGACCTGCTGCGCATCATCAACACGCCGGCGCGTGGCATCGGTGACACCACGGTGGAGCGGGTGACGGACCACGCCAACTCACGCGGGGTGAGCCTGTACGAGGCCCTGGCCGAGCCGGAGGCCATCCCCGCGCTCAACGGCACGGCGGTGAAGCGGCTGAAGGGCTTCCGCGCGCTGCTGGAGTCGCTGACCACCTTCGCGCAGGACGCGAAGGACGCGGCGGGCGCCGTGCACCGGATGTTGGAAGAGACGAAGCTGGTGGAGACGCTGCAGGCCGAGGGCAGCGACGAGTCCCAGACGCGCGCGGAGAACCTCAAGGAGTTCCTGGGCGCGGCGCAGGAGTTCGACCTCAACCGGGCGGCCGCGGCGGTGCAGGCGGCGCAGAACGCGCCCGCCGAGGTGCCTCCAGAGGTGGACGCGGCGCCGCTGACGGCGGACACGCCGCCGCTGCAGGCCTTCCTGGAGCAGATTTCGCTGGTGGGCGAGGCGGACGCGGAGGTGGGCGAGGGCCGGGTGGCGCTGATGACGCTGCACGCGGCCAAGGGCCTGGAGTTCGACGCGGTGTTCATGACGGGCCTGGAGGACGGCGTCTTCCCGCACGCGCGCTCGCTCAAGGGCGAGGACCCGGACTCCAGCGAGGACATGGCCGAGGAGCGGCGCCTCTGCTACGTGGGCTTCACGCGCGCGCGCAAGCGGCTCTTCGTGAGTCTGGCGCAGTGCCGCTCGCTGTTCGGTGAGCTGCGCTACAACCCGCCCAGCCGCTTCCTGCAGGACGTGCCCCCGGCGCTGTTCGGCATCAGCGAGCAGGAGGTCCCCGCGCCGTCCCGCGCCGTCCCGGTGGCCCCGCGCAAGCGCACCTGGGACGAGGACGACGGGCCGCGCATCGACCGCTCGTACTCGCAGGCCTCGTCGGACATGGACGGGGTGGGCGGAGACGTGCGGGGCATGCGGGTGCGGCACGAGCAGTTCGGCGTCGGCCGCATCGTGTCCACGGACGGCAGCGGGCCCAACGCGAAGGTGACGGTGGAGTTCGGCGGAAGCGTGGGGCTCAAGCGCGTCATCGCCCGCTTCCTGATGCCGGGGTGAGTCACCCCGGTGGGGGAGGTGGAGTGCGCCCGAGTGGAGAAGCCATCGGTTGGCAGACCTGCCAGAGTTGAGTCTGGTGCCTTCGACCCCTTGGCTACCCCTCCACGAAGCGGAGGGGGCTGGATTCGAACCAGCGAAGTCCTGATGGGCGTGTAGGGCCTCTTCGGCCGGGCGCGCTTCCCAAGGACGCGGGCGCGCGCGCGGCCTGACAGCCGGGCTGCGGGGCCGGGCGGGTCGTGGCAGAGTCCAAGCCCGTGAGATTCGCCCCGCTGACCTGGAGCCTCCTGCTGCTGTGCGTCCTCGGCTGCTCGCGAGCTTCACGTCGCGCGCGCTGGGCGTCGAGTACGAGGCCGCCGTCCGGCATGGGCCTGCTCGCCGACGGAGGCCGGGCCGCCCGCGGTGGCCCGCTTCGAGAAGGGCTGGAGCTGCGCTCGGTGACGGGCGCTTCGCCGCGCTG
>JBKGHK010000792.1:0-4406 GCA_046520375.1 Pyxidicoccus sp. 3LFB2
CCGAGCCGCTGGCCAACCTCCGCGCGGGCGCCGCGCTGCTGTCGAAGTTCGCCGCCGAGGCGGGCATCGACCGCGCGGACCTGGGCGCGTGGGCCCCGGTCGCCGTGCAGCTGACGGACATCACCGACCCGGACATCCAGGCGCACTACATCCACAACGACGTCTACGCCGTGCTGCGCAGCGGCGAGGGCGCCTTCACGCCGGACGGCAAGGTCGCCGTCTCGCTGGAGCCCACCGCGGTGGAGGCGAAGTTCGTCCTCCCGAAGATGCAGGCGCTGGCGGCCGGCCCGGACTACGCGGCCTCCATCTGGCGGCCGTCGCCCAACTACAACGCGCGGCCCACCGGCACCAACGTGTCGATGATCATCATCCACACCTGTGAAGGTGGCTACGCGGGCTGCTGGGGCTGGCTGGCCAACTCCGCCTCCGGCGTGAGCGCGCACTACGTGGTGAACGAGAGCGGCAGCGAGATTTCGCAGCTCGTCCGCGAGTCCAGCCGCGCCTGGCACGTGGGCGCCAGCTACAGCTGCAGCCTCAACGGCAACGTGGACTGCGGCCTCAACGGCGCGTCGGTGAACAACTTCTCCGTGGGCATCGAGCACGGCGGCTTCGCCAGCCAGTCCTCGTTCCCCGCCGGCCAGATTGCCGCCTCGGCGCGCCTGTCCTGCGACATCTCGCGGGGCCAGGGCATCACCCGTGACAGCTACCACATCGTGGCGCACGGGCGGTTGCAGCCGGCCACCCGCACGGACCCGGGTCCGAACTGGCCGTGGAGCAACTACATCAGCCAGATTCGCACCGCGTGCGGTGACGGCGTGCCCTCGGGCGGCATCGTCGTCGACAGCAACAACGCCAACAACAACGCGTCCGTCGCGCGCTTCTCGCTGGTCGGCACCTGGTCGGACGGCAGCAGCGCCGGCTACTACGGCAGCGGCTACTCCTTCGCCGCCACCGAGGCCATCTCCGCTCCGGCCGTGTTCGAGTTCTACCTGCCGGCGGCCGCCACGAAGACCATCGACGCCTGGTGGGTCGCGGGCACCAACCGCGCTCCGGCCGCGCCGTTCATCATCACCACCGCGTCGGGCAACGTCACGGTGACGGCCAACCAGCAGATCAACGGTGGCCGTTGGAACTCGCTGGGCTCGTTCGCCTTCCCGGCCGGCTGGAACAAGGTGCAGCTGAGCCGCTGGACGACCGCGGGCTACGTCGTCATGGCGGACGCCATCCAGGTTCGCTGAGATGACGATGCGGGGCCTCGAACGGATGAAGCGTTCCTGGCCGTGGCGGGCGCGGCTGTTCGCCGCGCTCGCCGTGCTCGGTGTCGGATGCTCCGGCCGGTGTGGCGGAGCGTCTGGCACCGGGTCGCTGTCGAAGGACGAGCTGCGCGCCATTCCCGGTGCGCTGGTCTTCCTGTCGGAGCGGGCGGGGCAGAAGGATGTGTGGTGGTGGGGCACGGACGGCAAGGAGAAGCAGCTCACGAGCAGCGAAGAGGACGAGTATCCCGGCCCGCCGTCGCCGGATGGCAAGACGCTGCTGGTCATCGCGGCACGCGAAGAGGGTGGGCTGCACTTCCAGCAGATGCGCCTGCTGCCCCTGGCCGGGGGCGCGGCGGTGCCGCTGAATGTGCCCCGGGCCCGCGCGCGCAATGCGAGCTGGGCGCCGGACGGCTCGTGGCTGGTGGCCGAGTCGGACGCGAAGGGCTTCAGCGACCTGGTGCGCCTGCAGCCGCGTGAGGGCACGGCCGAGGAGCCGCTGACGCAGGTGAAGGAGGGCTGCTTCGAGCCGTCGGTATCACCGGACGGCAAGGAGGTGGCCTACGTGTGCAGCCGCGAGGGCGACCCCGAAATCTACGTGGCGCGCGCGGACGGCACGGAGGAGCGGCGCCTCACCGCCTTCCACCGCGAGGACCGCACGCCCGTGTGGAGTCCGGACGGCAAGTGGCTCGTGTTCGTCAGCGACCGCGAGAACAAGGACCGGCTGTTCCTCGTGCGCCCGGACGGCGCGGACCTGCGGCCCGTGTCCGGCCAGGCCCTCGAAGGCGAGGAGCGTGAGGCGGCGTGGAGTCCGGACGGCCAGCACCTCGTGTACGTCAGCCGCCTGCCAGAGGGCCGCAGCCGCATCTGGAAGGTGGCGGTGGCCGGAGGCGCGCCGGTGGCGCTGACGGACGGCAAGCACCGCGACGACATGCCGGCATGGAGCCCGGACGGGAAGTACCTGGCCTTCGTCTCCGAGCGCGAGGGAGACACGGACGTGTACCTCATGCGCGCCGACGGCACCGGGCAGACGCGGGTCACCACCGCGAAGGGTGCGGACTGGCTGCCCCGCTGGGTGGCTGCGCGCTGAGGGCTCCTGCGCCGGGACTCACGCATCGTGATGCCCGGCGCCGGGTTCATGTGTCGCCCACGCTGGACGCTGAGCCTCGCACCACCAGCGGCGCGAGGCTCACGCGCCCTCCGGCGCCGAGGGCTCACGCGCTGCCTTCCGGCTCCGCGGCCCCGGGCACGGGCCCGGGGCCGGGCTCCTCACGGGGCGGCTCCACCGGCAGGCTGAAGCAGAAGGTGGCGCCCCGGCCCGGCTCGCTCTCCACCCAGATGCGGCCGCCGTGCGCCTCGACGATGAGGCGGCTGATGTAGAGCCCCAGCCCCAGCCCCTGCGCATCGGTCGCGCTGCCCTGACGCGTGCGGTAGTACTTGTCGAAGATGTGCGCCGCGTCCTCGGGAGTGAGCCCCTGGCCCTGGTCGCTCACGGACACCACCACCTGCCCCTCCTGCACCCGGGCGCGCACCACCACCGGCAGCGGCGGCGGGCTGTACTTCGCCGCGTTGCCCAGCAGGTTGGTCAGCACGCGCTCCAGCCGCGCCGGGTCCATCCACACGGACGGCACCGGGCCCGCCACCTCCAGCCGGAAGCGCTCGCGCAGGTTGGGCGCCACGTCCCGCTCCAGCACCTCTTCCAGGAAGCGCACCAGGTCTCTGGGCTCGCGGCGCAGCGGGATTCGCTTCGCCTCCAGCCGCGAGCCCTCCAGCAGGTCCTCAATCATCGCGCTCATCCAGTTCACGCTGCGCAGGATGGCTTCGGTGAGCCCCTCCTCCCGCGCCAGCCGCCGCTCGTGCAGCCCGCGCTGGAGCAGGGCCGCGCGCAGGTTGATGACCTGGAGCGGGCTGCGCAAGTCGTGGGAGATGAGGCCCACGTACTCCTCGCGCAGCCGGTCCAGCTCATGGCGCAGGGTCAGGTCCTGCAGGCTGACCACCACCCCGCGCGGCTTGCCCGAGGGCCCGGGGACGGGGGCCGCGGTGCCCAGCACGGGCACCGTCTGCCCGTCGGCGCGGACGATGAGGAACTCCTCCGGGCCTACCACCTTCCCCGTCTGCATCGCGCGCGTGGAGGGAAGGTCCTCCATCATCAGGGGCCGCCCGTCCGGATGCCGGACGCGCGCCAGGTATTCGCCTCGCAACAGCTCCACCATCGGCGTGCCGAACAGCGTGTCCGCCACTTGATTGGCCACCACCGTGTCCGTCACGGGGTCCAGGAAGACGACGCCCACGGGCGTATGGTCCAGCACCACCTGCAGGAGGCTGCGCTGCATCTCCGCCTCCTCGTGGGCGCGGTGGACGCCGGCGAGGAACCGCTCGCGCTCGGTGACGTCGCGGAGGAGGGCGAGCAGGTGCGTCCCCCGGCCGTCGGGCACGGAGCTCAGCCGGACCTCCAGCGACACCGTCGAGGCGTCCTTGCGCCGTCCTTCCAGGGCCCGCTCGCTGGCGCTGGCGTCCAGCCGGCGTCCTCCGAAGAGCCCCTCCGGCACCAGCACCTCCACCTCGCGGCCCAGCAGCTCCTCGCGCCGGTAGCCGAACACCCGCTCCGCCTCCGCGTTGACGAAGCGCAGCAGCCCCTGCGAGTCGACGCTGAGCACCGGGGCCGGCGTCGTCTCCATCAGCCCGCGGTAGCGCGCCTCGGAGGCCTCGAGCTCCTTGAGGACCTGCTGGCGCCGGACCTCCAGCAAATCCAACGCCCGCGCCGACAGCAGCACGAGCATCGTTCCGCCCGCGCTCACCAGCGTGGCGAAGAGGGGGAACTTCGCGTCGTGGCCGAGGACGCCCAGGCCATGCAGCAGCACCAGCGCCACGCCCAGCAGCGGGGGGCCCAGCAGCGCCACGGGCACCAGCCTGCGCGCGAGGAACCCGCCCAGCGTGTTCCGGGTGACGCGGGCCATCAACCCCTGCCCGGGCCGGGCGCAGAGCGTGCCCAGGCCCAGCAGCAGGCAGCCCGAGCGCGGTCAGCAGGCCCATGCTGCGCTGGGAGAGGAAGGGCAGGGCGCCCACGACGACCATCGGACCCAGCAGCAGGCCGTTGAAGCCCAGCAGCGCGCCCAGCAGCCCCATCACCGTGAGCGCGTCCCTGCCGGGGCG
>JBKGHK010000793.1:0-4405 GCA_046520375.1 Pyxidicoccus sp. 3LFB2
CGAGGAGACCCGGCCCACGGGGACCCGCGCCGCCGGCACGGGGACGCCCGGGCGCAAGGGGAAGGACGGAAGCTCTCCGGCCAACTGGGCCGCGGCCTCGAAGAAGGACCCGAAGGAGCCCGCTGGCACGGACACGGGCAGGACGGGGAAGCGCACGCGTCCTCCGGCGGAGGAGGCCAAGGCCCCCGAGCCCGTCACCACGGTGACGCAGAACCCGGACGACATGGGTGAGGTGCTGGACACCAGCACGGCCAAGGGCGCGGCGAAGGCCGGGCTCGGGTGGATTACCCTCTACACCGTGCCCCGGGCGGCGGTGTTCGATGGGGCCACCCACCTGGGCACCACGCCCCTGCTGAAGTTCCCGCTCCCGGTGGGCACCTACCGCCTGCGCGTGGTCGACCCCACGGACGCGGAGGCGGCGAGCAGGCTTCTGTCCGCGCCCATCAAGCCGGGCGAGGTGACAAAGATTCAAATTCGACTGGCGGACCTCCCTCTGTACAACGAGTGAGCGCGTCCTTGACGCTCCGGACCCCCATCACTAGGGTCCGCGCGTTTCTCCTTCGACGCACTGCGAGAAGGATCCGCCAACCATGTATTTTCAAGACCTCATCCTGACGCTCCAGAAGCACTGGGCCGACCAGGGCTGCATCATCGCCCAGCCCTACGACACCGAGGTCGGCGCAGGCACCATGGCCCCGACGACCTTCCTCCGCGCGCTCGGCCCGGAGCCCTGGAACGTCGCCTACGTGCAGCCCTCGCGGCGCCCCGCGGACGGCCGCTTCGGTGAGAATCCCAACCGCCTGTTCCAGCACCACCAGTTCCAGGTCATCCTCAAGCCCGCGCCGAAGAACGTGCAGGAGCTGTACCTGGAGTCGCTGCGCAAGGTGGGCATCGACCCCATGGAGCACGACCTGCGCTTCGTGGAGGACGACTGGGAGTCGCCCACGCTCGGCGCCTGGGGCCTGGGCTGGGAGGTGTGGTGCGACGGGATGGAGGTGACGCAGTTCACCTACTTCCAGCAGTGCGGCGGCTTCGACTGCAAGCCCGTCTCCGCGGAGCTCACCTACGGGCTCGAGCGCCTCTGCATGTACCTGCAGAACGTGGAGAACGTCTTCGACCTCGAGTGGGTCAAGGGCGTGAAGTACCGCGAGGTCTTCCACCCCAACGAGGTGGAGATGAGCAAGTACGCGCTCCACGAGTCCGACGCGCAGATGCTCTTCGGGCTGTTCGACGCGTACGAGAAGGAGTGCAAGCGGCTCATCGAGCGCCAGCTGCCGCTGCCGGCGTATGACTACGCGCTGAAGTGCTCGCACTCGTTCAACCTGCTGGACGCGCGCGGCGCCATCTCCGTCACCGAGCGCGCCAACTTCATCAAGCGCGTGCGCGACAACGCGCGCCTGTGCGCGGAGGGCTACCTCCAGATGCGTGAGCGGCTGGGCTACCCGCTGCTCAAGACGCCGTGGACGGTGGGGGAGCAGCCCCCGGTGCTCGAGGGCAAGCCGGCCAGCGACTACTGGAAGACGGTGCAGCTGAACAAGCCCGTGGAGAAGAAGGAGAAGGCGGAGGTGGCCCGTGGCGCGTGACCTGCTGCTGGAAGTGGGCGCCGAGGAGATTCCGGCGTCGTTCATCGGCCCCGCGCTGGAGGACCTCAAGCGCGTGCTCACCGAGCGCATGGCCGAGGCGCGGCTGAAGCACGGCGACGTGCGCGTCTTCGGCACCCCGCGCCGCCTCGCGGTGTGGGTGAAGGACGTGGCGGACGGGGGCGAGGACATCGTCAAGGAGGTGCTGGGGCCCAGCGCCAAGGCGGCCTTCGACGCGCAGGGCAAGCCCACCAAGGCGGCGGAGAAGTTCGCCGAGAGCCTCAAGCTGCCGGTGGACCAGCTGGGCCGCGCCCAGACGGCCAAGGGCGAGTACCTGTCGGCGCGCGTGGAGGAGAAGGGCCGCCCCGCGGCGGAAATCCTCCAGGCCGCGCTGCACACCGCGGTGCACTCCATCAACTTCAAGAAGTCCATGCGCTGGGGCGACGTGGACATGGCCTTCGCGCGCCCGGTGCAGTGGCTGGTGGCGCTGCTGGGCGGTGAGGTGCTGCCCGTCGTCTTCGGCGACGTGAAGAGCGGCCGCACCACGTACGGCCACCGCTTCCTCGCGCCCGGCGCCATCGAGCTGAAGGCGCCCGCGGACTACGAGGCGGCGCTGGAGAAGGCGCACGTCGTCGCGGACGTGGCGAAGCGCCGCGCGCAGCTGGTGGAGAAGCTGGCCGGCGCGGCGAAGAAGGCCGGCGGCCAGCTGATGGAGGACGCGTCGCTGGTGGACCAGGTGACCAACCTGGTGGAGCTGCCCAGCCCGGTGGTGGGCACCTTCGAGGCGCGCCACCTGGACCTGCCCCCCGAGGTGCTGGTGCAGGAGATGAAGAGCCACCAGCGCTACTTCTCGCTGACGGACGCCTCCGGAAAGCTGCTGCCGAAGTTCATCGCCGTGTCCAACACGCCGGTGCGCGACGAGCAGCTCAGCCTGCGCGGCTACCAGCGCGTGCTGGCCTCGCGACTTGCCGACGGCCGCTTCTTCTTCGACGAGGACCGGCGCACGCCGCTGCAGGACCGCGTGGAGAAGCTGGGCCGCGTGGTGTGGCAGGGGCAGCTCGGCACGTATCTGGAGAAGGTGGAGCGCTTCCGCGCGCTCGCCGGATGGCTGGCCCAGCAGGCCGGCAAGGCAGGGGAGGGCGCCACGATTGAACGCGCCGCCACGCTGGCCAAGGCGGACCTCGTCACCGGCATGGTGGGCGAGTTCCCCGAGCTCCAGGGCGTCATGGGGCGCGAGTACGCGCGCGCCAGCGGCGAGCCGGACGCGGTGGCGGTGGCCATCTACGAGCACTACCTGCCGCGCGGCGCCGAGGATGCGCTGCCCACGCGGGACGCGGGCGCGCTCATCGGGCTCGCGGACCGGCTGGACTCGCTGTGCGGCATCTTCGCCATCGGCAAGGCGCCCTCCGGCGCGGCGGACCCGTTCGCCCTGCGGCGCGCGTGCATCGCCATCATCCGGCTGGTGCTGGGCCGCGGCTACCGCTTCAGCCTGTCCGCCGCGGTGGACGAGGCCCTGCGGCTGCTCGCGCCCAAGCTGACCAACGTGAAGCGCAAGGCGGGCGAGCCTGCCCCGCGCGAGCAGGTGCTGGAGTTCTTCCGCGGCCGCCTCAAGGCGCTGTGGGGGGAGCAGCACCGCACGGACGTGGTGGAGGCGGTGCTGGCCGCGGGCTTCGATGACCTCGTCGCCGCGCAGAAGCGCCTGGAGGCCCTGAGCCTCATCGTCGGCCGGGCGGACTTCCAGCCCCTGGCCGTGGCCTTCAAGCGCGTGGCCAACATCGTGGAGAAGCAGGGCAAGGACGTGAAGGGCGGGGCCATCAACCCGCAGAAGCTGGTGGACGAGCCGGAGCGCCACCTGCACACCGCCTTCACCCAGGCCCGCAACACGGTGACGGGGCTGGTCCAGGCGGACGACTTCGCCGGGGCCCTGCGCGAAATCACCGGCCTCAAGCCCGCCGTGGACACCTTCTTCGACAAGGTGATGGTCATGGCCGAGGACAAGGAGCTGCGGGAGAACCGCATCCGGCTCCTCACGGAGATTGGCGCCCTGTTCAACCAGGTGGCTGATTTCTCGAAGATCCAGGCCGAGACGTCCGCGGCGGCGGCCTGACGCCACGCTGTCGGCTGGCTGCCCTCCGGGGGATGAAGCACGTCTTCCGGGGGGCAGGCGCCCGTTTTCGCAGCGCGGGCGACGCGGCCCCGGGGGCACGACTCCGTCTGCTGCCGGGCGCCCGGGAATGATGGGCCCCGTTTCCGGTTGCCCAGGGGGAGGCCCCTTCCTACACTCCGCCCCCCTCTGATGCGCGCCTATCTCCTCACCTCCGCGCTGCTGCTCGCGTCGTGCGATACCGACCCCGAGCCTCGGCCTCCGCCGTCCACCCGCCTCGTCTACCCGAGTGGCCTTGCCTTCTGGCGTCCCGAGGTGAGCCCGTCCACCAACGGGTTCCTCTACGTCGCGAGCGCGAACTTCGACAAGTGCTACGACTCCGGCGCGGTGGTGGCGCTGGACCTGGACGCCGTGGGCCTGCGCCCCTTTGGCACCCCCTTCACCCAGACGGTGGAAGAGGACCGCGGGACGCTCCTCGAGTCGCTGGGCATCGGCGCCCAGTCAGCGGTGCAGATTGAGAGCTTCGCGGGCGAGATGGCCCTCTGGAGCCCGGCCGGCCGCCCGCCCCGCCTGTTCGTCCCCACGCGGGCCGAAGGCAGCTTCCTCCAGGTCGTCGACGTGGGGGAGGACGGCCTGTCGCTGAGCTGCGCGCAGGGCGGCACCTCGCGGGACTGCCGCGACGGCGCGCTGTCCCTCATCGACATCCCCGGCGCCACCGATG
>JBKGHK010000794.1:0-4389 GCA_046520375.1 Pyxidicoccus sp. 3LFB2
CATGCGGCCCCTCGGGCTCCTCCGCCTCCAGCTCCCGCAGCGGGGCGGGCGTGCGGCGCGCGTCCGGCGCTCCGCCCTCGCGTCTTCCGGTGCGAGGAGGGCTTCGCAGCTCGCCCATCAGCCCCTCCACGGTGACAGCGCCGGTGTCCACCGGCTTGCGTCGCGGGGCCCCCCGGCGCGGCGGGGGTGGGGCGGCGCGCTGGAAGCGGACCTCCTTCGGCAGTGCGCGGAGCTGCTCGAAGTTCATCACCCCGAAGAGCAGCGCCAGCAGCCCCATCCACGGCTGGTTCCACCACACGGCCAGGGCCAGCACCCCCAGCGCGGTGGCGATGCCAATGCCGTGCAGCACCCGCTCGTATCGGTAGCCCTTCCGGTGGCGCACCGCCGAGGCCAGCAGGTGGCCTCCGTCCAGCGGCTGCAGGGGCAGCAGGTTGAAGAGGCCCCAGCCAACGTTGACCCAGAGCAGCTGGCGCGTCGCCTCGCCCACGAGCCCGCCCTGCTCACCCAGGGGCGTGAGGCGGGACAGGGCCCAGACGCCGCCGCCCAGCAAAAAGCCCATCCCCGGACCGGCGAAGCTCACCCACGCGGACTGGCGGTGCGTGAGGCGCTCGGCGTCCCGGCCCGTGGTGGTGCCGCCCATGCCGTGCAGCTCGATGGTGGAGGGGCAGCCGTAGCGGCGGAAGGCCAGCGCGTGGCCCAGTTCGTGGAGCAGCACGGAGACGAAGACGATGGCCACCCACAGCGCCAGCCGCGCGGGCTCATCGCGCAGGCCCCAGCCCGAGGCGAACGCGATGAGGAAGAACAGCAGGTGGACGTGGACCGGGAAGCCCGCCACGCGGAAGGAGAGCCGCATGCGCCCGGAATGCTAACCCGTGCCCCCCGAGGACGCCCGGTGAAGGCCCGGCGACACGCACCACACCCTCCGTGAAGTCACATTGAAGTTCTCCAACCCGGCCCCACTCGGGGAGTCACCTCGCCTCCGGGCCGGGGCTGCCGGCGGGGTGGGGTGGGTACCTCGCGAATAAGGAGAAGTGCGATAGAGTCCCCGCTCCCCCGCTCCCTCGTCGCGCCCCGACGCGACCCCCTGGGTGTGCCCTTGTCCAGCACGAACACGCGTCTGAAACCCGCGCCGCACAACGATGATGACGCTCCGGACTCCGCACCGCTGCCCGCGGAGCGGACGGGCACCCAGGAGTACACCGGGACGCGCGAGTCCACGGCCACGCGCCTCACCAGCCCCCTGGGCCTGAGCCACGCGGAGGCCACCCGCACCACCATCGCCCCGCTGGAGGCCGGCGAGCTGCCCAACGTCGCGGCCATCAAGGGCCCCCGGTTGGATCAGCTCCTGCTGCTGACCACGGGCGTGCTGGTGGTGCTCATCGTCGGCCTGCTGGCGGCGCTGTCCGTCGCGTCGACGCAGTCCCAGTTCGAGGAGACGGCGCTGCGCTCCAAGGAGCGCATCCAGGACCAGGCCCGCGAGCTGGGCCAGACGGTGGGGCAGACCATCGCCCTCACCTCGACCACCAACCTGCGCGACAACAACTACGCCTTCCTCGAAGAGGTGGCGGGCTCCATCGTCAAGACGAACCCCAACATCCTCCGCGTCCAGATTTTCGACCCGGAAGGGGTGCGGATGGCGGACAGCGAGAAGGGCACGGAGAAGGAGGCCGCCGGGAGCGGCCCGAAGCGCGTCGCCGAGCGGCGGCTGGTGAGCGCCTTCTACCAGGGGCAGCCCATCTCCGAAATCCAGGAGCCCATCGACTACGGCTCCAGCAGCGGCAAGGGCCTGGTCGTCATCAGCTACTCGCTGGGCGGGCTGCAGAAGCAGCTGGAGACGCTGGAAGAGGACAAGCGTGCCACGGTGCGCGCCAACACCGTGCGCATGCTGGGCCTGGGGCTGGGCTTCGTGGTGCTCGCGGGCGTGCTCGTCGCGTACCAGAGCCGGCGCATCACCCGGCCCCTGGGCATGCTGACGGGCAAGGTGATGCAGCTGGCCGCCGGAGATTTGGGTGCCCGCGCGAGCACGGCCCGGGGCGCGGGCCGCGAGGTGGTGACGCTGGGCGTGGTGTTCAACCACATGGCCGAGCGCATCAAGGTCCTGCTGGACGACGTGCGTGCCAAGGCGCAGCTGGAGCGCGAGGTGTCGCTTGCCCGCACCGTGCAGGAGACGCTGCTGCCCGGCCGTGACGCCGTGCAGGTGGGCCCGGTGCGCATCGCCGGCCTCGTCGTCACCGCGGACGCGTGCGGCGGCGACTGGTGGTTCCGCGCCTCGCTGGACGCGCAGCGGGTGGTCATCGGCATTGGCGACGTGACGGGCCACGGCCTGTCCACCGCGCTGGTGGCCACCAGCGCCACCAGCGGCTTCGCGTCCGCGATGACGCTGCGCGAGCCCTCGCAGGTGAATGCGCAGATGCTCATCACCTCGCTCAACGTGACGCTGGCCAACGTGGGGCGCGGCGAGCACCAGATGTCCAGCGCCCTGGCCGTGCTCGACGTGTCCAACGGCTACATCGACTATGCGGCGGGCGCGCACCCCAGCCCCCTGGTGTTCAACCGCAACAGCGGGCAGGTGGCCTCGCTGCCCGCGCGCGGCCCGCTGCTGGGCGCCAACGTGACGTCGCAGTTCACCTCGCGGCAAGCGCAGCTGCGCCCCGGGGACGTGGTGGTCTGGTACACGGACGGCCTCACCGAGGCGCGCGACGCGGCGGGCAAGCTCTACGGCACCCAGCGCCTCGCCGCCGCCGTGCAGGCCAACGCCCACCTGTCCGCGGAGGCGCTGCGCGACGCGCTGCTCGCGGACGCACGCGCCTTCAGCGCCGGCCAGCCGCAGCGAGACGACATCACCGTCGTCGTGGCCGAGTTCAGCCCCGTCGCCTGATTTTCCCCAGGAAACCGCATGCGCCGCACACCCCGCACCCCACCGCGTCGCCTCGCCCCGGCACTCGCCCTGCTGGCCACCCTGGCCGGCCCTCCCGCGCTCGCGCAGTACCGCCCTCCACCCATGTCCGAGTCGCAGCGGCTGGTGAAGGACGGTGAGGCCGCCCAGGTGGCCGCCAGCGCCGCCAGCGCCGAGGGCAACAAGAAGGAGGCCGAGGAGAAGTACCGCAAGGCCGTGGCCCTCTTCGAGCAGGCCCTGGCCGCGGAGCCGGGCTCCGTCGCCGCCGCCGCGGGCCTTGGCACCGCCGCCAACGGGCTCCAGGACTGGCAGCGCACGGTGACGCGGGTGCAGCCCGTCATGACGGCGCACCCCGGCGAGCTGTCGCTGGCGTATCCGCTGGGCGTGGCCCTCTACAAGCTGCGCCGCTTCCCGGAGGCCGTGCCGCTGCTGGAGCAGGTGGCGGCCGCCGACGGGGCCGAGCACCTCATCGTCCACTACTACCTCGCCAGCTACTACCTCTACGCCCAGCGGGGCGACCCGGCGGTGACGCGGCTGCAGAAATACCTGGCGCTGCGTCCCGCGAAGCTGGCCGCCAACGACTTCCAGATTCACGAGCTGCTGGGCCGCGCGCACGTGCTGCGCCGCGACGCCGCTTCGGCGCGCGCGTCCTTCCAGCAGGCGCAGGCCGGGCGGCCGGAGTTGCCCGGGGTCGCAGCTGGGACCTGGCCAGCGTGCTGGAGATGGAGGGCCGGGTGGGGGAGGCGCGCACGCTGCTGGAGGGCGTCACCACGCGCTTCCCGCAGGCGGCCGAGCCGAGGGAGAAGCTGGCGCGGCTGTACCTGGCCGCGGGCGAGGTGCCCCGCGCGGAAGGCCAGGCGCAGGCGCTGGTGAAGCTGGGCGGCACGCCCGCCGCGCACCTGCTGTTGGGTGACGTGCGGCTGGCCCAGAAGAACGCGGCCGCCGCCGAGGCGGAGTACCGCAAGGTGCTGCAACTGCAGCCGGGCCTGCTGGTGGGGCAGATGGCAGTGGGCAAGGCGCTCCAGGCGCAGGGGCGGCACGAGGAGGCCATCCAGTTCCTGGAGGCCGCGGTGCGCTCGGGCGCCAACAGCCTGGAGCTGTGGGCCAACCTCGGCTCCGTCAACCGGCGCGCGGGCCGCTTCCAGCGCGCGGTGGAGGTGCACCGGCGCGTGGTGGAGATGGCCCCCCGGCAGGCGGTGGGCTGGATGCTGCTGGGCGCGGACCACTTCGCCACCGGCCAGTGGGACCAGGCGATTGAGGACTACGCCAACGCGCTGCAACTGGAGCCGGACCACGCCGGGGCGAAGCAGTGGCTGGCGCGCGCGCTGGCCCACCGCGCCCGGGACAGGGCGGGGACGGGACGGCTGGAGGACTCGGTGCGGGATTTGCGCCGCGCGTACGACCTGGACCGCTCCGCGCCCATGGCCCGGAGGCTGGGCGCCGCGCTGCTGGAGACGCGCGCCTTCCCCGAGGCCCGGAAGGTGATGGAGCAG
>JBKGHK010000795.1:0-4375 GCA_046520375.1 Pyxidicoccus sp. 3LFB2
CCCCGCTGGCCGGCGCCTGCTGGGGCGAGGGCGTGGGAGCTGCCCGGCCCGCGTCTGCGCGCCCAACATCACCTCGGACCCCGAGCACGGCATCGGCCGGTGGACCGACGAGGAGCTGGTGCGCGCCCTGCGCGACGGCACCGGGCGCGACGGCAAGACGCTCTTCCCGCTGATGCCCTTCCTCCTCTACCGGGAGCTGTCGGACGCGGACACCCGCGCGGTGATCGCCTTCCTGCGCCAGGTGCCTCCGGCGAAGGGCTCCATGACGCGCTCGGACATTCCTCAAGAGGTGTACGCGCAGTACCAGTCGCTCGCCGCGCCGATGAAGGCCGCCGTGGCCGAGCCCGCGCAGGACGCCGTCTCCCGGGGCCGCTACCTGGCCACCGTCGCCCAGTGCGCGGCGTGCCACGCGGGCGTGGACGAGGCGGGCACCCCCTTCGCGGGTGGGCGCTCGCCTGCCCACGCCCCGGGGCCCCGAGGCGGTCCCCAACGTGACGCCCCACGCCAAGGGGTTGGGTGCCCTGGACGAGGCGGCCTTCGTCGCGCGCTTCGCCGCCTTCAAGGACGTGGCCCCGGCTCCGGCCAGGGCCGGCCAGGTCAACAAGCTGTCCATGCCCTGGGCCTTCTTCGCCGGGCTGTCCGAGGACGACCTGAGGGCGCTGTACCGCTACCTGCGCACCGTCCCCGCAGCCGTACCCGCCGCGTCTCCCGCCCCGGCACCCACTGGCGGGTGACCCCTTCTGGCGTCAAACGAAAGTGGCCGGTAGACTGCCCGCCGAGTCCCTGACACCTCTCCGTCCTGCCTCATCCCCCGGTGTGGCAACGGACGCGTGCCCTCATGACCCAATTGCCAAAGAGCCTGCTCATCGCCGTGCTGGTGCTCGTCGCCGGCTGTGACGTCCTCAATACCCGTGACGTCGAGGGCACGCGGGGCCGTGGAGCGAGGGCCTTCGACCCGTACTCCAGCGCCGCCTCGGGTGCCATCGCCCTGTCGCTGCTGTACTTCAACGGCTGCGCCATGCTCCCCAGCGGAGAGGCCGTGTCGGCCGGCTCGTTGGACTTGCCGGGCTACCCCGCCGAGTGCCAGTCGCTCAACGGCGGCATCCCCCTGCAGGCCCCGGCGCCGCCGACCGCGCGCATCCAGGTCACCCCGGGCGTCGCCTACTTCCTGCGCGAGTTCAGCGCCGTGGACACCGTCTTCAACGTCCACACCAACTACAATGACCGGCACGGCCCGGCCTTCTGGATGCGCAAGCAGTCGCGCTTCAAGGACCTGGACTGGACGGGCGTGAGCATCGGCCGCGACGAGTGGACGAACGACGCGGACGTCAACTTCCAGCGCGAGACGTACTACGAGAACGCCGCGTGGATGCTGTCGCTGAACGACACGCTCACCCTGGAGGTGCTGGACGCCGACGGCAGCGTGCGCGCCACCACCGTCTACAACCGCACCGACTTCCTCTCGGAGAGCCCCACCACCGGCCGCACCCGCGCCAGCTGGACGGTGGCGGACGTGGGCCGGCCGCTGTTCCCCGGCGACCCGAATGTGAATGCGCTCCCCGGCACCGAGCCCCTCTACAAGACGCTCGTCAAGACGTCGTTCTCCGGCTCCACCAACCCCTTCAAGTCCTTCACCATGCCGCAGCTCACCGGTGAGGGCGTCATCCGCCTCACCTGGAGCCTGCTGCCCAAGTCGCCGTTCCTCTTCCCGGTGACGTTCGCCCCCGAGGCCGAGCGCCCCGCCACCTGCTACCAGCTGGACGCGGACGGCCTCGCCACCGAGGAGCAGGTGCCCTGCGGCTTCGGCCTGGAGCAGGCCGTGCGCCTGGCCCGCCCGGCCAACGGCCGCTTCTTCATGCCCGGCGAGGCGGTGAACTTCGTCGTGTCGCTGCGCGACGGCGAGGGCCATGGCCTGCACCCCCGCACGCTGATGCCCAGCTACAACGCGTTCCTCGCCGAGGAGTCCAACGGCGTCGCGTACTTCAACGAGTTCATGCAGACCGCCTACCGCGACGCGAGCGCCTCCGAGTCCGGCTTCAAGGTGGTGGGCCCGCTCAACGCGCTGCAGGTGTCCCGCGGCACGTATGACCTGCCGTACTTCTCCTTCCCGCTGCAGAGCGACCCGCGCTTCTACCTGCCGCCCGGTGCCAACCGCATCGCCGGTGGGGGTGACGCGCTGCCGCCCACCACGTACTCCGTCCCGCTGCCGCCGGACGCGAAGCCGGGCACCTACGCCATCCTGCTCAAGGGCCACCGCTCCTTCATGGGCGAGCGCCTCAACCGGTTGGACCCGTTCTTCTTCCAGGTCGGCCAGGAGCAGCCCACCACCTACCCGGGCCGCGTGGGCAACTGCCAGGTGTGCCACAACGGGGTGAACTCGCTGTCCAACGTGCACCACGGCCTGTCGGTGGACCACGTGGAGGCGTGCAAGTCCTGCCATGTCGAGGAGGGCGTGGGCTACCTGCCGGACGTCATCCACCGCGTGCACATCAACTCGCGCAAGTACAACCAGAACAAGGGTGACTGCACGCTGTGCCACCTGACGCGTGACAGCGCGCTGTGGCCCAGCCAGATGACGTGCGACGGCTGCCACGTGCAGTCGCACGGCACCGAGTACTTCGACCTGCGCTTCGCCCCCTTCCAGAACACGCCCAACGCCTACGGCAACTGCGCGCAGTCGTGCCACGTCGTCACGCCGCCGGCCGAGCACATCCTGCCGCCCCGCTGAGCCCCCGAGGACCGCCCATGAAGGTACGCTCCCTCATTGCCAGCACGCTGTCCGCCGTCGCGCTCTCCGCCTGTGGGGACAGCACGCCGTCGGCCGTCGCTCCCGTCAACCAGGCGCCGTTCATCGACGAGCTGCCCGAGCGCCGGGTGCCCGTCTCCGGCGTCGTGTTCGACCCGGAGGCGCTCTTCTATTCGTTCGTCACGTGGCCGGTGAACCCGGAGGACCCCAACGACGGGGCGCCGCCGCCCGCGCTGCTGTACGGCCTGCCCACGGAGATTCGCGCGTCCGTGTGGTTCGCGCAGGTGAGCCTGCTGAACCCCGAGGGCCAGGTGGCCGACAGCAGCGGCCCCTCGCTGCCGCCCTGGGGCAACTTCCAGACGCAGGGCGTGGTGCCGGACCCGTCGGTGGTCTACGCCATGCGCGCCGAGCCCACGCCGATGCTGTCGGTGGGCGCCGGGGACTTCTTCCCCGTCGAGGCGGGCTTCGCGGCCATCCCCGCGGCGACCTACCACGCCACCACGACGCTGCGCCCGGTGGCCCCCACCGGCAACCAGTGCCTCGTGCAGGCGCCGGTGATTGTGGGCGAGGCGGGCGCGCTCGGCGCGCTGGCGCAGACGATTTCCGCCGAGGGCACGCCCACCACGGTGTCGCAGCTGGTGGACCCGGCCCGAGGCTCGGTGGCGCTCATCTGGATGTTCGCGCCCAGCCCGGTGCTGGACCTGTTCATGTTCCCCAGCGGCGACATCGCCGCGGAGACCACGGTGGGCACCCTGTACGCCATCGACTGGGCTCCGCCCACGGGGGCCACTGGCCAGTCGGAGATGGGCTTCACGGCCACGCGCAACGGCGTGAGCTCGCTCGGCTACTACGCGCTGGTGGTGCCGCCCGGCGCCCCTGGTGGCGTGGCGGTGAGCTTCGTGGACACCGTGACGGACCCGATGCAGGGGCGCCCGTGGATTGCGCCGCCGTTCGAGGGAGGGCTGCCCCCGGGCCTGTCCTTCGCCCGGCTGCACGCCTTCGCCCCGTCGGAGCCGACGCCGGAGGACCCGTACGCCGAGCCGTATCCGCCCCCGGACTTCAGCTTCCTCTGCTTCCCGGAGCCTCCGCCCGAAGGCTGAGCGGAAGGGCGCGCCGGCTCGCGAGGGCCGAGCGCCCTAGCGCCAGGGCCCCACGGTGAGCTGTCGGAAGCGCACCGTGGGCTGACCGAAGGACACGGGCAGAGGCCCGTGGTCCAGCTTCCGGCAGCCGCGCGTGGCGAAGAGGTTCTTCGCATCCGCGCCCACCGCGTCGATGGCGGCCAGCGCCTCCAGCCCGTTGCCCCGGAGGATGCCGGGGCCCACGCGGCGCCCCACGCGGCCGTCCCGAATCTCGCGGGCCTCGACGATGTAGAAGCTGAAGTCGCCCGACAGCAGGTCCATCTGCCGCGGGGTGAGGTGCCGCACCAGCAGCCCGTGGGGCACGTCCGCCACCAGCGCGTCGAGGTGCCCCTGATGGGGCTCCACGCGGGTGTGGGCCATGCGGGGCAGGGGCGCATGGCGGTAGCTGACGCGGCGGCCATGGCCATCCGGCGTGCGGCCCAGCGCGAGGGCGCTCCGGGAATCGAGCAGCGGGGCGTCCACGGTGCCGGCGCGCAGGAGCGTCACCGGG
>JBKGHK010000796.1:0-4372 GCA_046520375.1 Pyxidicoccus sp. 3LFB2
CCGCTGCTGGGGAAGACCCGCCGCCTCTTCCTCTCGCCGGATGGCCAGCTGGCCCGCCGACGACGCGCCGTCCGGGCGGGAGCCCGGGCCCCGGGCCGGCTGGTGTTCGACACGGACATCCGGCCCATGGTGGACGAGTTCACCGCTCGCATGGCGAACACGAAGCTCTCCCAGGCGGAGGCGGCACGGCGCCAGGCGTACGTGCTGCGCAAGGTGGGCGCCTTCGCTCGGCAGTACCGGCAGGACCTGCTGGTGCGCTACCGGCAGCAGCGCTTCACGGCGGGGGCCCTCACCCTGACCTCGCAGCTGGGAGCGCTGGCCCAGCCGGGTTCAGAGCTGGCCCTGATGCTGCGCGAGGTGGCGGACGGCGCCGGCATCGGCCCGCTGGAGGGGCCCTACTACGCGCCCCTGCGCCAGGAGCTGGCGATGTTCAGCCCCATCGTGCAGCTGATGACACCGGACAAGGACGGGCAGACGGCGCAGCTCGTACCGTACCTGCTGCTGGTGTCCCAGCTCCAGACGGAGCTCTCCGGCGCCCGCGCCCCGGCGGCCGTGACGCCCGCTCCTCTGAAGCCCGACTCCGCGCAGGGGGGCTCGGGGGCGGCCGCTCCCGAGGCCGGGGGCACGCAGCTGGTGGACCTGATGTCGCCGCTGGCCCGGGTGGCGCTGGCCATGCTGCTGGAGGAGGAGGGCTCGTACCTCGCGCGGGTGGATGCGTGGCTGGACACCCAGGGGCTGCTGGGCGAGCTGCGGCGGCCCTTCCGCGAGCCCTTCCTGCTGGCGCGCGAGCTGGGCAGGGCGGAGCTGGAGCGGGTGCTCGAGGAGCAGTGGCAGGAGCAGTCCCGGCGCACCCTGGAGCCCCTGCTGCGGCGCTATCCGTTCAACGTGGAGGCGGGCGCGGAGCTGGACCCCGCGGAGCTGGACGTGCTGCGCCGCGGGGACGGGGCCTTCTGGCAGTTCGTCGCGCAGGTGCTATCTCCGGTGGTGGAGGAGAAGGGCACGGAGTGGATGCTGCGCCGGCCGCTGCGCAAGAACCTCTCGCTGCCGCCGCGGATGCTGCTGATGCTGGACCGGCTCTCCCGGCTGTCCCGGACCCTGTGGGACGAGGAGGGCAAGCCCCAGCCGCTGCGGCTCCAGGTGCGCCCCCTGCCGCTGCCGTCCGTGGGGGCAGGGCGATTCGCCACCCTGTCCTTCCTCAAGTGCGGCACCGCGGCGGCGTTCGGGTTCAACCAGACGCCGACGTGGCAGGAGTTCCCGGTGAGCTGGTGGGAGCCGAGGACGGCCTCGGTGGGCGTGGAGCTGCGCACGCCGGGCAGCGACAGCAAGCGGTTTCGCTCCACGGAGCTGTCGCGCTCCTCGTGGAACTGCTTCCGGCTGCTGGACGAGGCCACCTTCGATGATGAGCAGAACGCGGTGTGGCCCCTGCCCGGCGCGGAGGCCGCGGCCACGACGCAGCC
Organism: Pyxidicoccus sp. 3LFB2; assembly: GCA_046520375.1. GTDB lineage: Bacteria > Myxococcota > Myxococcia > Myxococcales > Myxococcaceae > Myxococcus. The sequence continues at coordinate 1,458 of JBKGHK010000796.1, forward strand.
CCGGCTGCGCTTCGGGATGCGCGGTGGACCATGGACGGTCTTCCAGGAGGTGGTGCGATGAACGCTGGATGCGGGCGGTCCATGGGACTGATGTTGCTGCTGGGGGCCATGGGGTGCGGGCCGGGCCACCTCACGGTGCGCGTGCAGTCCCCGCCCGGGGCGAACGAGGGACGTCCGCTGCACATGGTGGTGCGCGCGGTGGACACGCAGCGGTACCTGACGGAGTTCTACGCGGACGTGGCGAACCGGGTGGTGCACCCGGACGCATCGGTGGTGCGGACGCTGGTGGTGTACCCCGGCGTGCCGGTGGAGACACGGGTGGAGATTCCCGAGAAGTCACCGCTGGCCATCTCCTTCCTCTTCACCACGCCGGACGGCGCCTGGCAGGTGCTGCTGGATGCGCCCATCCCGTCGCGGGTGGACATCGAGCTGGAGGAGGGCCGCATCCGCACGGACGCGCTCAAACAGCCGGTTCGCAAGGCCGAGCCTCCCAAGGCGGAGCTTCCCAAGGCGGAGCTTCCCAAGGCGGAGCTTCCCAAGGTGGGGCTCAAGGCACCCTGAGCCGGTGAAGGAGTCCGCCGGGTGCGTCCGGCCCGGCCCACCCGCCGGGCGGGCGTCGCCGGAAGGAACGTTCATTCCGCCCGTGAGTCGTCTGGGCGTGCCCTCCCGTCCCTTGCCCTGAATCAGGCCGTGACGGCGGCGTTCGCCTGGGCCTCCAGCGCATCGAGCGAGGCCCCCACGGAAGTGCCCACTCCGTCGACCCTGGCCTTCACCTGGGCCCGGGCCGAGTCCACCCGCGCCTTCGCGGCGGCGCTCGCCGTGTCCACCGGCTCCAGCGCGGCCCGGGTGCCCGCCTCCACCTGTTCCCCCAGCTCCGGCAGCCGCGCCTCCACCTGGGCCTTCAGGGTTTCCACCCTGGCGGCCACCTGCTCCTTCACGGAGGACACCTCTTTCACCGCCTGCTCTCTCGCGGCGCCAAGCCGTGTGACGGCCGTGGCCACCCCCTGGTCGACCTGCTGCCCCGCGTCCTCCACGCCCTGGAGGACGGACTGCTTCAGCTCGTCCACGCCCTGGACGAGCTGCTGCTGGAGCGTGTCCACCTGCCGCAGGGCCTGGGACTGGACGGAGTCCACCTGCGACAGGAGCTGCTGCTGCAGGGACTGGAGCTGCTGGGAGGCCTGGCTGGAGAGGGTGCCGAGCTGCTGGGTGACCTGCGTGACCACCTGCTGAATCGCCTGCAGCGCCGGGTCCACCAGCGGCTTGGGCAGGTTGGAGACGGGAATCGCATCCAGCAGCGAGTTGAGCCGCGCGAGCAGCGCCTCCAGCGTGCCGACGAGCGTCTGATACAGCGTCTGGAGCTGCCGCAGCACGGCCGGCAGGGGATCGAAGAGGGCCAGGGCCTGCTCCTTCAGCGCGGCCAGCCGGGCCAGGAATGCGTCCAGCGTGCCCAGGGCGGTGTCCACCGCCTCCTGGAGCGACTCGCGAATGGCCGTGGCGGCCGTGAGGGTCCCCTTCACCAGCGTGTCCAGCGCGTCCTGCGCCCCGGTGATGAGCGCCTCCACCCGGGTCACCGCCTCGCGGACTGCTGCTTCCATCGCATCCACCTGCCCGCGCAGCGTGCCCACCTGCCCGGAGAGCAACGACTCCAGCGTGGCCAGCGCACCGCTGGCCCCTTCGCGCGCCGACGCGAGCGCGTCCCCCACTCCGGCCTCCAGCGCGGCCAGCGTCCCGGACACGGCCTCCGCCGCGCCTTCGACCTGGGCACGCAGCGGAGTGAGTCTCGCGCGCAATGGAGCCATCTGGGGCATGTCCCCGCGTGAGGCCAGCTTTGCGTCGAGCGCGGCGATTCGCGCCGAGAGCGCGGTGAGGGCCGGCTCCACCTCGGGACGCAAGGAGGTGATGAGCGCGTCGACGCCGCCCGCCCGCGATTCAATGTCCGCCCGCGCGGTGCCAAGGCTCGTGGAGAGCGCTGTGGCGGTGGATTCCAACCTGCCCTTCAGCTCCGCTACCGCACCGAGCAAGCTCTTCACGTCGTGACCTCCCGTGTCACTTCAGCCGCTCCAGCGCCGCACGGGCTTCCGCCGCCGCGCCCATCAGGGGCGCCGTGCGCCCGGACAAGTTGGTGAGCGCCCCCCGGAGCGCGGCCCGCGCCTCGCCCACCTTCGCGGCCACCTCGGCCTGGGCCGCTTCGAGGCGCGCCAGGGTCTCCGCCATCGCCCCGTCCAGCTTCGCCTGCGCACTTCCCGCCGCCGTCCGGTACGTGGCTGTCGTCTCGCCCATCGCCCCGCCGACACCGGCCGTCAGGTCCGCCCGCGCCGCCTCCACCTGCGGTGAGACGTCATACGTGGGCGCGGTCGAGACGACGCCAGGCGTCTCCTGCGTCTGGAGCAGCAACAGGCCCTCGGACATGCGCACCGTGCCCGTGTCCGCACCGGAGACGCGCCGCAGGTTCCACACCGGCTTGCCGTCCTGATAGCTCTGCGTGAGCGACGTCTGGCTCGTGTCGCTCCGGCCCAGCAGCATCCCGTCTCCCTGCCCGTCCTGGGGCAGGCGCGCGCCGTCCGCCCAGTCGAGGTGGCGGTGCAGCGCGGCGCGGTCGAAGTGGAGCGCCACCAGCACCCGCGCGTGCTTGTAGGGCGGGAAGTAGAAGTTGCCCGGGAAGTGGCCCGGCTCCGCCGGCACGCTGACCGTCTTGTTCCACAGCGGCACCGCCACCTTCCACGCGAGCACGGACGTCTTCGCGTCCTCGGCCAGCAGCCACGTGCGCTCCTGCTCCCCGCCTCCCGGGCTGTGCACCTTCCCCTCCACGTAGAGCGGGTAGCGCGGCCGGCGGAACGGCGGCAGCTCCACGGCGGTGTCGGAGGCCCGCTCCAGCCGCGCACCCAGCTCCACCGTGTAGCCCGCGTCCGGCGCCT
>JBKGHK010000797.1:0-4372 GCA_046520375.1 Pyxidicoccus sp. 3LFB2
TCCCCGGAGCTGTTGACGCGGCAGCAGCAGTCGAGCTTCGAGCCGGCGGGCGCGAAGAACCGGCTGAACCTGGACGGCGCGGGCGCTCCGGCGACGTCGCTGCTCACCGAGAATACGAACGACACCGCGGTCAACTGCCTGGACCAGGCGGCGGACTGGGTGAACCGGAGCTCCCCGGAGCTGCAAGCACGCTCGGAGCTGGTGTTCCTGGAGGACCAGCGCGCCGGCACCGAGGGCCAGTCGGGGCACGTGGTGGTGCGTCAGGGAGAGCGCGTGCTCGACCCGAGCAACGGCCAGAGCTACGAGGACATGCAGGCGTTCTCGCAGGAGAACCCCCAGTACCGGGAGACCGGCACGCTGTCCGGCACGCAGGCGGCCAGGGTGTTCTCCACCGAGCCGGGCTCGCCCGAGCGCGCCCAGGCCCTGGCCGAAGCGAATGTGTCACCCGAGCTGCAGCGGATGATGGTCGCGGACCCGCCCATCGAAGGAGACGTCCCCAATCCCGCCACCGCCGAGCCCCGGGACATCAGCATCCCCGGGCAGGCGGGGCCGGTGTCGGTGGAGTTCAGCGACACGCTGGAGCAGGACGTGCAGCGAGAGGACGGCAATGTCACCGTCACCATCGACGCGGAGACGTCCGTGTCGGCGACGGGCGAGGTGGAGATTGCCAGGGCGCGCGTGGGAGGTTCCCTGTCGGCCGGTGCGTCCACGGGCCAGCGCTCGTCCTACGAAGTGACGATGCGGGAGGAGGACTTCGCGCGGCTCCAGCGCGGCGAGATTCCGCCTCCGCACCCGCTCCGCCCCGAGACGCTGCCCGACGGCGCGTCCATCCAGGTGGAGGAGTCGCAGTTCCAGGGCACCGAGTTCGGGGCAGGCCTCGCCTACCATGGCGTGGAGCTGGGGGTGGCCAGCGGCAGCACGCACGGCACCGGCACGTCCGTCGAGGTGAGCCGCACCGGAGACAGTGTGCAGGTGACGGCGGGCCCCACCGAGTGGTTCGAGAACGACGGCTCGGTGAGCCTCGGCGCCGGGCCCGTCACCGTGAGCGGAGGGCGCACGGACACGCTCACGGAGTACAGCCTGCGCACGGCCGAGTTCGACCTCTCCAATCCGCAGGGACAGCAGGCCTTCAACACCTTCGCCAGCACCGGCCGGGTGCCCGAGCAGGATGGCCAGGGCGTGTCCAACGCGCGGCGCATCGACAAGCTGACGTACGAGTCGGTGGGCGGGCAGTTCAACCTGGACATCGGGGAGCTCAGCCTCGGCACGGAGGGGACGACGAACACGGGCGAGTACCTCGTCACCCACAACCCGGACGGGACGAGGGCGGTCACCCAGACCTTCACGTACGGTGGCGACCACCCGGACATGCGCTACGAGCAGACCTACGGCGCGGACGGCCAGCCCGTCCCCGGCAGCGAGCGGTACGCGCTGACGTTCGACACCACGGACGACCTCGCGCGCCAGTCGCTCGTCGAGTCCTTCACGGGTGACCCGGCCCAGGGGCAGGCCGCGGCGGCGCACGACGAGCCCATCACGCTCAACCTCACCCCCGCCGAGGTGCAGGAGCTGCAGCGGCGCTCGTCGGAGCAGTCACTGTCGCACCTGGGCCTGGGAGGCCTGCTCAGCGACTACGACGGCCAGCCGCTGAGCCCGGCCATGGCGGTGCGCAACATGGCCGCCTCGCCGACCTACAACGAGTTCGGCCTGGCCCAGTCCTACTGGGGCCTGTACCTCGACTCGGGCCGCACGGAGCCCCTGCCGGGCACGCTGACCATCGGCTGAGTACGGCCCTTCCCGGAAGCCATGTTGCTAGACTCCCTCACGATGCTCTCGGGAAGGGTCGGATTGAAGAGATGGGCCACGGTGCTGGGGAGCCTCGTGCTCCTCCAGCCCCTGTCCGGGCTCGCGGCCCCGGGGACCTGGCTCGCGGATGACTTCGAGACGGGAACGCTGGTGTCGGAGGACCTGCCCCCGGGCCGGTGGGATCAGGCCGTCGCCACCAGCCCCAACACGGTGGTCAATGGAGCGCAGGGCGCCCACCGGGGACGGCGCGGCCTCACGGTGACCGACAGCTCGAGCGCGCAGGGCCCCGTGGTCAGCCTGGTCCAGGATGCGGACACCCTCACCTCGGAGGTCCACGCCCGCACCTGGCTGCGCCTGCGGGCGGTGAGCGCGTACGGACGCATCATCCTCGCGCAGGCCATGCCGGCGTTGGTGGAGCTGCGCCTCGTGGAGCAGGACGCGGGCGCCGTCTGGGAGCTGGCGGCACGGAATGGACCGCACCCGAGCCCGACCTACGTCAGCCGGCGGGGCTCGCCGGTGGAGCCGGAGCGGTGGTACCTGGTCGAGTTCAGCGCCCGGGGCCTGGGCACCGCTTCCGGAGAAGCCCGGCTCTGGGTGGACGGTGTCGAGCAGGTCGCACCGCTGTCCGGGCGTGACTGGAGCCATCCGGAGTACGAGTTCGACACCTTCATCCTGGGCGAGCCGTGGACGGACACGGGGACGTTCCGAGGCTCCATCGACTACGATGACGTGCGCGTGAGCGCCGCGCCCCACGCCAGCCGGTTGGAGCTCCGCCCGCCGGTGGAGGCGCCGTCGAGCTGCCTCGCCGTGGACGTGTCCCTGCGCAGCACCGCCGCCCAGGCGCCCGCGCCCGCGCCCTACGACACGGACGTGGCCCTGGCCGTGACGGCAGGCGAGGGTGGCTTCCACGCGGATGCGCAGTGTGACTCCCCGGTGACGGGGACGCGCCTGCCCGTGGGCACCACAGAGCGGCGGGTGTACTTCCGCCCCACGGGCGGCGAGGGTGTGGCGACGCTGGCGGCTTCGCACCCGGACTTCCTCTCCGCGACGGTGACCGTCGAGGGGCTCGTCGCTTCCGATGATGATGAGGAGGAGGACGATGACGGCGCGGGCCCGTGGACGGCGGGCTGCACGTCGGCTCCGGGCGCGCTCGTGGCACTGCCGCTGCTCGTGCGCCCGGGTTCCGTCGCAGGCGCGGGCCGCCGGTCCGGCGCTGACGTCGCGCGAGCGGATGCACGACTTCTTCACGCCCCGCGGAGGCACCGGCACGGCGCGCTACCAGCAGTTCTTCTGAGCCACGGGTCGCCGGCCCGTCCCGCGCTCCGCGTTCCGGAGGCGGGGCGGGCGGTTACCGGTTCAGGGTGAAGCGCAGCCCGGACACGCCCAGCAGGTGCGTGCTCCGGTACCCGGAGCTGGAGGGAAGCCAGCGCCCGCTCACTTCGGCGAAGACGGCGAAGCGCGAAGAGAGCGGGAGGCTGGCGCCCGCCGACACCCCACCGCCGAGCAGCGTGGGGGAGGCCAGCGCGTACGCATCGAGCGAGACGAACAGCGTCAGCGGCCCGACGAGCTCGGGGGCCTGGAGGCCCAGTCGCGCGGAGGCGCCGAACCGGCGACCCGCGGTGGCGTTGAGCTCGCCGTAGAGATGGTGTCCCGCGAGCCTGGCGCCCGCCTCCGCGCCCAGGCCCGACTGCGGGGCGAGGCCCAGGGCGGCCCGGGCCTGCGCGCTGAAGGCGGGACTGGAGGAGGTGGCTTCCGGAGCGGAGGGGAGGACGATGCGCACCTGCTCGGGATGGCCCGGACGGACCTTGACCTGGAGCGTCGTCAGCCCCGGGCCGACCTCCAGCGTGTGCGTGCCGATGGGGACCGGGCCCCGCCACGGCGCCTGCCCCAGCGACTGGCCATCCAACAGCAGGTCCGCGCCGGCCGGCTCGACTTCGATGGTCAGCTCGCCACGCAGGCGCTGGCGCAGGCTCTCGAAGCGGGTGACGACGGTGGGGTGGACGCGCTCGGGGTCCAGGCGTACGTCCGGGTCGGCTTCGAGCGCCTGGGCGAAGGCCGCTTCCATCTGCGAGTACTGGCGGAGCGCCGCATGGACCTCGCCGCGGACCAGGAACAGGCGCGCGCGGCCGGCCTCGTCTCCGGACTTCTCCAGCCCCGCATTCACATGGGCGAGCGCGGACTCGAAGTCGCCTTCGGACACGGACTGGAGTGCGGCTTCCAGCTCGCGCGAAGGGCCGGCGGAGAACAGCAATGACATCAGCAACAGGGTCGCGCTCATTCGTGGAGCTCGATGCGTAGCACCGCCTTCGCTCCCGGGGAAACGTCGACGTGTCGCTCCGCGGGGGCAAAGCCCGTGCGTTCCACGCGGACGGAGTGCCGGCCCTCGGGGAGGTCGAGGGACACCGGTGTCGCGCCGTGGTGCCTGCCGTCCACGCTCACGTTGGCCCAGACCGTCTTTCCGGCGTGCACCGTCACCACGCGCAGCTCGCCCCGGCCGTTGCCCGGGCTGCGTCGGGAGTCACCTGTGGCAGCGGGGGCCCCGGGCGAAGTGCGCTGCGCCTTGTTG
>JBKGHK010000798.1:0-4339 GCA_046520375.1 Pyxidicoccus sp. 3LFB2
CCAGGTCCTCCACGGGACAGCCCTGGCGCTCCAGCACCCCGGAGACGCGGGGGCAGGCGTCCCTGGCGTCCTCCACGCCGTCCTCGTCCACGTCGCGCACGGGGCAGCCCTCGCGGGACGCGGGGCCGGCGCGGCGCGCGCACTTGTCGATGGAGTCATCCACGCCGTCGCCATCGGTGTCCCGCGGAGGGCAGCCGCGTGTCTCGGAGGGGCCGCGAGTGCCTGGACAGGCATCGTCGGCGTTGAGCACTCCGTCCTGGTCATCGTCGGCGGTGGGCCGGTCCTCGGGGGCGTGGCGGCAGCCGGAGGAGAGCGCGCCCAGCATGGCGGCGAGCAGGGCCAGGCGGCGGAGTGGGTGCGTCATGGCGGAGGCAACAGAGCGCAGCGGGCACGGCGTGTCCAGGAGGCGCACGGTGGGCTCGTGGTGCAACGGGGCGTGAACATGACGACACGTGGGCCCGCGAGGGTCAGCGCACCGGCACTTCGCGGAAGATGACGCCGTCGAGGCCCAGGCGCTTCACGGCCTCGACGAAGCGCTCAGTGGCGATGATGAGCGAGGACCAGCCCGCCACCCGGAACAGGTCGACCTCGGTGGGCAGCGTCGCCGCGTCGAGGATGTACGGGTCCGGGAGGCTGTAGTTCTTCGCCCCGCAGCGCTCGCACGTCTTCGCGCCCGGTGGCAGGCAGTCCGGGTGGAGTTCACCGCGAATGAGCAGCTCCGGCTCCAGCAGTTCGGGTGGGTTCTTGCCCCGGAAGCGCAGCTCCGTTGGACAGCCTCGGAGTCCTCGGATGCCCTCCTGCTGCAACCGCTCCAGCGCTTCGCGGCGCATGTGCAGAAAGCCCGGGTCATACATGAAGAGGGAGCCGAAGCTTCCCGAAGCCCTACCAATCATCGGTCCCAGTGCCATGCCGGGCTTCAGCATTGCCCCAGGAGGAAGCAGTGGGCGCAGCTGTTCGCTCACGCGGAGGTACTCATCCACAGGCTGGGGAGGGCGAACTTCGTAGTCGCGTACGTTCGGCAGTCCCGTCAGGTCCACGCATGGGTAGCGAACGCTGTCGTTACCAAAGACCCCGGGGCCGCAACCGGGACAGTCGAGCACTGAGGGTAGATACCATTTGTAGATTCCGCTCAGGCTTCCCGTGTAGGGCGCGGTCATGTCCACGGCCGCTCGGTAGAATCTCAACGCGCCTCCCCTCGCTCAGCTGGGTGATTACTTGAGTTGCCGGAAGTAGGGCTGGACCGGACCTGTGAGTTCGAAGCGATAGATGAGCGCTCCGGCATGACGGTAGATCTCCTCACGAGAAATGGGCTTGTTGCGGTTGGCCTCTCTGAACTCCCGCCAGGCCATATTCCACAGGCCGCCCGAAGGCCCTCCACTGTGGATACGCCGATGAACATGCTCCGGAATGAGCAGGGTGTAGTCGTGGATGTTGATGCCACGGCCCTTGAACCATAGGGCCAGGTCTTCCGCCTGGGAGAAGATGTGGTGCTTCTGGAAGCGCCCCGCCGGCAGGGCAAGGGGCACGCGCGGTGGGATTGGCGGCGGCTGGGACGCGGCGTACCACCGGAACGTCATCACCGGCTCGGAGCCACCGCGCAGCCCGGGTGACCGCGTCCACCAGCGTCCCGGCCGGGCGGGCCCAATGGGCAGCCCCGGCCTCACGAACTGCACACGCTCCACGCCGGAGCGCGGTGCCTCCACGGCCACCACGTCTTCACAGCGGAAGAAGCCGCACAGGCCCTCCTCGCACGCGAGCGTCACGCACGAGTCCTCTTCCGGGGACTCACACCCGGCCGCGGGCGCCGCTTCCTCCCAGGCGCGCGCCACCGGATGCGACGTGGCGCACGCGGAGACCAGCCATGAAGCAACGAGCAACCAGACACCCATCGTCTTCGTCATTGCCCCATCCATTCACAACTTCTGCACGTCGATGCCCTCATCTCTCACCGCGAGGACGACGTACAGCGTGAAGTCCGGCTTGAGGTAGAGGTAGCGGAGCTCATCTCCCGAGAGCTCACGCACTTCCCACCGCACGGTGTCTTCGCCATAGCCGGCCTCCCGAGGTGAAGGCACGTACCGCAACGCCGCAGCGCAGTCCTCTCGGCTCTGGAACACTGGAATCGCTCCAGGGGGACCTGACATCCAGAGCATTCCCGTCAGCTCGCCCGTCTCGGTGGCAGCTTCGAGCACGTGGTAGGGCTGCCCCGTGGGCGCCGTATCACCCGGCATCCGCTGAAGCCTGTCGGCCATCAACTGAATGAACGCTTCCTTCCCTTCGTCGTCTGCCGTCATCACGCCTCTTCGGAGGAACCGCGAACCACGGGCTTCCGTACCACTCAACCTCCGAGGTTGTCGCGGGCTCACGCGACCTTCCAACACAGGAGACGGCGCCCCAAGCGACGGGCAGCGCCGTCTACGCCGTGCCCGTGCCCGTGCCCGGAGCTATGACGGTCAGCGGCAGCTCCACCGTGAAGGTGGAACCCCGCCCCGGCTCGCTCTCCAGGCGGATGCATCCACCGTGCGCTTCGACGATGCGCTTCGTAATCCACAGGCCCAGGCCCAGGCCCTTGAAGTGCTGCACCGAGGCCGAGCGCTCGAAGCGCTCGAAGATGCGCTCCTGTTCCTCGGGGGCGACACCAATCCCCTCATCGCGCACGGCCAGCCGAGCCACCGCGCCCTGCACATCCACCGTCACCAGCACCGGACGTCCCGCGCCGTACTTCGCCGCGTTCGACAAGAGATTCACCAGCACCTGCTCCAACCGCAGGCGGTCCCACTGCCCGGTCACCGCGCCTTCCAACGCGAGCTGCACCTCGCTGCCAGCCCGTGCCAGCTCCTCCGACATGCGCGACACCAGCTCGCGGGTCAGCGCCGACAGGTCCACCTCCTCGCGCTGAAGGCTCAGCCGCCCGGAGCTGATGCGCGACACGTCCATCAGGTCGTCGATGAGGAGCCCCAGCCGCTGACTCGCGCGAGCGGCCTTCTCCGCGCGCTCCGCCAGTCCGCTCGCCGCCATCGCCTCCCTCGCCATGCGCGCGAGCAGGTGGATCTGCAACTGGAGCGCATTGAGCGGGGACTTCAGCTCGTGGCCCGCGACGGACAGCAGCTCGTCCCGGGCCTTCACCGCCTGGGTGGCCGCGCCGTAGAGCCGAGCGTCCTCGATGGCCAGCGCCGCTCGCGCCGCCAGGCTCTCCAGCAGCGCGCGCTCCTCCACCGTGTACTCACGGCCCTGCGCATCGCGCATCACCCCCAGCGTGCCAAGCACCCGGCCCCGCGCCCCCAGCGGCACGATGATGACGCTCTGCGGTCCGTAGCGCTCCAGGTAGGAGAGGACCTCCGGCAGCCGTTCGCCGCGCAGCTCCTCGGCGTTGAGCCGGGGCACGAAGAGCGTCTGTCCCGTGGCCGCGACCCGGCCCGACAGCCCCTCTCCCCATCTCGGAGGGAAGCGGTACAGCGACTCCTCCAACAACGCGCGCGCCGCCGGGTCCGGGTGGTGGACCGAGACCACATCCAGATGATCCCGGTCCGACGAGAGGAGCTGGAGCACGCACGCGTCGCCAATGGCCTCCGACACCTTGCGAGCCAGCACGTCCAGCACGGTGGGCAGGTCCAGCCCGGCCTCCGCGATGAGCTGGCTGACCTGCACCAGCACGTGGAGGCGCGCGGCGCTGCGCCGGCTCTCCTCCTCGGCGGCCCGCGCCTTGCGGAGCAGTCGCGCGTTGTCGATGGCCAGCGCCGCCCGCCCGGCCAGCTCCTCCGCCAGCGCGAGGTCCGCCGCGTCGAATGGCGGCCGCGTCTCGCTCCGGACGAAGGTGAGTGCGCCCAGCGTGCGCTGGCGCGCCACCAGCGGCGTCACGATGAGCGAGCCCACGCCCGGCACACGCGATTCATCTGCCTGAGGTGAGTCCTCCCAGCCAGGCTCCGTCCCCTGTGCCGATGAAGAGGCCACAGCACCGGATGCCGACTCCGCGGGCTTCGCGCCGCGTACGTCCGCGCCACGAGCTGTCGTCTCCGCCCGCGTCTCCGTGAGTCGCGCGGGCGGGCGAGCCACGCCCTCCTGCCCCGCGTCCACCGGCTGCACCTCCGCGGCCTTCACCAGCGCACGCGCCGTCTCGCCCCACGGCGACTCTTCCGCGCGAACCCCATCCACACCCACCCACGGCTGCGTCACCGCACCGTGCACCCCGTCCTCGACTCGCGCGCCCACCGCCTTCGCCAGCGGGTGCACCGGTTCCCCCGCGCCCCTCGCCATGAAACGCGTCACCATCCGCGAGCGTCCCGAAGCCAGCACCTCCGCCAGCAGCGCCGAGTGCCCGGCCCCTCCCGGCTCTCGCGAG
>JBKGHK010000799.1:0-4326 GCA_046520375.1 Pyxidicoccus sp. 3LFB2
CGTGGCCGCTCCGGGCCTCCGCGGACGGCTTCGTCGTGGACGTGGACGCTCCCGCGCTGCGGGCCGTGGCCTCGGCACGGGGGCTCGTCGTCCAGGTGGGGCTCGCCATTGGCGAGCCGGTGGTCCGGGGCGCGGAGGTGGGCTGGGTAGCGCCGGGACGGGGCGGCGCCGCCATGTCCCCCGAGGTCTGCGAGGAGCTTCTGCGCGCCATCCACCTGGGCCGCTGGAGGAGCGAGGACACCGACGTGGCCCTGGGCGTGAGGCAGTTGGTGGACGTGGCCATCAAGGCGCTCTCGCCCGCCATCAACGACCCCTATACCGCCGTGGAGGCGGTGGACCAGCTCACCTTCCTGCTGTGCGGACTCGGTGAGCTGCGTCTGGGGCCCCGCGTGCTGGCGGATGCGTCCGGGCGCCCGTGCGTCTTCCTTCGGGGCCCCACGCTGCGCGACTACCTCGAGCTGGCCACGGACCAGATCCTCCGCTACGGCGCCACCGAGCCCGCGGTGGTGCTCCGGCTGTTGCGGCTGGCGGGGGCCGTGGGCCAGCAGGCGCGGGAGGTGGAGGACCAGCAGGCGGCTCGCGCGGCGCTGCACCGCATCCTGGCGGCCGCGGAGCGTGCCCAGGCGGACTCCCCACAGCTGGCGTCACTCCGCCACCACGCGGACGTCGTGGAGCGGGCCATGGGAGACAGGTTCCTTCCGCCCCTGCCGGCAATCGGTTTCTGACGGCCGGTGGGCGCACCGGCGCGGTGGCGCTTGCTTTTGCGCTCATGCCCGGCAGTCGCCAGCTTTACCCCTTGGACGCGCGGCGTTCCAGGAGCCCGGCATGGTGAATGAACTCGGGAGTGGGGAGCTGCTGGTGCGGCTGCTCGTGGCGGGAGGCGCGGGCATCATCCTGGGCCTGCCGTACCGCGAGCGGCAGGGCGGCATCCGGACCCACTACCTGGTGACGCTGGGCGCCGCGCTCTTCTGCACCACCGGGGCGAACCTGGTGGGACGGGATGTCGAGACGCTCCGCATCATCCAGGGCGTCGCGTCTGGCATCGGGTTCGTGGGCGCGGCAAGCGTCCTCAAGAAGGGGAGCGCCATCTTCGGACTCACGACGGCCGCCTCCATCTGGATTGCCGCGGCCGTGGGCTGCGAGGCGGCGCTGGGCAGCCCGGTGCTTGCCGCCATCGTGGCCCCCTCCATCGCCGTGACGAGCTCGCTGGTGGGCCTGCTGGAGCGCAGGGTCTTCCACCGCAAGAGACGCATGCGCAAGCAGCAGGAGCGTCGCGGCGAGCACGAGGAGCCCGCGCGGAGTCAGTGAGGAGGGGGCTCGTCTTCAGCCTCCTCGCGCTCCCTCCTCGCGGAGGGCTCGTCAGCAGGGGGCCTGGCTTGCTGCCAGGGCCAGCGTCCCTCGAGCTCCACCTCCAGCGTGAAGCGGGGGTCGACCTGTGCGACCTGCTCCTTCGGTGCGCGCGCCTGCTGTGCATGTCCGAGTGTTGGGGCTGTTGTCGCGAGGAGGGCGAGTGCCAGCCCCCACCTCCACCCAAGACTGGGGATGCCCAGAAGTGGGGAGGAGAGGCAGGCGGACAGGAGGCAGTCACGCACTCCTGTCCGCCCGCGGCGTCTCAATGGACCGCGGGCTGTTCCTCAGCCATGGCCGGAGCGACCTCCTCCTCGGGCGGAACGGCCGTGGCCAGCTTCCGCTGCTTCTCTCGTGCCTTCTCCAGCGCCTGGCCGATGCTGAAGCTCGAGGGCGTCTGGCGTGGAGGGAACTGCTCGAAGGTCTTCAGGAACTGACCGACGAGGGCCTGCGCGGGGACCAGCATGTACGCGTGCTCCATCATCCACTGGTCGTAGTACATGGAGCCGTCGATATCGCCCCGCTCGAAGGGGTCGCTCCGGAGGTTGAAGATCTTCGGGGCGCGCAGCTCCGCGAAGCTCTCCCGCCAGACGCCCAGGCCATGGGCGCGCTGTTCGAGGAAGTGGACCTTCCACACGCCGAAGCGCAGCGCCATCAGGTCGCCGTCATCGCTCCAGTAGAGGAAGGCGCGGCGCGGGTTCTCCTTCACCTCGCCCTTGAGGAAGGGCAGGAGGTTGTAGCCGTCGATGTGGACCTTGAACGTCTTGTTCCCGGCCTTGTAGCCCTTCTTGAGCTTCTCGACGATGTCGGGCTCCCCGGCGGCCGCGACCAGCGTGGGCAGCATGTCGGTGTGCGAGAACATCTCGTTCGAGAGGGTCCCCGGCTCGATGACTCCCGGCCAGCGGATGACGCAGGGCACGCGCCAGCCGCCCTCGTAGTTGGTGTCCTTCTCGCCGCGGAACGGGGTGCTGCCGCCGTCAGGCCAGCTCATCACCTCGGCGCCGTTGTCGGTCGAGTACATCACGATGGTGTTGTCGGTGATGCCCAGCTCATCGAGCTTGGCGAGCAGCTGGCCGACGTGGCCGTCGTGCTCGACCATGCCGTCCGGGTACAGCCCCAGGCCCGTCTTCCCCCGCGACTCCTGCCGCAGGTGCGTGAAGACGTGCATGCGGGTGGAGTTGAACCAGAGGAAGAAGGGCTTGTCCTCAGCGGTGGCGCGCTCCATGAAATCGGTGGCCGCGGCGAGGAACTCATCGTCCACCGTCTCCATCCGCTTCTTCGTGAGCGGGCCGGTGTCCTCGATTCTCTGCGTGCCGTCGGAATTGGCCCAGGAGTGCAGCACCCCACGCGGCCCGAAGCGCTTCCGGAAGGCCGGGTCCTTGGGGTAGTCCGCCCTCTCCGGCTCCTCCTCGGCATTGAGGTGGTAGAGGTTGCCGAAGAACTCGTCGAAGCCGTGCATGGTGGGGATGAACTCGTCGCGGTCCCCGAGGTGGTTCTTGCCGAACTGGCCGGTGGCATAGCCCAGGGGCTTGAGCAGGTCGGCGATGGTCGGGTCTTCAGCCTGGAGGCCAATCTTCGCGCCCGGCAGGCCCACCTTGGTGAGGCCGGTGCGAATCGGAGCCTGGCCGGTGATGAAGGCGGCACGCCCCGCCGTGCAGCTCTGCTGCCCGTACCAGTCGGTGAACCGTGCGCCCTCGGCGGCAATGCGGTCGATGTTCGGCGTGCGGTAACCCATGGCCCCCTGGTGGTAGCAGCTCGGGTTGTACCAGCCGATGTCGTCTCCCCAGATGATGAGGATGTTCGGTTGCTTCGTCGCCTGCTTCTTCGCCATGTCGCCTCCGATGCAGACCCCGTGCTGGGGAGTGGCCCAATGGTGGAGATGACCGGGGGCTGAAGAGGAGAGGCGGGCGGGCAGGAGGTCGCGACGACTGCCCGAGCCGCCCCACGGTTGGAGGCAGTCGGGCAGCCGGGTTGCTACTGTGTCGCCATGGCGACACGGAGCCGAGCCTTGGGATGGCGCAAGGTGCGCTTCAGGGAGGCGGCGTCGCCAGCCGTTCCTCGTACCAGCGCCGGGCGTCATGGAGCTGGACGTGGGTGTCCCCGGGCGTCACCTCCACCGCGCCGGTGATGCCGTCCAGCGTGGCCAGCACCAGGGCGTGGGTGGCACCGCGGGCCAGGTCCATGCGGCCCTGGAGCTGGAGGTTCTCGTCGGCGAGGCGCAGCTCCCGCACCTGGATGCCCGACGGTCCCAGCAGCACCCGCCCCGACACCTCGAGCCCCCGGGCCTGGAGCAGCGGGGCGAAGAAGCGCGGCAGCTTCCCGCTGCCGGAGAGCAGCGCGACGAAGGGGGCCGCGCTGGCGAAGCTGCCGGAGAACCGGGCCTCCAGCCGTGGGGGAGCCAGCGACAGGGTGGCCTGGGGGAGGGAGAAGGTGCCGCTCCACCCCCGGAGCGTCACGGTGTCCAGGTCCGCGGACACCTGGCTCAGCCGCAGCGTCGTCCCATCCAGCCCCAGGGCCTGGCCGTGGAGCGAGAGCCTCCGGGTGTCGAGCTCCACGGAGGCGCGTCCGAGCAGCCGGGTCTCCCCGGCCCGGGCCTCGACCAGGTCGGTGTCCAGGGTGAGGCGCAGCGCGCCGTGGCCGTGCCTGGCGTCATGGTGGCCCGTGGCCTTCAGCGTGGCGCTGCCGGAGTCCACGCGGAAGGTCTGTCCCGTCCAGGCGTTGAGCCGCCTCAGGTCCACCGGCTTGCTGGGCGCCACATGCAGCTCCTGCTGGATGGGGGACGCCGGAGGCCCCAGGCGGGGCTCCACCTGGAAGGTGAGCGCCACCTCGGGCAGCTCCAGCAGCCGGCCCCGGGCCCCGTCGACGTGGACGGAGGAGAAGGAGAGGCGGAGCCGGCCTCGCGCCTCGCCCTCCGTGTCCGTCTCCACCGTGCCCTTCACGTGCCAGGGGGCCCGCACATGCGCGGGTCCGAGCCGGAGC
>JBKGHK010000079.1:0-22666 GCA_046520375.1 Pyxidicoccus sp. 3LFB2
TGCCCAGCTCGCCGCCCGCCACGGCCAGCGCGGGGACGACCTCCAGGCTGTAGGAGCGCGAGGCCTGCGTGCCACGGCACATCCCGGGCCGTCACGGTGAGGGCCGCGGTGCCGGCCGCGGTGGGAACGCCGGAGAAGGCGCCCGCCGAGAAGGCCAGCCCCGCCGGAGGCGTGCCCTCCAGCGAGAACGAGGTGGCGCCGGCACCACCGCGCGCCTCCACCGTCGCGCTGTGCTACCCCCACCACCGCGAGCGGCAGCGCCTCGGTGATGAGCTCCGGGCCCGCCCAGGCGCGGCGCTCGGCCACCACCGAGAGGCCCGCGCTCACCGCCACCACCGCCCGCTCGCCGGTGGCGAAGGACCGGGAGGAGAAGCTGCCCGCGGCGCCCGTGGCGTAGGTCTTCCAGCTCCGTCCATCCGCCGACGCGTGCAGCTCGAGCGGGAACAGCATGCCCGCCGTCTCCAGCTGCGTCTGCATCCCGCTGACGACGAAGGTGTTGTCCACGAATGCCAGCAGGGTGGTCTCCGCCAGCCCGGTGGCCGGCAGCTGCAGCCCCTGCACCGGCTGCCACGTCGTCCCGCGGTCCTCGGACAGGAACAGCTGCCCCGCCGGCTCCTCGGGAGGCGGCTCGCCGCCGCGCAGGGCGGGCGTCTCCCCGGAGTCCTTCCACGTCATGGCGAGGAAGCGGCCGTTGCCCTGGGCCAGCTGGCGAATCCCACGCCCCTCCAGCGGCCCGGCCGGCAGCGTGTCCCAGCCGGAGCCATCCGCCCTGGCGCGCACCAGGATGTCGCCGACGGTGGCGGGGACCTCACCCTCGGGCACACCCACGAGGAGGAAGGTGTCCTGTCCGGCGACCGCGCGCTGGAAGCCATGGCCCCGGTCCCCGCTCTGGTCCGTCCAGGTGGTGCCGTCGTTGGAGACGGCGATGAGGCCCTGCTCACCCGCGGCGACCAGGCGGGTGGCGCTGGCCGTCAGCGTCAGGAAGTCACGGCCCAGGTCCTCGCCCTCGGCCGGAGCATCCCGATACACCGGAGCCCACGTGCGCGCGTCATCGCTGGAGACATGGATGCCGCCCGAAGCCAGCGCGAACCACCGGCCCTGGACGAAGACCGGCGCGTCCACGCCAAAGGGCTCCGTGGTTCCCTCCAGCACGGGCTGGAAGGACGTCCACGTCCTGCCATCCGTCGAGCTGTACAGGCGCCCGTCGCCCACGGCCAGGAAGCGGCCGTTGCCGTACACCGCGCTCGAGGCGTCGGCGAGGACGTCCCCTCCGCCAAAGGACGAGGCCTCCCAGTGGTCGAAGGTGGCGGACGGCGCCACATTCACGTGGAGCACGCGCTCCAGTCGCCCGGAGAAGCTGGTGGCCTGATACCGGGTGGGCGCCTCGCCCGCGTCGGTGGGCTCGCCCGCATCCGAGGGCTCACCCGCGTCGGTGGGCTCACCCGCGTCCGGCTCCGACGTGTCCACCGAGCGGAAGCCCGTGGCGTACGCCACGCGGTAGGTGCCCTGCGCCACCGCCGGCACCGGCAGCATCAGGCTCGCGAAGGCGGTGGACTCGGCGTTCCCGGCAATGACGACGCGCTCGGAGGTGAGGCAGTGCCAGGTGGTGCCCGTGCCCGCGAAGGCGGCCGTGGCTTCCGCCGTCACCTCGGCGTCCACCTGTCCCTGCACGTGGTCCAGCCCGTTGTACGAGTAGCTGCCGCCGGGCGCCGTCCAGCCCTCGGGCAGGGCAATGCAGGCCACCATCTGCCCGTCGGGCTGCGACGCGAGGCCCGGGCCGAAGGCCACCTTCAGGTCGAGGGGCACCTCCGTCCCACTGCGAACCGTCGCTTCATGGCTGACAAAGGAAGACGACTGACAGCCACCGGCCAGCCACAGCGTGGCCCCCACCAGGGCCCACCGGGCACCATTGCGCTTGAACACGGAAAGAGAGTCCTCTCGAAGTACGACAGAGAGAACTGTCTAGAATGTTACAGCCGCAGTCAAATCAGCGAGGTCATCCCCACTGTCTGTGCGGGGGCTCACGCACGCACGGCGGGGCGCTGCTCCGAGAAGGCCAGGGGCGGCAGCGAGTCCGGGCGGTCCCAGATGGGGAAGTGGCTGCAGCCCTCCAGCTGCACCACCTTCACGTGCGGCCCGCCCTTCTGGGCGCTCTCCAGCATGGACTGGGTGTCGAGGACGCGGTCCTTGCCCGGGACGAGCACCGTGCCGCGCCCCAGGTGCTGGAAGAGCGAGGTGTCACGCTCGTGCATCCAGTCATCAATCCCTCGCATGTTGGAGACCATGGTGGCCACGCGCTTGGGATTGAAGGGGAAGGCCATGATGAGCTCGCGCTTGCGCGCGTTCTCCAGCGGGCCCCACGCGCCCCGGTTGCGCTGGGAGATGGGCTCCTTGCGCCACAGGGGGACGAGGAGGAACAGCAGCCACAGCTGGATGGCGGTGGTGCTCGTGTACGTGCGCGCCTGCGGGAGGACGGGCGCCTCCAGCACCACCTCCACCTGCTTGAACAAGTCGGGCCGCATGGAGGCGGCCTCCAGGATGACGGCGCCGCCCCGCGAGTGGCCATGGACGCGGATGCTGTCCGCCCTCGGCAGGTGCTCCAGCGCCTGCACCAGCACGGCGGCGTCGTAGGGGATGGTGCCCTCGCGCTCGGTGGGGGCCTTGGCCCAGGGCGCGGAGCGGTACCGCGGGCTGGTGATGGGCACGTGGTAGTCGCAGCTCGTCAGCAGGATGAGCTGGATGTCCGGGTCGCGGTAGTAGTCGGTGAAGTAGCGCATGTCGCACACGAAACCGTGCATGCCAATGACGGTGGCGCGCGGGTTGTCGGAGCGGCGCTCGGCGATGGCCGCCTTGCCCACCTGATAGACGTCCCCGTCGAAGGGCTCGCTCTTCGCTGGTGCGCACTCGCGGTGCAGCAGCCACTGCCGCAGGGCGAGCACGAGGACGACGGTACCGACGAGAAGTCCGATGGCCAGGTACATGGGGTCTCCCAGGGCTTTCGAGCGGGTGCTTCAGCTCACCTCGCGCATCATGTTGCGCGCGATGACGAGCTGCTGAATCTGGCTGGTGCCCTCATACAGACGGAACAGGCGCACGTCGCGGTAGAAGCGCTCGATGCCGTAGTCGGCGATGTAGCCCGCGCCGCCGAAAATCTGCACCGCGCGGTCCGCCACGCGTCCCACCATCTCACTCGCGAACAGCTTGCAGCACGAGGCCTCGGTGCTGACGTTCTGGCCCGAATCACGCTTGTGGGCGGCGTCCAGCACCATGCAGCGGGCGGCATAGGCCTCGGTGCGGCTGTCGGCCAGCATGGCCTGGATGAGCTGGAACTCGGCGATGGGCTTGCCGAACTGCTGCCGCTCCATGGCGTAGCGCAGGCTCTCGCGGATGAGGCGCTCGGCGACGCCGACGCAGACGGCGGCGATGTGGAGCCGGCCGCGGTCCAGCACCTTCATCGCCGTCTTGAAGCCCTGGCCCTCGCGGCCTCCGAGCAGCTGGGTCGCGGGCACGCGGCAGTCCTCGAACAGGACGTCCGCGGTGTGCGTGCCCTTCTGGCCCATCTTCCTGTCGAACGGGCCGATGTGCAGCCCCGGCGTGCCGGCCTCCACCAGGAAGGCGGAGATGCCGCCGGCGCCCTTGTCCTCGGGGTTGGTGCGCGCCATCACCGTGAACAGCCCGGCCTCGGGCGCGTTGGTGATGTAGCGCTTGGTGCCGTTGAGCACGTAGTCGTTGCCGTCGCGGCGCGCGGAGGTGGTCAGCGACGACGCGTCCGAGCCGGCGTTGGGCTCCGTCAGGGCGAAGGCGCCGACAATCTCTCCGGAGGCCAGCCGGGGCAGGTACTTCTTCTTCTGCTCCTCGGTGCCGTCCAGGACGATGCCCTGCGAGCCGATGCCGTTGTTGGTGCCGATGAGCGAGCGGAACGCGGGCGACGTCTGTCCGAGCACGAAGGCCACCTGCACCTCCTGGCTCATGTTCAGCCCGATGCCGCCGTAGTCCGTCGGCGTGGACAGGCCGAAGAGGCCCAGCCCGCGCATCTCCTCCACCAGCTCCTTGGGAATGGCGTCCTCGTCCGCCACGCGGTGCTCGTTCGGCACCAGCCGCTCCTTGACGAAGCGCTCCAACGTGGTGAGCAGCTGGGCCAGGGTGTCATCATCACAGGCCATGGGGGCTTTTCTCCTCAGCGGCGCATCAGCGCTGCTTCGACATTGCGAACGAGGTTCACCAGGCGGGGACCCAGGTCGAGCAGCAGCCGCTGACGGGGCATCAGGAACGACGGACCGCCACAGTTGAAGGCGAGGATTCCGCTGCCATCCGGAGGGATGAAGGGCACGCCCACCGCATTCACGTCCCGGTCCCAGTCACCCACGGAGAGGGTGAAGCCGTGCGTCTGGTAGTCCGCGAGGGCCTGTTCGATGCCCTCGCGCATGCGGGGCCACTTGTCCCCCTCGCGCTTGGCCATGTGCTCCATGAAGTAGTTGCGCTCCGTCTCCGGTAGCG
This sequence comes from Pyxidicoccus sp. 3LFB2, assembly GCA_046520375.1. GTDB lineage: Bacteria > Myxococcota > Myxococcia > Myxococcales > Myxococcaceae > Myxococcus. The sequence goes on from JBKGHK010000079.1 coordinate 4,498, forward strand.
CGGCGAGCAGCGCCCGCCCCATGGCCGTGGTGGCCAGCGGAAGCCGTGAGCCGATGTCCAGCCGCAGCGTCACCGCGGCGGTGGAGCGGCAGTGCTCCACGTACACCACGTTGAGCCTGTCGCGGCTGCCCAGCGACACAGGCACGTTGGCGTAGTCCGCCAGCTCCTGCATCAGGGGCCGCGCCACGTCGCGCACGCCCATGTTGGAGAGGGCCGCGAAGCCCAGCGCCAGCACCCGCGTGCCCAGCTGGTACTTCCCCAGCCGCTCCGAATACGTGAGGTAGCCCAGCCGCGTCAGCGTGTGCGTCAGCCGGGAGATGGTCGGCTTGGGCAGGCCCGTGCTCGCCGCCAGCTCCTGGTTGCCGAGCATCGGCCGCTGCGGCGTGAAGGCGCGCAGGATTTCCAGCCCGCGCGCCAGCGCTGTCACGAACTGACGGTCCTTGACCTCCTCGTCGCCCAGCTGCTCCAGCGACTCCATGAAGGTGATCCCGGTGTCATTCGTGGGTTCGTAGGAGCCAGGGGGGCGGGACATGGCATTCCTGAAAAGAGTGGGATTGCCAGGACCATAAACAGTCGGTAGATAAGGGTCAAGGTTTTGCGAAACTCAATTTCGCTGTGCGGAATTAGGGAAAACCCGCAATGACTCTTGGAATCGTCGGCACCGGCACCATGGGCCGGGGAATTGCCCAGATAGCGGCGCAGGCGGGCCTCACCGTTCGCCTGCTGGACGCCCGCCCCCACGCCGCCGAGGAGGCGCGCACCGCCGTGGGGGCGACGCTGGACTCGCTCGTGGCCAAGGGAAGGCTGTCCGCCGAGGAGGCGCGCGCCGCGACGGCCCGCCTCCAGCCCCTCCAGGCCGAGGCGGAGCTCGCCGGGTGTGACGTGGTGGTGGAGGCCATCGTCGAGGACCTCCGCGCGAAGCAGGAGTTGTTCGTCCGGCTGGAGCCCCTCGTCGGCCCGAAGTGCCTGCTGGCCACCAACACCTCGTCGCTGTCGGTGACTGCCATTGCCGCCGCGTGCGAGCGGCCCGGGCGCGTGGGCGGGTTCCACTTCTTCAACCCCGTGCCGCTGATGAAGGTGGTGGAGGTCATCGAGGGCGCCCGCACGGAAGCCTGGGTGGGCGAGACGCTCGTCGCCCTCGCGCGGCAAATGGGCCACCGGCCCGTCCGGGCAGCGGACACGCCGGGCTTCATCGTCAACCACGCCGGCCGGGGCTTCGGCACGGAGGCGCTGCGCATCCTCCAGGACGGCATCGCGTCCTTCGACGAGGTGGACCGCATCCTCCGCGAGTCGGCCGGGTTCCGCATGGGCCCCTTCGAGCTGTTGGATTTGACGGGGCTGGACGTCTCGCACCCGGTGATGGAGTCGGTCTACGAGCAGTTCTACCAGGAGCCCCGCTTCCGCCCTTCATATGTGCTGCGCCAGCGGCTGGCGGCGGGGCTGCTCGGCCGGAAGACGGGCCGTGGCTTCTACGCGTACGAGGGGGGCAAGCAGCAGCCCGTGCCGGCGCCGCCGGTGCCTCGGGGCGAGCGTCGCCCGGTGTGGGTGGGCGCGGAAGAGGCGGGGTGGACCGACGCGCTCCGGACGGTGGTGGGCGCGGCGGGCTGGGCTTTGGACAGCGGAGGGCGCCCCGGTGCGGAGTCCCTGTGTGTCGTGGCCCCGCTGGGGCGTGATGCCACCACCACCGCACTGGCGTTGGGATTGGACCCGGAGCGCACGGTGGCGGTGGACCTGCTCTTCGGCCCGGAGCGTCGCCGCACGGTGATGACGACGCCGGTGACACGGCCCGCGTTCCTGGACTCGGCCTGGGCGCTGCTCGCGGCGGATGGCACGCCGGTGTCTCGCATCCACGACAGCCCGGGCTTCGTCGCCCAGCGTGTGCTCGCCACCATCGTCAACATCGCCTGTGACATCGCGCAGCAGCGCATCGCCAGCCCGGAGGACATCGACGCGGCGGTGACGCTGGGCCTCGGCTACCCCAAGGGCCCGCTGGCCTGGGGTGACGCACTGGGCCCCCGGAGGCTGGTGCAGGTGCTGGAAGCACTCCAGGCCGCCACGGGGGATGCGCGCTACCGCACCAGTCCATGGCTGTCCCGCCGGGCGCGGCTCGGCGTCTCGCTCCTCACTCCCGAGGGATGAATCCCATGAGCCCCATGAGTGCCTACATCTACGATGGCCTGCGCACGCCGTTTGGCCGGCACGCCGGCACGCTGGCGCCGGTGCGCCCCGATGACCTGCTCGCCGGAGTCATCCGCGCGGTGCTCGCGCGCGGCCCCTTCGAGCCCCACGAAGTCGAAGACGTCATCATCGGCTGTACGAATCAGGCAGGCGAGGACAGCCGGAATGTCGCCCGGCACGCGGCGCTGCTCGCCGGACTGCCCATTGAAGTCGCGGGGCTCACCGTCAACCGCCTGTGCGGCAGCGGGCTGGCGGCAGTGGTGGACGCGGCGCGCGCCGCCACGGTGGGGCAGGGGGAGTTGTTCATCGCCGGGGGCGTGGAGAGCATGAGCCGCGCGCCCTTCGCCATGGCCAAGGCCGAGTCCGCCTTCAGCCGCGACGCGCGCATCTACGACACGACGATGGGCGCGCGCTTCCCCAACCCGCGCCTCATCGCCGGCTTCGGCGACGACACCATGCCGCAGACGGCGGACAACATCGCGAAGGACCTGGGCATCGGCCGCGCGCCGAGTGACTGCTTCGCGCTGGCCTCGCAGCAGAAGTACGCGGCGGCCCGGGCCGCGGGCTTCTTCGCCGGGGAACTGGTGCCCGTGGAGCTGCCGGGCAAGAAGGGCGCCGTCACCCGGGTGGAGGTGGACGAGCACCCGCGTCCGGAGACGACGCTCGACAAGCTGGCCGCGCTCAAGCCCCTGGCCGAGGACGGCGTCGTCACCGCGGGCAGCGCGTCGGGCATCAACGACGGGGCCGCGGCACTGCTGGTGGGCACGCTGGGCGTGGGCGAGCGGGCCGGGTGCAAGCCGCTGGCGCGCATCGTCTCGGCCGCCGTGGCGGGAGTGCCGCCGCGCACCATGGGCCTGGGGCCCGTCCCCGCCTCGCGCAAGGCGCTGGAGCGCGCCGGGCTGACGCTCTCCGACATGGACGTCATCGAAATCAACGAGGCCTTCGCCGTGCAGGTGCTGGGCTGCCTCAAGCTGCTCGAGCTGGGCGACGACGACAGCCGTGTGAATCCAAACGGGGGCGCCATTGCCCTCGGCCATCCGCTGGGCGCGTCGGGCGCGCGGCTGGCGCTGACGGCCGCGCGCCAGCTTCAGGTGGGCGGAGGGCGCTACGCGCTCGTCAGCATGTGCATTGGCGTGGGGCAGGGCATCGCCGCCGTCCTGGAGAGGGTCTGAGCACCATGAGTCAGCGCGCCGCGTTCCGTTGGGAAGACCCGTTCCTCCTCGAAGAGGAGCTGACGGAGGAGGAGCGGCTGCTCCGCGACACCGCCCACGACTACTGCCAGCGGCAGCTTCTTCCGCGCGTCCTCGAGGCCAACCGGCACGAGGTGTTCCACCGCGAAATCATGAACGAGATGGGCAGCCTCGGCCTGCTCGGCTCCACGCTGCCGCCCGAGTACGGAGGGGCCGGCGCGTCGTACGTGGCCTATGGCCTGCTCGCGCGCGAGGTGGAGCGTGTGGACTCCGGCTACCGCTCCGCGATGAGCGTGCAGTCGTCGCTGGTCATGTACCCCCTCTACGCGTACGGCACGGAGGCGCAGCGGCGCAAGTACCTGCCGGGGCTGGCGAAGGGAGAGCTCGTCGGCTGCTTCGGGCTGACCGAGCCCGACGCTGGCTCCGACCCCGGCGCCATGCGCAGCCGGGCGCGGAAGGCCCCGGGCGGCTTTCGCCTCTCCGGCACCAAGCAGTGGATTACCAACTCGCCCATCGCGGACGTCTTCGTCGTCTGGGCGAAGGACGAGAGCGACGAGATTCGCGGCTTCGTGCTGGAGAAGGGCATGAAGGGGCTCACCGCGCCGAAGATTGAAGGCAAGTTCTCGCTGCGCGCCTCGTCCACGGGCGGCATCGCCATGGACGACGTCTTCGTCCCCGAGGACCACCTGCTGCCCGGGGTGAAGGGGCTGAAGGGGCCGTTCGGCTGCCTCAACAACGCGCGCTACGGCATCTCCTGGGGCTCCATGGGCGCGGCGGAGTTCTGCTGGCACACGGCGCGCGCGTACGCGCTGGAGCGCCAGGTGTTCGGCCGGCCGCTGGCCGCCAACCAGCTCATCCAGAAGAAGCTGGCGGACATGCAGACGGAAATCACCCTGGGGCTGACGGCGGCGTTGCGCCTGGGGCGGATGAAGGACGCGGAGAAGGCGGCGCCGGAGGCCATCTCCCTGCTCAAGCGCAACAACTGCGGCAAGGCGCTGGATATCGCGCGCACCGCCCGCGACATGCTGGGCGGCAACGGAATCTCGGACGAGTACCACGTCATCCGGCACGTGATGAACCTGGAAGCGGTGAACACCTACGAAGGCACGCACGATGTCCACGCGCTCATCCTCGGGCGTGCGCAGACGGGCATCCAGGCCTTCAGCTGAACCCGGGAGACACCCATGCAAGGCTTCGACAAGCTCTACATCAACGGTGAGTGGACCCCCTCGCGAGGCACGGGGCACCTCGACGTGCTCAGCGCCTCCACGGAGGAGGTCATCGGCCGCATCCCCAGCGGCACCGCGGAGGACGTGGACCGCGCGGTGAAGGCGGCGCGCGCGGCCTTCGAGTCCTGGTCCACGCGCCCGGCCTCGGAGCGGGCGCAGGTGCTCTCACGGCTCCAGCAGGGCCTGACGGCGAGGCAGGACGACCTGGCGCGGACGATTACGGGCGAGGTGGGCATGCCGCTCGCGCTGGCGAAGCCCATCCAGGTGGGCACGCCCATCACCGTGACGGGCTCCTACGTGCAGCTCCTGCAGGAGTACGCCTTCGAGGAGCAGGTGGGCAACTCGCTGGTGGTGAGCGAGGCGGTAGGCGTCGTGGCCTGCATCACCCCGTGGAACTACCCGCTCCATCAAATCATCGCCAAGGTGGCCCCGGCGCTGGCCGCGGGCTGTACCGTCGTCCTCAAGCCCAGCGAGGTGGCGCCGCTCAACGCCTTCCTCCTCGCGGAAATCGCGCATGAGGCGGGCGTCCCGGCCGGTGTCTTCAACCTCGTGTCGGGCACCGGCGCCGTCGTGGGCGAGGCGCTCGTGCGGCACCCCGAGGTGGACATGGTGTCCTTCACCGGCTCGACGCGCGCCGGGCGGCGGGTGTCGGAGCTGGCCGCCGCCACCATCAAACGCGTGGCCCTGGAGCTGGGCGGCAAGTCGGCGGCCATCGTCCTGGACGACGCCAACCTCAAGACGACGGTGAAGCGGGTGGTGAGCAACTGCTTCCTCAACTCCGGGCAGACCTGCTCGGCCCATACGCGGCTGCTCGTCCCGCGCGCGCTGCATGACGAGGCGGCCCGGCTTGCGGCCGAGGCAGCCGCCGGCTTCACCGTGGGAGACCCGTTCAAGGGCGAGGCGAAGCTGGGCCCCCTCACCTCCGAGGCGCAGCGCACGCGTGTGCGCGAGTACATCCAGCAGGGTGTCCGCGAGGGCGCCACGCTCGTCGCGGGAGGCCCGGAGCAGCCCGAGGGGCTCACCCAGGGCTACTACGTGAAGCCCACGGTGTTCGCGGGTGTCACCCCGGAGATGACCATTGCCCAGGAGGAAATCTTCGGGCCGGTCCTCGTCATCATGCCGTACGCGGACGAGGACGACGCCATCCGCATCGCCAACAGCACCATCTACGGCCTGTCGGGCGCCGTCTGGTCCGGCGACGTCGAGCGGGCGAAGCGCGTGGCGCGCCGGATGCGCACCGGACAGGTGGACATCAACGGGGGCCGCTTCAACCCGCTGGCGCCCTTCGGCGGCTACCGGCAGTCCGGACACGGCCGCGAGTTCGGCCGGTACGGGCTGGAAGAGTTCCTGGAGAAGAAAGCGATGCAGCTCTGAACCCGGCGTCTCGCAACTCTCGCTGTTCCTCCCGCATCCTGGAGCAAGCCACCATGAAGGCTGCTGTCTGTTTCGAGAAGGACAAGCTGACGATTGAAGACATCCGCTTCGACCCGCCGCAGGCGCAGGAGGTGCTCGTGCGCCTGGTGGCGTGTGGCGTCTGTCACACGGACCTGTCGGTGCTGAACGGCACCGTGAAGATGAAGCTCCCCTGCGTGCTGGGCCACGAGGGCGCGGGCGTCGTCGAGGAGGTGGGCGCGGGCGTCACCCATCTGAAGAAGGGCGACAAGGTCGTCCTCTCGTGGGTGGCGCAGTGTGGCGACTGCTACTACTGCCGCATCCAGCGTCCGAACCTGTGCCTGCTCGGCGAGAAGATCAACGCCACCAACCGGATGCCGGACGGGAGCACCCGGCTGCGCAAGGGCGAGCAGGACCTGAACGTCTTCTCAGCGCTGGGGGCCCTGTCCGAGTACGCCGTCGTCCACGCGCGCGCGGCCGTGCGGCTGCCGGACGACGCACCGCTGGACAAGGCCGCGCTGATTGGCTGCGCGGTGGCGACAGGCGTGGGGGCGGTGTTCAACACGGCCGAGATGCCGCAGGGCCAGACGGTGGCGGTGTTCGGCGCGGGCGGGGTGGGGCTGAACATCATCCAGGCCGCGGTCATCGCGAAGGCGGAGCGCATCATCGCGGTGGACGTGCACCCGAAGAAGCTGGAGCTGGCGAAGGTCTTCGGCGCGACGGACGTGGTGGACGCGAAGGCCGGAGACCCGGTGGCCGCCATCCGCGAGCTGACGCACGGCCGGGGCGCGGACTACGCGTACGAGGCCGTGGGCCGCAAGGAGACGATTGAGCAGGCGTACCTGTGCACGCGCAAGGCGGGCACCTGTGTCGTCGTGGGCGTGGGGAGCGTGAAGGAGCAGATCAGCCTGAACGTCTTCGTGCTGCCGCTGATGGAGAAGCGGCTGCTCGGCTCCTGGTTCGGCACGGCGGACGTGCACCGCGACATGCCGAAGCTGCTGGACCTGTACACGCAGGGGAAGCTCAAGCTCGATGAGCTGGTGACGAAGACGTACAAGCTGGACCAGCTCGACGCGGCCTTCGCCGACATGCAGAGCGGGGTGAATGCCCGGGGTGTCGTCCTCTTCTGACCGGGCATCCACCAGCTCGCGGGCCAGCGCGCTCAGTATTCCTTCAGGAGCGCGCTGCCCGTCGCGAGGCCGAGCCGTTTGAACAGCGCCGAGAGCTTCGCCTTCGGGATGAGCTTCTTGGCGGATGCCTCGACGCGGAGGAGCGCGAAGGCAAGCTGGTCGAGCGACGTGAAGGCGGGCGCGACAGTGCCTTCCTCGTGCGCGTAGCGAACGACCTCACCCGTGGTGACGTCGAGAAGAAACATCTCGCCGGAGCCGTCGCTCGCGATGCCGACGTACTTGTCGTCGTTGGCTCCGTACAAGTTCTCCTGCTTGCAGTCGAAGCCATAGCTGCCGAAGTCAAATGCGAGGGTCATCTCCGGCACGCCGCCGCCTGTCACCACGTCGTCGAGCGCACGACCCGCGGGAACGGCGCGAACCTTCTCGCTGCCGGGCTTCGACACGCGCGGCGCCTTCGGGAAGAAGCGCGCCGCGTCCGCCGCGAAGTCTCCGCGCTCGATGTAGCCGGTGAAGGTGCTCGCCTCGATGTTCTCGCCCCATTCGGTGACCGGGGTCACGCCCGTGTCGACAGGGGTGCCGTCCTTGTCGAAGAACGTCGTGCTCTTCAGCTTGCCCTTGGCGAAGACCGCCGTCAGGCGATGGGGCCACGGCTTGGGAACCTTGAAGACCTTGGGCAGGAGCGTGGTGCCGGCGTACTCGAACAGTGCACCGTTGGCGGGTTCGATGACCCATTCCACGGTGCCGTCAATCATGCCGTCACGGAGCTCGACCCGCAGCGTGTCCGGGAAGTCGAAGCCGGCGCGGAAGCGCACCTCGACCAGCGCACCGTTCGCAAACGTCGCGAGCATCGTGGTGGTCGGCCCCTTCGGCAGGCCGAGCGCAGCCTGCATGGCCACACGCGGCGCGTGCTCGGACATCTGGTGGATGGCGAGCGACCACTTGAGCTCCCCGTCGAGCTTGCCGTCCTTCCGGGTGGCATCGAGCAGCAGCCTGCCCGAAGGATGGATCCACAGGCGCTCGCGCGCGTCGTTGGGGCCACCGTCTCGCCAGAGGTTGGCGCTGGCATCGAAGGTGGCTTCAGGGGGGACGTCCTTGGGGCGCGTTTCCGTAGTCATTGCGCCTGAAGCTACGGGTTTGGCCGCTCACTGCCCAAGGCCTTTTTGCGGCTGACCAGGATGGAGTGCCGTGCGCCGATGAGCGTCTGCTGGGCGCTGCAGAGGTCCGAGCGACGAGGCATCGCCACGGGGGTGTTGAAGCCCGTGGGTCTGCGCCTCGTCGCTTGGTACCCCTGCGGGTGGCCGCTACTTCTGGTGGATGCGGATGAAGTTGATCTTGTTGTTGGCGGCGCCCGCTGCGCTGCGCACGGTGAGCTTGCCGTCCGACACCGCCACCACGCCCGAGCCATTGGTGAAGCCGTAGCCGGTGGGCACGCCGCTGAGCAGCACCGAGTCCTCCACCTGGATGCGGTACGAGCCATTCTTCGTGCTCGGGTCGCCCGCCATCAGGTCAATCTCGTAGACGCCGTTGGGCACGGCAATCTCCCAGACGCGGTCGCCACCCTGCTGCATGCGCGCGTGGCGCTGCGCGAGGATGTCGATGTCGTAGCTCACGTCCACCATGTTGGCCGTGTTGTCCACGTTCCACCCGTAGGTGAAGCCGTAGGCCTTGGCCCCGTACACCTGGCCGTAGTCGGTGAGCATTCCGTAGATCTCCACGGGCGAGGCCGAGGCGGGCTGGAAGTTGATGTCCACCCCGAACTTCCGCTTCACCTCCACGAAGGCCAGCTTGTTGTTCACCGCGAAGCTGTCATTGCGGATGGTCAGCCGGCCGTCATTCACGTCGACGGTGGTCACCGCCTCGACGAAGCGGTTGTCGGTGGTGGGCGTGCCCTTCAGCACGTGGCCGTAGTACTCGACGGTGAAGATGTAGTCGCTGTCGAAGAAGCCCGGGTCTCCAGCCACCAGCCGGACCTGGTAGTAGCCGTTGGGCACGGCCATCTCCCAGGTGAAGTTGCCGCCGTTCTGCGTGCGGATGACGGTGTCATAGGCCTGGGACGGCGTGTTCGCGTCATTGCGGTCGCGCGTGTTGGCCGTGTTGTCCGCGCTCCATCCGTACGTGTAGCCATTGCCCCGGCTGCCGAACACCTGCCCCGAGTCCACGAGGAAGCCGGCGGGTACGGGCACGTTGGCGGGCTGGAAGTTCACCCGCGCCTCGAAGGGCGCGAAGGGAGAGAAGGGCACGGTCTGCGCCGCGGCCGGAGCGGCGAGCAGCGTCAGGCCGCCCAGGGCCGCCAGGCGCAGCGTGTTCGAAAGAAGTGTCTTCAAGATGTGACCTCGGGGTGGGGGGACAGCGCCACGGCGGACCGCGTGCGCGGCCCACCGCTAACATGTCCCTCCGACATCTCCGCAAGCCACACATGCGCCACGCGCGGCAGCACACAATTCTGCCGCGAGGGTGGAAGCGCGTTGAACAACCCACACACTCTTGCAGCCGGATTGCACCGGCCGGCGCTCAGGGCTTGCCCAGCAGCTCCAGCGCGGCGGTGGTGAGGGTGGTGACGCCGGTGCGCAGCGTGCGCTCGCGGTCCGGCGCGTACAGCGGCGAGTGCGCCGAGGGCAGCACCTCTCCAGACACCTGCGCCGCCGCGATGCGCTTGGGCTCGGTGATTCCAAGCCACAGCATCACCGCGGGGATGCCCGCGCGGCCGTACTCGGAGAAGTCCTCACCGCCCATGACCGGCTGTGTCTCATTGACGTTCTTCGGGCCGAGCACCCGGCCCACCGCGCCCACCAGCCGCTTGGTGAGCTCCGGGTCGTTGAAGGTGGCGGGCGTGCCCTCGGTGACGGCGACGTCGGGCGGGCGGGGCGCGTTGGCGGCCATGGCCTCGGCCTTCGCCACGCGCTCGATGCCGGCCAGCAGGGCCTTGCGCACCTCGGGCTTGTAGGTGCGCAGCGTGAGCTGGAGCTTCACCTCGTCGGGGATGATGTTGTGCTTGGTGCCGCCGTGGATGGAGCCCACCGTCAGCACCGCCGGCTCCAGCGGGTGCTTCTCGCGGCTGATGAGCGTCTGCAGCGAGAGGATGGTGCGCGCCGCCAGCACCACCGGGTCCACCGTGGTGTGCGGGTACGCGCCGTGCCCGCCCTTGCCGTAGAGGGTGACGTCCACCGAGTCCACGCTGGCCATCGAATAGCCGGGGGTGAACTGCACCGTGCCCGACGCGGCGGTGCCCACGGTGTGCAGGGCCACGGCGAAGTCCGGCTTGGGGAAGCGCTTGAACAGGCCATCGGCGAGCATGGCCCGGGCGCCCGCGCCAAGCTCCTCGGCGGGCTGGCCCACCAGCATCAGCGTGCCTCGCCACTGGTCCTTCGACTTCGCCAGCAGCGTGGCCGTGCCAATCCACGACGTCATGTGCACGTCATGCCCGCACGCGTGCATCACCGACACCGTGTTGCCCGCCGTGTCCTTCACCTTCGTCTTGCTGGCGTAGGGCAGGCCCGTCTTCTCCTCCACCGGCAGCGCGTCCAGGTCCGTGCGCAGCATCACCGTGGGCCCCTTGCCATTGCGCAGCAGGGCGACGATGCCGTGCCCGCCCACCTTCGGCGTCACCTCGAAGCCCAGGGCGCGCAGGCGCTCGGCCAGCTTCGCCGCCGTCTTTTCCTCCTGGAGCGACAGCTCGGGCGACTGGTGCAGGTCGCGGTACAGCGCGTCCAGCTCGGGGTAGGCGGCGTCGATGCCACCAAGCACGGGGGACGGCGCGTCCGCCGCGAGGGCCGCGCTGCCGGGCAGGGCGGCGCAGGTAAAGAGGGTGGCAAGCAGGGGGAGCGATTTCACCGGGCGGTCTCCTGTCCGAGGGGCTGCACGGCAGGCAATAGAGCACACCTCAACGCAAGGCGTTGAGGCTCGCTCTCGGGGTGCGCATGCATGGTCGAAATGCCTTCTGAGACCCTGCTCGCCGAACCGGCCTGGATACACGACGCCGTCTTCATGCACGTGTACCCCCTGGGGGCCTGCGACGCCCTCATGCCCAACGACTTCCAGAGCCCGCCCGTCGCGCGGCTGGACCGGCTGCTGCCGTGGCTGGACGTATGGGCCTCGCTGGGAGTGAACGCCGTCTACCTGGGCCCCGTATTCGAGTCGTCCACCCACGGCTACGACACGGCGGACTACTTCCACGTGGACCGGCGGCTGGGGGATGACGCCGCGCTCGCCCGCCTGGTGGACGGGCTGCATGCCCGGGGGATGAAGGTGGTGGTGGATGCCGTCTTCCACCACGTGGGGCGCGGCTTCTGGGCCTTCCGGGACGTGCGTGAGAAGGGGCAGGCCTCACCGTACCGGAGCTGGTTCACGGGCCTGCGCTTCGACGCGAAGAACCGCTTCGGGGACCCGTTCGTGTACCAGGGCTGGCACGGGGTGGAGGACCTGGTGAAGCTGGACCTGCGCCAGGACGCGGTCCGCCGGCACCTCTTCGATGCGGTGGCCCACTGGGTGAAGCGCTTCGGCATCGACGGCCTGCGGCTGGACGCCGCGGATGACATGGACCTGGACTTCTTCGACGGCCTCCACTCTTTCTGTCGGGGCCTGGAGCGTCCGTTGTGGCTGATGGGTGAGGTCATCCACGGCGACTATCGCCAGTGGGCGCGGCCAGGGCGGCTGCACGCCACGACGGACTACGCGCTGTGGAAGGCGCTGTGGTCCAGCCACAACGACAAGAATTACTTCGAGCTGGCCCACACGCTGAAGCGGCAGATGGCGGCGGGCGAGGGGATGTACGAGGGGCTCACCCTCTACACCTTCGCGGACAACCACGATGTGAATCGGGCTGCGAGTCTCCTCAAGGAATCGCGTCACCTGCCTTTGCTGTATCTGCTCCTCTTCACGTTGCCGGGCGCACCGTCGCTCTACTACGGCAGCGAGTGGGGCCAGCAGGGGCGCAAGGAGGGCGGCAATGACCGTCCGCTCCGGCCGACACTCCCTGCGCCACCGGGGCCTTCGGACAGTCCTCCGGGCCTGCGTGCCGCAATCACGCGCCTCGCCATGCTCCGGCATCAACAGGAGGGGCTGCGGCGCGGGCGCTACCGGGAGCTGCTCGTGCGCTCGGAGCAGCTCGCCTATCTGCGCGAGCTGGGGAACGAGTCGCTCGTGGTCGCGGTGAACGCCGCGGAGAAGCCCTCGGAGCCGGTGGACCTTCCGATAGTTGGCGCCGCGGAAGGGGAGTGGGTGGACCTGCTGGAACCTACGCGCCGTTTCTCACTGCGCGGTGGGCGACTCCAACTCGGCGCCCTGCCTCCTACGGCGGGAAGGGTGCTGCGCCGGGCCTGACGCCGGGCGCCCATTCTCCACCAGCGCCTGGACCTGCTGCTGGAGAGCGCTGGCTTCAGGCGGGGTGGGAGGCATCCACTCCCTGGGGAGGCAGCCTGGAGGACGAGGCGCATATTCCTGGAGAAGAGGGCCAAGGTCGTCCAGCAGCGCCTCGCGGGTCTCCTATAGAAGGAAGACGGAGAAGGCAGGTGCAGTAGGCTAGAAACTCAAGGCCCCCTTGAAGCTGTCAGACCCCGGGGTCACGATGTCAAATCCATTTTTACTGGGATTTCTCATCTGGGGAGGCCTGTGAGACTGGCCGGATTAATGAGTCTGCTGCTGGCGGCGGGGTGTGCGACCACCCGTGTCGTCCATATCGACGTTGGGAACGGTCAGCGAGTCACCTACGAGTCGGTCGATGTCGAGCCTGTCGAGGTGACTGAGGACGCGTTCAAGGCGGCCCTCGCGCAACTCGTCCTCGACATGCGGCTGGACGTGGCGTTCCGCGAGTTGGACGAGGCGGACCATCGCGGGTGGGTGCGGTCCAGGACTCTCCTCGCGTCCTCGAAGGGCCTCGCTGATTCGGGGGCGGCGGGTTCCCCCGAGTCGCTGTACGCGCGCATCTGCCCCGACGCGGACGACTGCCTGCCCCTGGTAGGTGGAACGGGGTTGGCGTTCGGGCGGAAGGACCGGACGCTCATGGCCTTGTCCTTCGCGCTTGATATCGTCTGGGAGAGCGTCGAGGTGGAGGTCGGCAAGATGCTGAACCCGGTAGCGCTCAAGGCGATGTTGACCTCGGCCGCGCTGACCGTGCTGCTCACGATGACCCTGCCCGAACCCGTCACCAAGATTATCGCGGTCGCGTTGACGGCTGCGATGGTGGCCTACCTCGGTGTGATTCCGGTCTGGGAGATGGGCCGGGGCTTCGTCCGGCTGTGGGAAGACTCCGAGAAGGCGACGAGCGTCATCGAGCTGCAGGACATCGGGCACCGGTTCGGGCGGGTGTTGGGAACGAACGGCACGCGCGTCCTGGTGCTGCTCGTCACTGCGGCGCTTGGCGGAAAGAGTGCGATGGCGGCCCAGGGCCCCAAACTCCCCGGCTTCTCCCAGGCAGCCATCCGCGCGCAGGCCGAAGGCGGCTTCCATCTCACGGCGGCCCTGAATGGCGGGGTGGGCTCAATCTCGTTGCCTGCCGCTGGCGTGCTCAACGTGGCGCTGGCTCCGGGCGCCGTCGCGGCGATGTACCAGCAGGGGAAAGTACCGGGCGACGCAGAGAGCCCCACTCATCACATCTGCACGAACAAGAACACCAAATCCGCTGCATCCGGCGGTCCTTGGACACCGCAATGTGAGGAAATCTTCGAGAAGGCAGGTATGAGTCTCGAAGACGTTGCGAACAAAGTGCGGCTCCGGGGGCATGAAGGCCCCCACCCTGAGCTTTATCACCGAGCTGTAGTGGGGCGATTGCAGGATGCCGTCAGCCGATGCAAGACCCCGGAGGCTTGTCGAATCGAGCTGACAAAGGAGCTTGCAAAGATTGCAAGTGAACTGCTTACGCCTGGCTCAAGATTGCGGAACTACATCGTGAAGGACGGAGGGTAAGGTGGAGTGTCGCTTCTACTGGGCAGATATTGCTGACGTGCCCCAATGGTACATTACGACTCCTGTGCCTGCGTCGGGAGGGAAGTTCGAGGAGCCCTGGATGTTCGCAGATGGGCGTGTGCTTCCCGACCCCGGACCCATCAAAGCTCGGGTTAGAAGCCAGGGAATCAGGCGTACCTTCATGTTCGCCGGGGTAGAGCGAGTGCCTGTCGTCAGCGAGGCAGTTGCGAATGCCTTCAGGACACTTGCTCCAGGCGACGTGCAAACATTCCCGGTAGCGGTAGAGGGTGAATCAGAGCAGTTCTTTATCGTCAATGCAATCAAGGTCATCGACTGTATTGATGAAGCAAGCTGCGAGGATCTACACCCTTACGACGAAGACGACCCCGAACCTGAGCGCAAGGGCGCGTATCGCTGGATCTATGGCTTGCAGATTGACCCAGCCAAGACGGAAGGCGCGCGTGTCTTCAGACTGAAGAGGTTCAAGACAGCACTCATCGTTTCGGAAGAAATCAAGACTGCGCTCGAAAGGGTAGGCAATTTGGGAGTGTCATTCGAGTGCGTGACAGAGGCCCGTGGAGGATGAGATGACAGGCATTCCCAAGGGGCATGAATTCAGTGTTGGCGTGTCGAGTGACCGCCCTGGCTGGGGCAATCCCGATTGCGTGCCCCTTACACGCATATACCGCGTCACGCATGCCCTCTCTGTCTGGGGTGAGTGAGACAGTCCGTACCCAGCAGTCTATCTACGCCGTCCTGGACCCCTTCTGCTGGTTCAACGAGGAGCACCCCCACGCCGGCCTCGGCCTGCTCACGCCCCACGACGTGCACCACTGTTTGGCTACATCGGGACGGGCCTGCGCCTCGTCATTGCTCCCGCCTTCGACGTCTTCGCGCTCGACGACTTCAAGGACGGCGTCGCGAGCGATGGGGCCCGCTTGATTGACCGGGAGGGCAACCAGGCGTGGAGCGATACGGACTGGTGAGTGCCGTGGGAGCGCGGTCCATGGTCCACGGGGTGCGCTCCGTCGAGGTGTCGTCGTTGATGGTCAGGTCGCGCTTCACTTCTGACCCGCCGCGCCCTCCGGAAGCTCCAGCGTCACGGTGGTCCCCGCGCCCAGTTGGCTCGCCACCAGGAGGGCACCGCCGTGCTGCTCGGCAATCTCCCGGGAGAGGGCGAGCCCCAGGCCCAGGCCGGGATAGTGGTCGGGTGAGGCATTGCTGGCGCGGAAGTAGCGCCGGGTCACCCGGGGCAGCTCCTCTGCGGGAATGCCGATGCCCGAGTCGCTCACGGACAGCCGGAAGCGGGCGCCCTCACGCGACAGCGTCACGCGGATGGTGCCTCCGGCGGGGGAATACTTCACCGCGTTGTGGAGCAGATTCCCGAGCACCTGCTCCAGCCGCTGGCTGTCTCCCCGGACGACGAAGGGTGCCGCCTCCGCGTCCACCTCGAAGGTGTGGACGGCTCGGGTCCGCATCCGGCTCGCGTGGTCCTGGCGGAGCTGGTCCACGTGCTCGCGGATGAGGGCCTCCAGGTCCACCTCGCTCCACCGCAGCGGAAGCGCCACGCCATCCTCCAGGCGCGCCGCGTCTCCCAGCTCCTGCACCAGCTTCGCGAACTTATCGGTCTGGGCCTTGAGGCGGTTGAAGACGGCGTCGTCCACCTGCTCCCCGCGTGCGACCTTCCGGCGCGCGGCCTCGAGGAAGGCGTTCATCGAGGTGATGGGCGTGCGCAGCTCGTGGGAGATGAGCGACAGGAAGGTCGTCTTCATCCGGTCCGCTTCGCGCCGCTCGTGCACATCCACGCAGCTGCCGATGAAGCCCGCGAACTCGCCCTGCTCGTCCCAGAAGGGAACGCCCCGGTCGAAGAGGTAGCGGTACACCCCGTCATGACGGCGCAGGCGGTACTCCATCTCGAAGGCCTGCCGCCGGCCGAAGTTGTCGAGGAAGATCTTCAGGCACCGGTCGAAGTCCTCCGGGTGGACACCCTCTGCCCAGCCGTTGCCCAACTCCTGCTCCATCGTCCTGCCGGTGAAGTCGAGCCAGGTCTCGTTGAAGTAGTCGCACTTCGCATCGAGTCCAGCCCTCCAGATCATCGTGGGGTGGTGTTCCACCAGAGCCCGGTACTGATCCGGAGGGAGATGGATGCTCGATGTCATGGAGTCGTCCGAAGGTGCGGGGAGGCGCTCTTGCGATAGGGCGCTCCCTCTCGATTCGCCATCCTCCCTGAGGTTTCGCGACCTGGATACCGAAGGTTAACGGACGGTCGTCTGGGGTGGTGCCTGGGAAGAGGGCGGTTCCACCGGGGCGATGCTCACGGAATGGACTCGCAGGGCGTCGCCGCTGCGGGTGATGACGAACGTGGCACGGGACTTCCGCACGTGCTCGTCCCGGTGCTGGATGACGACGAACACGCCGGGGGCGATGGCGCGGACGGCCTCCAGCTCCGTCCGCATGGCGAACATCTCCGGGCGCCCCTTCTCCACGAGCCACTGGAGCTGCTGCTGGAGGGCGGCCCTGCCTCGGAACCACGTGCCCGCGCGGTTCACGAAGTCGGCGTCCTCGGAGAAGTGTGCGAGGTACGCGGGCAGGTCGCGCTGTTGCCAGCGCTGGTCCAGGTCGGTCATCAGGGCGCGGAGGTCCTGGTCATCCTGCGGAGTCAGCGTGAGCGAAGGCTGGGACATGGCGGGAGTCCTGGGCGCCGCGCACGCCTGGAAGAAGACGGTTCCCAGGAGCAGCGGCCCGAGAAGGAGGAAGAGCTGCGCATTCAGGTTCATGCGCAGCCTACGCGGCCCTCCCAGGGCTCATTGCTGTTGCGGGCGTGAAGAAAGGTGAAGGCTGCGTCGCGCGGTTTTCGCGGGCTGTTGGGGCCGCTGCCCAGGCCCGCGCACGATTCGGGCGCTGGAGTAGACGGCTATGGACCGCCGTCTCGCTCCGCAGGCCCCGAGGTGGCGGGGCGTGGCTTGAGCATGATGGGGATGTAGCATGCGCCTTTGTATTCAAAAAAGCCGTCGTCCTCCTCATCACAGTCCTTCGCGTCTACAGGCAGCTTCCTCCAACAACCGCCGTTGATGGCGACCTGCTCTTTGCCGGGACAGCGGCCGGTGCGGTCCGGACGCCGCTGCCCTTGGAAGGGCGTTGGGGGCATCTCCTCAGCAATGGATGTCCACACGAAGGGGGCATTCTCGGGCGCCACCGGCGCCGTCAGTACAGAGTCCCCGACAGCCACGGTGCCGGCATCTCGTGACTCTTCCTGCTCCGCGCGGTGGGATGGCGCGGGCTCTTCAGAGCGACTCCCGCTCAGCAGTCCCCCGGCGCTCAGCACCAGGGCGCCTGCGAGGCCAGCAGCTGCGAACCAGTTCCACCTTTCCATGCGAGGCGGGGGCTGCACCGTGACGCGCTGGAGGAGGGGAACGAGGTCCGAAGGCCGTGGCTCTTCTCCGGTGAAGAGCGGCACGTCCGCCTCGCGTCCCGCGCGTCGCGCCGCCTGCTCCAGCGCTTCGGCCATCTCCCGCGCGCTCCCACGCGCCTCAGGGTGGGGCGAGAGCATCCGGGCCACGAGCGCGCTCAGCTCCGGAATGCAGCGGGGGTTGGAGACGTGTGCCGTCCAGTGCTCCAGCTCCTCGGGGCGCCACTGCCACGCATCCTCCGCCCTCGGGTACGCGGATGGGGGGTACTTCCCAGTCACCAGTCGATAGGCCGTGACACCCAGGGCGAAGAGGTCATCCGCGGGCCCCGGCGGATACGGGACCATGGGCTTGCCCGGGGTCATGACGAAGCCCCACGCCTCGGGCGCGCGGTAGGCCGGAGTGCCAGGAGGAAAAGGCTGCACCGTCAGCGTGGCGGCGCCCAGGTGGTGACCGGAGCCGAAGTCCAGGAGGAAGGGCTGGCCGTCTGCGCGCCGGACGCGGACGTTGTCGCCCTTCACATCCCGGTGGATGCCGCCCGCCGCATGGGTGGCCTCCAGGGCCCGGGCCAGCCGGGAGAGAAGCTGAAGCACCTGACGTGAGGAGGGGCGCTGGGCCTGGGCCCACGCATAGAGCGGCGGGCCCTCCACCCACTCCATGACGAGCCACGCGTAGGAGACGCCCTCGCGGGGCTGCCAGTGGCCAGCGTCGATGAGGCGGGGGACGGCGGGGTGGCGGATGCG
>JBKGHK010000007.1:0-46802 GCA_046520375.1 Pyxidicoccus sp. 3LFB2
ATGCACGCCGCCCTGCCGTGCATCCCGATTGGTGCGTTCACCGGTTGAGACCGCCCGTCCGAAACCCTCAGCTGGATTGAGGGCTACTGGGAGCACCTGAAGGACACCTACTTCAGCCGGATGCTCACCGAGGAGCGCGAAGCCTTCTACCCGGACGCCGTCCGGTTGCTGCACAGGTTGCAGCGAACCGGACGGCTTGAGGCTCTCGCTCCTCGTACTACCCTCTGACAGGACTTACCCCGGGTGGCTTAGCAGGCGGCTGAAAGACTCTGGTGCGGGGTCGACCTCCCGCACCGGAGCATGATCTCCTCCTGACCTGGAGGGTCGTGCGCATGCGCGGCGAGGTCAAGAGTCAGTCGAGCTTCAGCCTGGTGCAGGTGGCGCAGCGAGTGGCGCAAGGCCATCCCATCCGGCGCATCAAGGCGCTGGCGGACGGACGCCCAGCTCGCAGCGCTCTCGGCTGTCTTCGACGCCATGTACTCGGGCAAGGGACGGCCGAGCATTCCTCCCGAAGTGCTGCTCAAGGCGTGCCTGCTCATCGCGCTCTACAGCGTGCGCAGCGAGCGGCAGTTCTGCGAGAGGCTGGAGTACGATCTGCTCTTCCGCTTCTTCTTAGTACTACAGTTGTACTTTGAGCCGAGGATTGCTGCGATGGTAGTGGCACAGCTTGGCGATGGCTTGGTGGCGTCGCCGCCAGCGACTCCACCGCAGCACGAAGTCCACTGGCGGGCGCACCAACCAAACGAGCGCCATCAGCAGACGTCTTATCTCCTGAATGGAGAAGCGGACGAGGAGAGCAGGCCCTGGCGTCGTCGAAACGCGACCATCCGGCTTCTGCGGCGCGGCGGGCCCAGCACTTTGGGGGGAGGCAATGGCTCCTCGGCATTGGCCAGTGAGCGCGCGGCGGCCAGGTACGCATGGGCCACCAGGCACAGCGTCATGTGACGGTACCAGCCGGTGTAGCTGCGTACTTCATAGTCCGCCAACCCCACTTCGTTCTTTCCCGACTCGAAGCACTCCTCCACCGGCCAGCGACTGCCGGCAGCCTTCACCATGGCTTCCAGCGAGGTATTGGCGGGCGCGTGCACCAGGTAATGCGCCACGTCGGTGGGGTCCACGAGGCTCCTGCGGAACAGCAGCCAACGCGCCAAGGTGCCGGTATGCGAGTTGACCCGGACGAGCGCCCAGTCGTACAGGCGCGGGCCCTTGCTGCCGGCTCCCGCGGCCACTCGCGTCCAGTCCTCTGGTTTCAGCTCGGACAACACGCGGCCGGCCTTCACCTGCATGAAGCCTCGCCAGACGTAGGTGGTGGAGGCCACCGCCAGCACGTATCGTTGATGGCGCTGCTCCAGGAAGCGGCGAAGTTCTCCGTCGCGTCCGTACACCTCGTCTCCTGTCACCCACGTGGGACGCAGACCCGCATCGAAGGCTCGCAGCATCATGGCGTGGGCCAGTTGGGTCTTGGTGCGAAAGGTCACCGCGTCCGGAATACCGGCCTCCCGGCGCCGAGGCCTGCTCTGCGTCCACTCCTCGGGCAGGTACAGTTCCCGGTCTACCAGCGCGTGGCCATGGGCGTTTCGTACGCGAGGAAGACGCCCACCTGGCAGTTCTCAATCCGCCCAGCGGTGCCCGTGTATTGACGGGCCACGCCGGCCGACTTCTCGCCCTTCTTCAAGAAACCCGTCTCATCGACCACCAGCACGCCGCCCTCGCCGAGTCGCTCGCGTGCGTAGGCCAGGACGTCATCGCGCACGGCCTCCTCGTCCCACCTCGCCCGCAGCATCAGGTTCTGGAAGCAGTACGGCGCGGGCTTGCCAGCCGCCTCGGCCAGGCCCCACGCATTCTTCCTCTCGGCTCGCGAGAGCAGGGCCTTCACGTAGAGGCTTGCTGCCTCGTGCGCTTCTCTTCGGCGGAAGTGCGGCTCCAGCCACGCAGTGACTCGCTCGAACTCCTCGGCCAGCCTCCTCGCCAGGACCACCTCGTCACGTCCAGCCTCTGCCTGCGCCCCCATGGGAAACCTCCGGCTACCTCTTCTGTTGGATCAACAGGAGGTCACCCGTCAGGTCTTCCGAACTACAACTGTAGTACTAAGTGCGCACCACTGGTGCGCCCGATGATGCCCAGCCCCGCTTTCGAGTGTCCCAAGGGCGCAACCCTACGTTGCACGGTTCACGATGAAGTTGAGCGCGCGGAGTTGCCCTGTGGCCAAGCCGAGTTCTTCCTCGGCCGGGACCGAGGCGCACTTACCGCCTCAGCTGGAGCGCAGGCGCCGCAGCGGCATCGTCAGGCAACGGATGCTGCCGTTGCCGCGCTCAAGTGCTTCGATGTCGACGCTCTCCACCTCGATGCCGAACTCCTTCGCCAGCGGCCTCAGCTGCGGGGCAGCGCTCTGTGAGGCCAGGATCAGCTGCGGGCCCAGGTAGATGTAGTTGGAGGTGAAGCCGTCCGGGCGCGGTGGCTCGAAGGAGATGACGCGCTGGCCCCGCTGCGTGAAGTAGCGCTCGAAGGCCTCCCACTGCTCAGCCTCACCCGGCCTAAACACGCGCAGGGGGATGTGGCGCAGGAACGAGCGCGCCAGGACGGCCCGCGGCCCCAGGACGTTGAAGGCCAAGTCCAGATGGATGATGCCCAGCTGCTCGGGGAGCCGCACGACGGCCACCTCGCGGAACCCGGCGCTCCAGGCCACCTCTAGGAAGCCTCTCAGGCCACGAGCGCCGCTGCGCAGGCCGACGTTGACGAGCAGCCGCTCCGAGTCGAGCAGGAAGCCATCCCCGAATTCCATCCCCGCCGATTGAATAAGCACCTGCTGGGAGCTGCGCGCCGGACCGCTCACCAAGCTCATCAGGGCCCGGTGCGTTGAGTCGAACTCGGCCTCGCGTACGTGGAAGGAGGCTGTACCCATCACCAGTTGGTGCCCCATGACAGCGGCCACATCCCTCACGAACACCCGGTTTACCAGCGTGTCGCTCAGGGCATGCTCTGACTCCGGCAGGAAGTCCCTAAGATCGAAGACCTTGCAGCCAAAGCGGGCAATCGCTTCGTGGAGCCGATCGAACGCCCCTTCCATCTCTCGGCACGTAACCATGGCCGAGAACCCCACCGCAGAGGCCTCCATCGGGCTGGAGACGTCGAGCATCGCCGGCCGGCAGACCGCGATGCAGTCCAGTTGTTCCCACTCGGTCCAGCACTCCACCTCCGTGAGCGCCAGGGATTGGGACTCGACCAAGCTGCGACGTGCTGACCGCAGCCCCTCCGCCTCTTCCACCCGCAGCCCGTTCAGCAGTCCTTGGTCCTCCAGCGCCACGCGACGGGCAACATCCCCTGGCGCGGCCTCAGTGCCGATGTAATTTTTCATAGTGACCCCAACCACTTCACCAGAGGTGAATGTAATTAATACTATTAGCAAAACAAATCTAGCAGTCTGTAAACACCGGATTACTGCCAGTAAATGATAGGCTAGTAGTCTGTAAACTCAGGATAACCTTTTATTCGTGAATGAGCTCACCTTTCCGCTCCTCTCCGAGTTCCAGTAGTACGAGCATCTACGCAGCTTCCTCACCTTCCGAGAGCTGCTCTCGTGAGGAGCTCAGAGCTTGGCTCATTGCCTACGTGGCCGAGGCGGCCAAGCTCGATGCAAGCGAAGTCGACGTCCAAGAGCCCTTTGTCACCTACGGGTTGACGTCCAAGGACGCGGTTTTTCTCTCCGGCGAGTTGGCGGACTGGCTGGGCCAGGAAGTGGCACCGACCATCGTCTGGGAGCACCCGAATATCGAAGCCCTGAGCCGGCACTTGGCCGAGAAGAGCGCAGCCACAGCGCCCAGCGCTACGGCGAATCAGACGCGCGCGCCCCAGACCGCGCCTCTGGAGAGCACGATCGCCGTCGTCTCCATGGGGTGTCGTCTGCCAGGGTCGCCCACGCCCGAGGCGCTCTGGGAGTTGCTGCAGCGAGGGGGAGATGCCATCACCGAGGTGCCCGAGAGCCGTTGGGACGTGCGGCACTTTTACAACTCCGAGCTTGGCCCTCCGGGGAAGATGAACACCCGCTGGGGCGGCTTCCTGGAGCGGGTGGAGCAGTTCGATCCGCTTTTCTTTGGCATCTCTCCACGAGAGGCGATCCGGATGGATCCCCAGCAGCGCCTGCTGCTGGAAGTCACCTGGGAGGCGCTAGAGCGCGCCGGGCAGGCCCCTCACGCGCTCCAGGGCAGCCGCACCGGGGTGTTCGTGGGCATCAGCAGCAACGACTACGCCCAGCGGCAGTTCAGCGATCCCACGCTGCTGGATGCCTACGCGGGCACGGGTAACGCCCATAGCATCGCGGCCAATCGGATCTCCTACCTGCTTGGGCTGCGCGGCCCCAGTATGGCCGTAGACACGGCGTGCTCCTCCTCGCTGGTTAGCGTCCATCTGGCCTGCCAGAGCCTGCGCGCGGGCGAGTGCGACATGGCGCTGGCAGGTGGGGTCAACCTCATTCTGAATCCGGATCTGACCATCGCCTTCTCGCAGGCGGGGATGATGTCGCGTAGTGGCCGCTGCAAGTCCTTCGATGCGGCGGCGGACGGCTATGTCCGCTCCGAGGGTTGCGGCGTCATCGTGCTCAAGCGGCTGGCCGATGCGCAGGCGGCGGGAGACCCCATCCTGGCGGTGGTCCACGGCTCGGCGGTCAACCACGACGGTCCGAGCAACGGGCTCACCGCCCCAAGTGGTATCGCGCAGCAGGAGGTCATTCGTGCGGCGTTGAAGCAAGCCCGGCTCTTGCCCGAGCAGATTAGCTACATCGAGGCGCATGGCACGGGGACGGCCCTGGGCGACCCCATCGAGTTCGGAGCGCTCGAGGCGGTGTTGATGCAGGGACGTACCCCGGCGCAGCGCTGCCTGCTCGGCTCCGTGAAGGCCAACATCGGCCACATGGAGGCAGCTGCAGGCATCGGGGGGCTGGTGAAGACTATCCTGATGCTGCAGCACGGGGAGGTGCCCCCGCAGGTGCACTTTCAGCAGCTCAACCCGCATATCTCGCTTGACCAGACGGCCTTCCACATCCCGACCCGCTCCGAGCCGTGGCCACAGGAGGCCGGAGCCCGGTTCGCAGGCATCAGTTCCTTCGGCTTCGGCGGAACCAATGCCCACGTCGTCGTGGGAGAGGCCCCCCGGCCCGCTCCCACCATTCTCGGCGAGCCCGAGCGCTCCCGCCACCTGCTGACGCTCTCGGCACGGAGCGAGCAGGCCCTGCGTGACCTAGCCCAGCAGTACCAAGCCCGGCTTACCGGACCGGACGCGCCAGCCCTTGGGGATGTCTGCTTCACCGCAAATACGGGGCGGGATGCGTGGGAACACCGGCTCGCAGTGACGGCGGGCACCCACCAGAAGATGGCCGATCATCTCGGGGGCTTTGCTCAAGGCAGGACCGCGGGCTTGCACCTGGGTGAGGTCCAGCGGACCGCCCGGCCCCGGATAATCTTCCTGTTTCCCGGTCAGGGGTCACAGTACCCAGGCATGGGGCGCCAGCTCTACGAGGGCGCTCCCGCCTTCCGCGAGGCCATGCTGCGCTGCGATGCGCTGCTGCGCCCCCACCTTGAGGTGCCGCTCCTATCCGTCCTCTACCCGGACTCCGAGACGACCTCGGCGTTGATCCACCAGACGCGCTACACCCAGCCAGCCCTGTTCGCGCTGGGCTATGCCTTGGCGGAGCTCTGGCGCTCCTGGGGCGTGAAGCCCGACGCCGTCCTGGGGCACAGCGTGGGCGAGTACGTCGCCGCGCACTTGGCGGGCGTGCTCAGCCTGGAGGAGGCGCTGCTGCTACTCGCCACGCGCAGCCGCCTCATCCAAGCGCTCCCCCAGGGTGGTGCTATGGCGGCGGCCCTGACGGACGAGTACACAGTACGCGCGGCACTGGAAGGCGATCGCGGCGTGGAGATCGCCGCCATCAACGGCCCTCAGCACGTCGTCATCTCTGGAGAGCAGCGTGCACTCGAGCGCGTCGTGGAGAGGCTGCGGGCGTTAGGTGCCGAGTCTCGCCCGCTGTCGGTCTCCCACGCCTTCCACTCACCGCTGATGGATCCCATGCTCGACGAGTTCGAGCGGGAGGCGCGCTCCATTGCCTTCCAGGATCCCCGACTGCCGCTCCTCTCCAACCTCACGGGCGAGCCCTGGCTCAGGCGCCGGATGGGAGCTACTGGCGGCGGCACTTGAGAGAGCCGGTCCAGTTCCTCGCGAGCGTCCAGACCGCGGCCCGCCAGGGCCCCGCGCTGTTCCTTGAGCTGGGGCCTCATGACACGCTGCTCGGGATGGCGAAGCGCTGCCTTCCCGAAGGCGCAGGCGTCTGGCTGCCCAGCCTCCGGCGGCAGCAGGATGCGTGGCAGACACTCCTCGAAAGCCTGGGCGCCCTCTACGTCCGTGGCGCTCCGATCGACTGGAGGGCGCTGGATCGCGGCCACACGCGGCGAATCGTGCCGCTGCCCACCTACCCCTATGAGCGGCAGCGGTACTGGCTGGAGCGCTTGGCGCCCGCGCCCTCTCCGACTCCCGCCACCTCCCCGTCCACGGCTGCAGTACCTCTCTCCTGCCTCGATACGATGCCCATGCCCTCGCCTCTGCCCACCGTCACCTCCGCCGCAGCGCCGGTGCCCTCCCGCCAAGAGCGAATCAGAGGGGAGCTCCGCTCGATGGTGGCGCAGTTGCTACAGACCCCTGCCGAGAAGCTCGGCTTGCAGACCTCTTTCCTGGAGATGGGCGCGGATTCCATCGTGCTGCTGGACGCAGTCCGCAACGTGGAGAAGCGGTTCGGGCTCAAGCTGTCGATCCGGCAGATCTTCGAGGAACTCACGACGCTGGACACCATGGCGGAACACCTCGATCGCACACTGCCTCCGGAGGCAGTGCTTGCTCCATCGCCCAGTCCCAAGGCGGAAGTTATCCCCGCGCCCACTCCCGCCTCGGCGCCCCTTCCAGCAACCGCCGCCGCCAGTGCTCCGGCGTTCGCTCCCAGCTCCGCCAGCACGCAGGCCCTGCTCGCCGCCGCACAGGCCACGACGCCCCTGTCCTCACAGCCGGCGCAGGCTCCCGTCCAGGGGAGCGCCGTGGATCACATCCTCCAGCTCCAGCTCCAGCTCATGTCGCAGCAGCTCGCGCTGCTCAGCGGGCTCACAGTGGAGCCGGCCGTTGTCACCGATCCCGTGTCCGCCCCCGCGCCCGTGGCCATCGGGCCTCCGCCCGCTCCGGCGACCTCCGCCCCCCCGGCTCCGGCCCCCACCTCAGTCCAGGCGTCGGTGCAGTCTCCGTTCAGCGCGGGAACCCTGAGCGGCACCCCCAATAAGGCTCTGCCGCCCGAGCAGCAGAGCCACCTGGACGGGCTCATCACACGCTACTCGCGCCGCACACAGCGCTCGAAACAAAACGCGATCCGCTACCGCGCAAAGTGGAGCGATGTGCGCTGGCTGATGAACTTCCGGGCGGAGCTCAAGGAGATCTGCTACCCCATCGTCAGCGTCCGTTCCCAGGGTTCGCGTTTCTGGGACGCGGACAATAACGAATATATCGACATCTCCATGGGCTTCGGGGTGCACCTGTTCGGGCACAACCCTCCCTTCATCGCCGAGGCGCTGCGCAAGCGGCTCGACGAAGGCATGGAGCTCGGCCCGCAGTCGGACCTCGGTGGACAAGCGGCGGAGCTCATCTGCGAGCTCACTGGGATGAAGCGCGTCACCTTCTGCAACTCCGGCACCGAGGCGGTAATGACGGCGCTGCGGCTGGCCCGCGCCGCGACGAAGCGCACGAAGGTAGTGATGTTCACCGGCTCCTACCACGGCCACTCCGATGGGACACTCATCGTGGGGCGCATGGAGAATGGGGCACCGCGATCGCTCCCCATGGCCGCAGGCGTCTCGCCGCGGGTCGCAGAGGACATGATTGTCCTGCCCTACGGAGAGGAGCGATCGCTGGAGATCATCCGCGAGCACCTGCATGAGCTGGCGGCGGTCTTGGTCGAGCCGGTGCAGAGCCGCCGTCCCAACCTGCAGCCCAAGGCCTTCCTGCAGACGCTCCGGCTGCTGACGCGCGAGGCAAGCGTACCTCTCATCTTCGATGAGATGATAACCGGCTTTCGTATTCACCCGGGAGGGGCGCAGGCGTGGCTGGGCATCGAGGCCGACATGGCCACCTACGGCAAGGTGGTGGGCGGCGGAATGCCGATCGGCGTCGTCGCGGACCGCGGTGGCTTCGTGGACCGGCTCGACGGAGGTGACTGGCGCTATGGCGATGTCTCCTATCCCTCCGTCGAGACCACCTTCGCGGCGGGCACGTTCTGCAAGCACCCGCTGGCGATGGCCACCACGGTCGCGGCCCTCACCCAGATGAAGAAGGAGGGCCCAGCCCTGCAGGAGCGGCTGAACCAGCGGACCGCCCGGTTGGCGGAGAGGCTCAACGGGATCTTCCAGCGCGAGCAGGTGCCCGTCATGGTCGTCCACTGCGGCTCGGTGTTCCGCTTCGCCGTGTCGGGCAACTTCAGCTACCTCTATCAGCCGATGGAGATGGACCTGCTCTACGCCCATCTCATCGAGCGTGGCATCTACGTCTGGGAGGGGCGCACCTGCATGCTCTCCACCGCGCATACCGACGCGGATCTGGACGTGATCGTGCGCGCGGTAGCCGAGAGTGTCGCCGAGATACGCGCCGGTGGCTTCTGGCCACGGCCGAACTCCCCGTCTCCCTCGCCCACGCCGGGGAACGGGACGGAAGAGGGCTCCATCGCTCTCGCGCGAACGCCGGCTCCGTCCACCCCTGGGCCCCTGAGCCGCACCGAGACCGCGGCCCAGCCCCAGGGCTTCTGGGAGCGCCGATGCTCGGCCGGACGGGCCGCGCCGGAGGTGGGCCGCTACCCAGCCCGCCAGATCGACTTCAGCCTCTCCTATTTCGGTAGCTATGACGCGCGCTACAACGAGGACAAGTACCGGCTCCTGTTCGAGAGCGCGAAGCTGGCGGACCAGCACGGCTTCATGGCGCTGTGGCTCCCCGAGCGGCACTTTCATGCCTTCGGTGGCTTCTCGCCCAACCCTTCCGTGCTCGCGGCGGCGCTCGCCCGGGAGACGCAGCGCATCCACCTGCGGGCGGGCAGTGTCGTCCTGCCGCTGCATCACCCGGTGCGCGTGGCCGAAGAGTGGGCGGTGGTGGACAACCTCTCTCACGGCCGCGTGGGCATCGGCTTCGCGTCGGGGTGGCACCCCAACGACTTCGTCTTCTCGCCGGAGTCCTATGGCAAGCACCGGGAGATCACATTCGAGTCGCTCGAGACGGTGCGCAGCCTCTGGCGCGGCCAGAGCCTGCGCACGAAGGCGGGCGGCGGCGCGGAGATCCAGGTGGAGCTCCACCCGCGGCCCATGCAGCCGGAGCTGCCCAGTTGGCTCACCATCGTCAACAACCCCGAGACGTACGTGCGCGCCGCCGAGTTGGGCACCAGCGTGCTGACCAATCTGATGGGCCAGACGGTGGACGAGCTAGCGCGCAACATCGCCCTCTACCGCGAGACGCTGGCCTCACTGGGCAAGGACCCTGACTCGGGCACTGTGACGGTGCTCATCCACACCTACGTCGGCCCAAATCTCGACGAGGCCCGGGCGCAGGCCCGCAAGCCCTTCGTGGATTACATGAAGTCGTCTCTCAGCCTCTTCCGCGGCCTGCTGCAGAGCCAGGGGATGCAGGCCAACTTCGAGTCCATGAACGAGGACGACATGGACTACCTCGCCTCGGCGGCCTTCGATCGCTACGTGCAGAGCAGCGCCTTGATTGGTACGCCCGAGTCGTGCGCGCCCATCGTCCAGCGCCTGCGGGAGATCGGCGTCAACGAACTGGCCTGCTTCGTGGACTTCGGCGTGCCCGCCGAGATGGTGCTCTCCAACTTGGCTTCGCTCGCGGCGCTGAAGACGGCATCCACACCCGCCATCGCCCCGGCACGCACTTTCTCCCTGACGGAGGCCCAGCAGCACCTGTGGGTCCTGTCCCAGATGAGCCACGGCGGCTCGATCGCCTACAACCTGTCGATGAGCGTGCGGATGGAGGGCCCCCTGCGCGCCGAGCTGTTGCAGCAGTCCATCCGGCACGTGGTGGAGCGCCACGAGGCGCTGCGCATCCAGATCGAGGAGTCCGGAGAGCGGCAGAGCATCCTCTCCATGCGCGAGGTGCCGCTGCAACTGGTGGATCTGTCGGCGCTGCCCGCTACGGAGCAGACCGCCAGGCTCGGCCAATGGTACTTGCAGGAGAACAATGCCCCGTTCGATCTTCACCGCGGCCCGCTGTTCCGCACCTACCTGCTGAAGCTGGGGCCACAGCAGCACCTGCTGGTGCTGTCGGCGCACCACGTAGTGATGGATGGCTGGTCTCTGGGCATCGTGCTCCAGGAGATCGCCGGGCTCTACTCGGCGGCCCTGGAAGGCAAGGCGCTGGCGCTGCCAGCGGCGATGCAGCTCAGCGACTACGTGTGCTGGCTCGAGCAGCAGAGCCAGACCGAGGAGTTCGCGGCGCACGAGCGCTACTGGCTGGCTCAGAATGTCAGCGAATTGCCGGTGATCGATCTACCGGCCGATCACGCCCGCCCGGCCCAGCGCAGCTTCCAGGGGGCCCGGGAGACAATCCGGCTGGATGCCACCTTCAGCCACGTGCTGCGGGAGACGGCGCAGCAGCACCAAGCCACCCTGTTCATGCTGCTGTTCTCCGCCTACACCACCTTCCTCCACCGTCTGACGGGCCAGAAGGACATCCTGGTGGGCATCCCCACCGGAGGCCGCGACCTGGAGGGGAGTGACCGCCTTGTCAGCTACTGCTCGCACCTGCTGCCCATTGCCAGCCACGCCAGTGGCGAGCATCTCTTCCCGGAGTACTTCCAGGCCCTCAAGCAGGTGTTCTGGGGCGCCTTCGAGCACCAGGCCTACCCTTTCGCCCGGCTGCTTAACCGTCTGAAGCTGCCGCGCACCGCCAGCCGCCCCCCGCTCATCAATGTGACGTTCAACCTGGAGCGTCCCCTGGCCGTGGCCAAGATGAGCGGGCTCCAGACGGGCTTCCACTCGCAGCCCGTGGCGTTCTCCGGCTTCGATTTGAGCCTGAACGTCATCGAAGTCGAAAACGGCCTGGCGCTCGACTTCGACTACAACACCGACCTGTTCGAGCCCGGGACGATTGCGCGCTGGGCCCGCTGCTTCCGCACGCTGCTGGAGGGCATTGTCGCCAATCCGCGCCGCCCCCTGGCTACACTGCCGATGCTCACCGAGGCCGAGCGCCAACAGTTGGTGCTGGGATGGAACCAGACCCGGGTCCCCTACTCCCGGGAGCGCCTCATCCACCAGCTCATCGAGCAGCAGGCCGCCACCCGGCCCAGCAAGATCGCGCTGGAGTGCGACGGGCAGAGCCTGACGTACGCGGACCTCAACCAGCAGGCCAACCGGCTTGCCCATCACCTGCGCGCCCTCGGCGCCGGGCCCGGCATCCTGGTCGGAGCTCTGTTCGAACGCTCGCTGGAGATGGTCGTCACGCTGCTGGCGATCCTCAAGGCGGGGAGCGCCTACGTGCCGCTGGATCCCGCCCACCCGCGGGAGCGGATGAATTTCCTGCTCGACGACTCGCGGGTGGCCATCGTGGTGACGCAGGCGGGGCTGGCCGAGCGGCTGCCAGCGCATGCCGCCAAGGCCGTCTGTCTGGACCGGGATGCCGCCGCGCTGGCTTCCCGTCCCGTCACGGATCCCGAGAACCTCGCCACGGCAGACGCCCCTGCCTACGTCATCTACACCTCCGGCTCCACGGGTGAGCCCAAGGGTGTCGTCGTGGAGCACGGGGCGTTCGTCGTCCACTGCCAGGATATCCAGCGACACTTCGGACATACCGAGCGGGACAGGATGCTGCAGTTCGCCTCGTTCAATTTCGATGCTTCGCTGGAGCAGGTCCTGCCGCTCTTCATGATCGGCGCGATGGTGGTGCTGCGCGGCCCTCAGGTGTGGACACCGGAGGAGGTGCCACGCCGCATCGCCGAGCAGCAGCTCACGGTGGTGAACTTCCCCACGGCATACTGGCAGCAGCTCACGCAGCGCTGGAGCGAGGCGCCGCCAGTGGTTGGCGCCAACCAGCTGCGGCTGGTCATCATCGGTGGAGACACCATCCTGCCCAAGGTGCTGGAGCTGTGGCAGCGCGGCCCTCTCGGCTCGGTGCGGCTGCTCAACGCCTATGGTCCCACGGAAGCGATCATCACCGCGACCACCTTCGAGGTCCCCGCGCCCAAGGATCGTCCTCGGAGCTATACCCGGGTACCGATTGGTCGGTCTCTGTCCAACCGCACCCTCTACATCCTGGACGGGTACGGCAATCCCGTCCCCATCGGTGTGGCGGGAGAACTCCACCTGGGCGGAGAGATGCTGGCGCGAGGCTACCTGCACCGCCCGGAGCTGACGGCGCAGCGATTCATCCCGGATCCGTTCAGCGACCGGCGCGACGCGCGCCTCTACAAGACGGGAGATGTCGCCCGCTTCCTGCCGGATGGCACCGTCGAGTTCCTGGGGCGCACCGATCACCAAGTCAAGGTGCGCGGCTTCCGCATCGAGCTGGGGGAGATCGAGTCGGCATTGAGCCGGCACCCCGGCGTGCGAGAGGGCGTCGTGATCGTCCGGGAAGAGGCCAACGAGGCACTGGCGGGGCACGACAAGCGGCTGGTCGCGTATGTCGTCCCCACCACTGCGGGCAGCGTGACACCGGACGGCCTGCGCCGCTTCCTCCAGGAGAAGCTGCCGGACTACATGATCCCGGCCTTCTTCGTCCTGCTGGAGGCCATGCCTCTCACCCCCAGCGGCAAGCTCGATCGCCGGGCGCTGCCAGCCCCGGCTCCGGTCGCCAGCGCGCGCTCGCGGCCCTATGTCGCGCCGAGCACACCCACCGAGCAGACACTGGCCGAGCTGTGGATGAAGACGCTGCGCCTGCAGCGCGTGGGCATCCACGACGACTTTTTCGTGCTGGGTGGAGACTCGCTGATGGCGACCCAGGTGGCCTCACGTATCCGGGAGGCGCTCCAAGTGGAGCTTCCCCTGGAGCGGCTGTTCAAGGAGACCACCATCTCGGGGCTCGCCGAGCACCTGGACACCCTGCTATGGGCCGCGAAGCCGTCAGCCCCTGCGTTCGCCGATGCGGCGCGCCGTGAAGAAGGCGAGCTATGAGCCCGCTCGAGGGGCTCCTGAGCGCCCTACGCAAGCAGGACATCCGCTTGTGGCTGGAGGGAGAACGCCTGCGATTCAGCGCTCCTCCCGGAGTGCTGACCTCGGAGCTGCAGGGAGAGCTGAAGACGCGCAAGGAGGAGATCACCTCATTCCTAAGGCAAGCGAGGCAGGCGCTCCAGAGCGCAGCGGAACTCATCCCCACCGGCGCCCTCGAAGGGGAGCTACCCCTGTCCTCCGGCCAGCAGCGCCTGTGGTTCCTGGAGCAGCTCCAGGGCCCCAGCGGAGCGTACAACATGCCTGCGGCCCTGCGCCTCAAGGGCGCTCTGGACGAGGAGGCCCTCCAGCGGAGCCTGGACGCGCTCGTCCGGCGGCACACGGTGTTGCGGACGTGCTACGCCCAGGCGCAGGGACGCCCCTTCCAGTGCATCCTGCCCGCCTCGTCCCTTCCCATGCCTCAGGTGGAGCTCCGGCAGCTCCCTGCCGAGACGAGACAGGCAGAGGTTCAGCAGCGGGCCCGGGAGGAAGCGCGCAAGCCGTTTGATCTGTCGAAGGAGCCGCCTTTGCGGCTGTGCCTGCTCCAACTCGGCGAGCGGGAGCATGTGCTGCTGCTCACGCTGCACCACATCGCCTGTGATGGGTGGTCCATCGGTGTCCTGCTCCGCGAGCTGGCGGAGTTGTACCGGGCCTTCGGCGCGGGCCAGACGCCCTCTCTGCCAGCGCTTCCCGTCCAGTACGCCGACTTCGCCCGGTGGCAGCGCCAGCACTCGGAGGGTGAGGCCTCACGGCCGCACCATGCCTACTGGCGCGCGCAGCTCACCGGAGCTCCGGCGTTGCTGGAGTTCCCCACTGACCGGGCCCGCCCCGCCACGCAGCGCTTCCGTGGAGCCACGAGGCGATTCACTGTCCCCGGTGAACTCACCGCGCGGCTCAAGCAGCTCAGCCGCGAGGCGGAGTCCACGCTGTTCATGACGCTGCTATCCGCCTTTGGCGTGCTGCTGTCGCGCTACAGCCAGCAGAAGGACGTCGTGATCGGCTCGCCCATCGCCAACCGGGTGCCCCAGACGGAGCCGCTCATCGGCCTATTCGTCAACACGCTTCCCCTGCGGCTTTCGCTGGAGGGGGATCCCTCGTTCGCGCAGCTCCTGCGGCAGGCGCGCAGCACCACGCTGGCCGCCTACTCTCACCAGACGCTGTCCTTCGAGCAGATCGTCGAGGCGCTCCAACCTGCCCGGGATCCCAGCTACCACCCGGTCTTCCAGGTGCTCTTCACGCTCCAGAACACGCCCATGGAGCCCCTCGTGCTCTCCGGGCTCTCGCTCGAATTGCTGGAGATCGACAGCGGAACCTCGCAGTTCGATCTGTCGCTCTCAATGGCCGAGACGGCACAAGGCCTCGTCAGCGAGCTGAACTTCGACAGTGACTTGTTCGACAGCGCAACCATCGATCGGTTGACGGGCCATCTCCTCTCCCTGTTGGAGGCAGTGGCGGAAAACCCCTCGCACCCCGTCTCCCGGCAGCCCTTGCTGACGGAGGCCGAGCGGATGCGCGTGCTGCGTGAGTGGAATGCCACCTCCCGTGAGGTGCCGCAGCCGCACAGCGTGCACGGGCTCTTCGAGGCGCAGGTGGCCCGGCGCCCGGACGCCATCGCCGCCCGCTTCGAGGCGCGCGGGCTGACCTATCGCGAGCTGGATGCGCGGGCCAATCAGGTGGCCCACCACCTGCGCAGCCTCGGCGTCCAGCCCGGGCAGCGCGTGGGCCTCTTCCTCGAGCGCTCCCTGGAGCTGCTCGTGGGCCTGCTGGGCATTCTCAAGGCGGGCGCGGCCTACGTCCCGCTCGATCCGCTGTACCCCAGCGAGCGCTTGGCGCACATCCTGGACGACAGCGGCGTGGCGCTGCTGCTGACCGAGCTGGAGATGACCGCGCTGGTGCCTACCCACCGCGTGAAGACCATGCTGCTGGCGGATGCCGCGGACGCCCCCTTCATTCCGCCGGAGCTGCCCCTGAGCGGAGAGCACCTAGCGTATGTTCTATATACCTCTGGCTCCACCGGCCGGCCCAAGGGCGTAGCCGTTCCGCATGGTGCGGTCGTCAACTTCCTGCGCTCGATGCAGCGCGAGCCAGGGATGACGGAGCAGGACACGCTCTTTGCGGTGACGACCATCGCCTTCGACATCTCCGGGCTGGAGCTGTTCCTGCCCTTGAGCGTGGGCGGGTGCGTGGCGATCGCCAGCCGGGAGATGGCGGTAGACGGCACGCGCCTGCTCCCAGCGCTCGCGGCAAGCGGGGCCACCGTGATGCAGGCCACTCCCTCCACCTGGCGGATGATGCTGGCGCTGGGCTGGTCCGGCAGTTCCAGGCTGAAGATGCTGATCGGCGGTGAGGCCCTGCCGGCCGACCTGCTTACGCCCCTGCTGGAGCGGGGCGCGGAGCTGTGGAACATGTACGGCCCCACGGAGACGACGATTTGGTCCACCGTGGCGCGACTGGAGCCGCAGAGCCGCATCACCATCGGCCGGCCCATCGACAACACGCAGGTGTACGTGCTGGACGAGTGGCTCCAGCCTGTCCCCCCCGGAGTGGTGGGCTCGCTCTACATCGGCGGGCAGGGCGTGGCGCAGGGCTACCTGAATCGCCCCGAGTTGACCGCCGACCGCTTCGTGCCCGATCCCTTCAGCCAACAGCCCGGAGCCCGGCTCTACTGCACGGGCGATCGAGTGCGTGCCCTGGAGGATGGCTCGCTGGAGTTCCTCGGCCGTGACGACGGGCAGATCAAGCTGCGCGGCTTCCGCATCGAGCTGGGTGAGGTCGAAGCGCGGTTGGTCCAGCACCCTCAGGTTCGGGAGGCTGCGGTCCGGCTGTGGGATCTTGCCGGCAACCAGGAGTTGGTCGCCTATCTCTGTTCCGGAGACGGGGCCGTGCCGGACGCCCAGACGCTGCGCGAGCACCTGCGCTCCCATCTACCGGCCTACATGCTCCCCTCGCACTTCGTGACGCTGGAGTCCTTCCCACGGACGGCCAACGGTAAGCTCGCTCGCAAGGCATTGCCAGCACCCACGGCGAGCCAGCGCACGACGTCCACCTTCCAGGCCCCAAGCACGCCCGTGGAGGTCCGTCTGGCTGAGATCTGGCGTGAGGTGCTCGGCGTGGAGCGGATTGGCGCCCAGGATGACTTCTTCGCCCTAGGAGGCCACTCCATGAAGGCCGTCCAAGTCCTCGCCCGCGTCCAGGAGATCTGGCACGTGGACGTGTCACTGCGTGTCCTCTTCGAGAAGACCACCCTGGAGTCCATGGCAAGGCACCTGGAGAGTCCGCAGCCCAGCAAGGCGGCTGCACCGCCGCCGTTGGTTGCCCTCCCCCGACAGGCCCGCCGGGTCCAGGCCACGTCCCGCTCCGAACTCAACCTGCCTGATCCCACCTTCAAGAAGGACTGAAGCCACAGGTATTCGCTGCGTGAGCCCACCCTGGTGCGGCT
Source organism: Pyxidicoccus sp. 3LFB2 (assembly GCA_046520375.1). GTDB lineage: Bacteria > Myxococcota > Myxococcia > Myxococcales > Myxococcaceae > Myxococcus. Next base: position 16,651 of record JBKGHK010000007.1, read on the forward strand.
CACGACATGCGGACTTCCGTCCTCTAGGGCTCGCCTCTCTTCCGCTCAAAATCATGAACGCCGAAACCTTCGTCTTCCCTGTCTCATTCGCGCAGCAGCGGCTCTGGTTCCTCCACCTGATGCATCCGGAGAGTTCCAGCTACAACATCGCCGGTGCCGTGCGGCTCCGAGGAGCGCTGGACTCCGCCGCGCTGCAGAAGGCCTTTGACGCCCTGGTAGAGCGGCACGAGTCGTTGCGCACCACCTTCGCTCAGGAAGAAGGGCAGCCCGTCCAGGTCATCTCGGCGGAGGGCATCTCTCCCGTCACGGTTATCGAGCTGAGCGCCGTGCCCGAGTCCCAGCGCGAGGAGCAGGCCCGCCGCCAAGCGGCGGAAGAGGCCCGCCGGCCCTTTGATCTGATGCGCGGGCCGCTGCTGCGTGCGCGCCTGCTCCGGCTGTCCGCTACCGATTACGTCCTCGTGATGACGATGCACCATATCATCTCGGATGGTGGCTCTCTGGGGATCCTGATCCAGGAAGTGACATGGCTGTATGACGCGTTCACCACGGGCAGGGCTCCGGCGCTGGCGCCGCTGCCCATTCAGTACGCGGACTACACCCAGTGGCAGCGGGAGTGGCTGGGCACGGAGGGGGTGCTGGACGAGCACCTGGCCTACTGGAAGAAGCAGTTGGCGGGTGCTCCCGTGCTGCAGCTGCCCACGGACTTTCCGCGTCCAGCCATCCAAACCCAGCGCGGAGCGACGCTGCCCCTGCACCTGCCCGCCACGTTGGTGGTGGGGTTGCAGGAGCTGAGCCGGCACGAGCGTGCAACCCTCTTCATGACGCTGCTGGCTGCCTTCCAATCTTTGCTGTCGCGCTACAGCCACCAGACCGACATCCTCGTCGGAGCACCGCAGAACAGCCGCACCCGCGTGCAGACGGAGAACCTCATCGGCTTCTTCGTCAACACTCTGGTCCTGCGCACCGATTTGTCCGGCAACCCCACCTTCCGCGAGCTGGTGCAGCGAGTGCGTGAGGTGACGCTGCAGGCCTACGTGCACCAGGACGTGCCCTTCGAGCGGGTGATGGACGAGGTGCAGCCCGAGCGCAACCTGGCCTACACCCCGCTGTTCCAGGCCGCTTTCAACCTGCAGGCCCAGAGGCCGGGGGAGCTGGTCCTCCCCGGAGTGACGATCGAGTCGCTTGAGCTGGAGACGGGCACGGCGAAGTTCGACCTGACGCTGGACCTGCAGGAGAGCCCGGATGGGATGCGCGGGCTGCTCGAATACAACAGCGATCTGTTCGAGCGCTCCACGATGGAGCGCTTCCGCGGGCACTTGCAGACGCTGCTGGCCAGCGTCGCCGCCAACCCTGACGTGCCGCTGGACGCGCTGCCCCTGCTGACAGCGCCCGAGCGCAACCAGCTGCTCGAGGTGTGGCCGGTCCTGAAGCACTTCCCAGGCAGGGACTGCCTGCACCATCGATTCGAGGCCCAGGCGCGGCAGCGGCCTGACGCCATCGCGGTGGTGGGCGACGGGGAGCGCCTCACGTACGCAGAGCTGGACCGCCGCGCCAACCAGTTGGCCCACGCGCTGATCGCGCAAGGCGTGGGGCTTGAGACCCTGGTGGGTCTGTGCGTGGAGCGCAGCCTGGCCACGGTGGTGGGCATCCTCGGCATCCTGAAGGCGGGCGCCGCTTACGTGCCGCTCGATCCGACGTCCCCCGCCGACCGGCTCGCCTTCATGGTGGAGGACAGCCGGATGCCGCTGGTGATCACCCAGCGCCACCTGTCGGACCGGCTCCCGTCCAAGGCCGTGGCGCGGCTGGTGCTGGAGGACGCCGCCGAGCTGCTCGCGCATCAACCGACCCTCTCGCCCGGCATTGCGCTGACCAGCGACAACCTGGCCTACGTCATCTACACCTCCGGTTCGACCGGCCGCCCCAAGGGCTCGCTGCTGCCCCACTCCAATGTGATGCGGCTCTTCGAGGGGACCGAGCACTGGTTCCACTTCGACGAGAAGGACGTCTGGACGCTCTTCCACTCCTACGCATTCGACTTCTCAGTGTGGGAGCTGTGGGGCGCGCTGATGTACGGCGGCAAGCTGGTGGTCGTTCCCTACCTGGTTTCCCGCTCACCGGATGCCTTCTACCAGCTGCTGAGCCAGGAATGCGTCACGATGCTGAACCAGACGCCCGCCGCTTTCCGCCAGCTCATTCAGGCCGAGGAGCGGCGGGAGCTGGGAGTGCTGCCGCTGGCGCTGCGCTTCGTCATCTTCGGCGGCGAGGCGCTCGAGCCCGCCAGCCTCGTGCCCTGGTTCCGCAGGCACGGGGACACGCGGCCACACCTCATCAACATGTACGGCATCACCGAGACGACGGTGCACGTCACCTATCGACCCATGGACGCGGCGGCGGCGGAGCGCACTCAGCAGAGCCCGATCGGCGTGGCGATTCCCGATCTGCAGCTGTACGTGCTGGACGCGCGGCTCGAGCCGGTACCGGTGGGCGTCGCGGGGGAGATCTTCGTTGGCGGAGCGGGTCTGGCGCGGGGCTACCTGGGCAGGCCCGAGCTCACCGCGGAGCGCTTCATCCCCCACCCCTATAGCCGCCAGCCCGGAGCCCGCCTCTACCGGACGGGAGACCTGGCGCGCTTCACGAGGGACGGACAGCTCGAGTACCTGGGCCGCATCGATCACCAGGTGAAGATCCGCGGCTTCCGCATCGAGCTGGGAGAGATCCAGATCGTCCTCAGCCTGCACCCTGCTGTGCGCGAGGCGCTGGTGTTGGTGCGTGAGGACACGCCCGGCAGCAAGCTCCTGGTGGCCTACGTGGTGGCCTCCACGCAGCCTGCGCCCAGCGTGAGCGAGCTGCGCCAGTTCCTGCTGGGCAAGTTGCCGGACTACATGGTGCCCAGCGCCTTCGTCATGCTGGAGCAACTGCCGCTGACCGCCAACGGGAAGGTGGACCGCAAGGCGTTGCCCACCCCGGATCAGGCCCGCCCGGAGCTGGCCGAGCACTACATCGCGCCCCGGACGAAGACCGAGGAGTCCTTGTGCGCTATCTGGGCCAAGGTGCTGGACGTGGAGCGCGTGGGCATCCACGACAACTTCTTCGCGCTCGGTGGGGACTCCATCCTCAGCATCCAGGTGCTGACACTGGCCCAGAAGCAGGACATCCGCTTCTCGCTGCAGCAGCTCTTCCAGCACCAGACGGTGGCCAGCCTGCTCCAGGCCATCCAGCTCGCTCCCGAGCAGCGCGAGGAGATCCCTCGCACCGAGCCGTTCAGCCTCATCTCCGCCGAGGAGCGTGCCCGGCTGCCGGAGGGTGTCGAGGATGCCTACCCGCTGGCCCGTATTCAGGCCGGCATGCTCTACCACATGGAGCTGGCGCCCACCTCGAACATCTACCACAACACGGACAGCTTCCACCTGCGGCTGCGCACGCCGCTGAACCCGGCTCTCTTCGAGCAGGCGGTCCAGGAGGTCGTCGCCCGCGAGCCGATCCTCCGCACGGGCTTTGACATGATGTCGTACCGGGAGCCACTGCAGCTGGTGTACCGCCAAGCGCGCATGTCCGTAGAGTTTGCCGACGTGCGCCATCTGTCCGCCGAGGCACAGGAGGCAGAGATCCGAAAGCTGCTGGAGGCGGAGAAGCACCGTCGCTTCGAGCTGGCGAGCCCCCCACTGCTGCGCTTCTTCATCCATCTGCGCGGCGAGCGGGATTTCCAGTTCACGCTCACCGAGTGCCACGCCATCATCGACGGCTGGAGCCTCCACTCCACGTTGGTGGAGATGTTCAACCACTACGCCGCGCTGGAGAGTGGCCAGCCGCCGCCCGCCCAGGAGCAGCTGAGCCTGAGCTACCGCGACTTCGTGGCCCTGGAGCAGCGGGCGCTGGACTCGGAACAGCATCAGCGCTTCTGGCGCGAGCAGCTCGCGGACGGTTCGGTCATGCGGATGCCCCGCTGGCGCAAGCGGCTGGAGGCCGGCGAGCCCCGCATCGCCACCGTCAAGGTGGCCCTCTCACCCGAGCTCCAACAGGGGCTTCAGTCCCTGAGCCGGACCGCGGCGGTGCCCTACAAGAGCATCCTGCTGGCAGCGCACCTCAAGGTGATGAGCCTGCTGGGTGGCCAGGAGGACGTCATCACCGGCATGGGCGTCAACAGCCGCCCCGAGGAGGGCGACGGCTCGAAGCTGCGTGGCATTTTCCTCAATACCGTGCCCTTCCGCCTGCGGCTGGCCCCGGGCAGCTGGCTCTCATTGGTCCGCGCCGCCTTCGAAGCCGAGCGCCGACTCTACCCCTTCCGGCGCTACCCCATGGCCGATATCCAGCGCGAGTGGGGCCGTGAGGCGCTCTACGAAGTCATGTTCAACTACATGCACTTCCACGTCCTCCATGATCTCTCCGGCTCGCTGGCGTCGCTTGAGACGCTGGGGGCCATCCGCTCCGAAGGGACAAACGCCACCCTGGCGGTCCACTTCCAGACCGAGCCGCACACCCATGAGCTGACGCTGGAGCTCGACTACGACGCCGTCGAGCTGGAGTCCGCGCAGGTGGAGCAGATCGGCGCCTGCTTCGAGCGCGTGCTGCGCGCGCTGGCCTTCCATGCCGAAGAGGCGCACCACACCTTCAGCGCGCTGCCGCCCGAGGAGCAGCGGCGCCTGCTGACGGAGTGGAACGACACCTCCGCCGCGTTCCCCTCCGAGGCCACGTTCCAGGCGCTCTTCGAGGTGCAGGCGGCCGCCACGCCGGACGCGCTGGCGGCGGTGGACGACGCTCGGACCCTGAGTTACCGCGCCCTGGATGCCCGCGCCAACCAACTCGCTCACCACCTACGCTCGCTGGGAGCCGGGCCCGAGAGCGTGGTGGCGATCTGCCTGGACCGCTCCCTTGAGCTGCTCGTGGGCGTGCTCGGTGCCCTCAAGGCGGGCGCTGCCTACCTGCCGCTGGATCACACCTACCCCGCCGAGCGGCTGGCGTACATGCTCTCGGACTCGCGCGCGCAGGTGCTGCTGACTACGCAGGCGCTCGAGGCGAACTTCTCCTCCTCTGGAATGAGGCGCCTGCACCTGGATGCGGCTGGCCTGCTCGACGGAGCGCCCACCCACGCTCCTGCGGCCACTGCGGGTGGCGAAGCGCTCGCCTACGTCATCTACACCTCCGGCTCCACCGGGCTGCCCAAGGGGACGATGATCTCGCAGCGTGGGTTGATCCAGTACCTCTGGTGGGCGCAAGCGGCGTATCGGGTGACCAAGGGACAGAGCTCCCTGGTGCATACCTCCATCGCCTTCGATGCCACGATCACCAGCTTGCTCACGCCGCTGCTGGTGGGCGCAACAGTCCACCTGCTGCCTTCTGCCAAAGAGGTGGAGGCCCTCGCGCAGAGCCTGAAGGAGGAGAAGGGTCATGACCTGATCAAGCTGACCCCGGCCCACCTGCAGCTGCTGTCCGATCTGCTGCCCACGCCCGCGCTGGCCCGGCTGTCGGGCACCTTCATCGTGGGCGGCGAGGCCCTGTCCCTTTCGACGGCGGAGTTCTGGCGGCGGCAGGCTCCGCAGCTGCGGCTGATCAACGAGTACGGCCCCACGGAGACTGTCGTTGGCTGCTGCATTTACGACCTGACCGAGGCAGGCGTGCCCCATGGGATCGTGCCCATTGGCCGCCCGATCTCGAACACTGAGCTGTACATCCTGGACGCGCGCATGCAGCCGGTGCCCGTCGGGGTGGTGGGCGAGCTGTACATCGGCGGAGCGGGTGTGGCGCGCGGTTACCTGGGCCGCCCGTCCCTTACCGCCGAGCGCTTCGTGCCGGATCCCTTCAGTGGGCGAGCGGGCCAGCGCCTCTATCGCACGGGAGACTTGGCGCGCATGTTGCCTGACGGCAACCTCGACTTCCTCGGCCGGCGCGACGACCAAGTGAAGTTGCGCGGCTACCGCATCGAACTGGGGGAGATCGAAGCTGCGCTGCGCCTGTACCCGGCCTTGCGAGAGGCCGTGACGGTGGTGCGTGAGGACGTGCCCGGGGATAAGCGCCTTGTGGCCTACGTCGTCCCCCACACGGGCCAGGACGCAGAGGCAGGCGCCCTGCGCACCTTCCTCCAGCAGCGGCTGCCCGCGTATATGGTGCCCTCCGCCTTCATGGCGCTAGAGGCACTGCCCCTCACGCCCAACGGCAAGGTGGATCGCAAGGCGCTCGCCGCGCCGTCCCAAGAAGAGCTGGAGAACACGGTGGCGCCTCGGAATGGAGCCGAGGAGCTGATGGCCAGCATCTGGGCGGACGTACTGCGCACGAACCGTTTCGGCATCCATGATCGCTTCTTCGATCTGGGTGGGCACTCGCTGATGGCTTCGCAGGTGGTGTCGCGGGTGCGCGAGGCCTTCGGGGTGGAGTTGCCCATCGCCGCCCTCTTCGAGGCCCCCACCGTGGCCAGCCTGGCTGAGCGCGTCCATGCGCTGCGGTCGCGCGCCCCGGGAGAGGCTCATCCGCCCGCGCTACAGGCCTTCCCGCGCGAGGGCGAGCTGCCCCTCTCCTTCGCCCAGCAGCGGCTGTGGTTCCTCTACCAGATGGAGCCGGACATCCCCTTCTACAACATGCCCGCCGTGCTCCGGCTGACGGGCGCGCTCACGCAGGACACCGTGCGGCGCTGCTTCCGGGAGCTGCTGCGCCGTCACGAGGTCCTCCGGACGACGTTCCGGATGAGCGGGCAGACACCGGTTCAGGTCATCTCCCCGTCCACGGAGCCGGCGCTGGAGCTGGTCGATCTGCGGGAGGTGCCGGCGGAACGCCGGGAGGAGGAGGCGCGGCGGCTGAGCGACGAGGAGGCACGGCGGCCGTTCGATCTGGCACGAGGGCCCCTCTTCCGAGCCACCCTGTTGCAGCTGGCTCCCGAGGAGCACCTGCTGCTGCTGACGCTGCACCACATCATCGCCGATGGCTGGTCCCTGTCCGTGCTCGTGAGAGAGGTGGCCGAGCTCTACGGTGTCCTGAGCACCGGCGAGGCTTCGCCGCTGGACGAGCTCCCAGTGCAGTACGTGGACTATGCGAAGTGGCAGCGCGAGTGGCTCTCCGGCCCCGTGCTCGAGCGGCAGCTTTCGTACTGGAAGAACCAGCTCGCGGGCGCCCCGCCCTTCCTGGCCCTGCCCACGGATCGGCCCCGGCCGCCCGTGCAGAGCTTCTGCGGCGCCACATACCAGGGACTGCTGGCCCCCTCCAAGACGGCCGAGGCGCTGCGCAGCCTCTGCCGCCGTGAGAGCGTCACGCCCTTCATGGCGCTGATGGCGGCCTTCCAGGTGCTGCTGCATCGCTACACCGGCGAGACGGACATCGTCGTTGGCACGGACATCGCCAACCGCAACCATGGCGGCACCGAGGGGCTGATCGGCTTCTTCGTCAACCAACTGGTCATGCGCGGCGACCTGAGCGGCGCCCCCTCCTTCCGCGCGCTGCTCGAGCAGACGCGGCGCGCGGCCCTGGAGGCCTACGCCCACCAGGATCTGCCCTTCGAGGAGCTGGTCAAGGCGCTCAACCCCGAGCGCAACCTCGGGTACTCCCCCATCTTCCAGGTGAAGCTCATCCTTCAGAACGCGCCCTCCTCCGATCTGGAGCTGCCTGGGCTGACGCTGCGCGAGGAGCGCAGCGCCACGGGCGCGGCCAAGTTCGACATGACGTGGGCAATCACCGACACGCCGCGAGGGTTGGAATGCCTGTGTGAGTACAGCACTGACCTGTACGAGCCGGCCACCATCGAGCGGATGATGGGACACCTGCGACAACTGCTGGTGGGCGCCCTGGCGCGGCCCAACGAGCGCATCTCCCAGCTACCCCTGCTGTCGGAGCAGGAGCGGCAGCAGGTGCTTGTGGCCTGGAACGACACATCCGGCTTCTGGCCAACGGAGCGCTGCGCCCACCACCTGTTTGAGGAGCAGGTGGCGCGCACTCCAGACGCCGTGGCCGTCTCCTTCGAGGGCCAGCAGCTCACCTATCGGGAGTTGGACTCGCGCGCCAACCAGCTCGCTTGGTACCTGAGCGCGCGCGGCGTGGGCCCCGAGTCGCGGGTGGGCCTGTGCGTGGAGCGCTCGCTGGAGATGGTGGTGGGCATGCTCGGCATCCTCAAGGCTGGAGGCGCTTGGCTGCCGTTGGATCCCACCTACCCGGTGGAGCGGCTCACCCTGATGATGCGGGACGCGGCCATCCCGATGATCGTCACCCAGGAGCACCTGGCGGACGAGCTGCCCGCGCAGGGGCTGCTGGTGTGTCTGGACACGGAGTGGCCCCAGATCGCCACCGAGCCGGTAGAGGCCCTGCGGGTGGAGCTGTCGCCGGATAACCTGGCCTACATCATCTTCACCTCCGGCTCGACGGGCCGGCCCAAGGGCACGCTGCTGTCGCACCGGGGCTTGTGCAACACGGCACGGGCGGCCATCCGCGGGCACCGAGTCCGGCCAGACAGCCGCGTGTTGCAGTTCGCCGCCCTGGGCTTCGATGCGTCCGTGTGCGAGGTGTTCTCCACGCTGTTGGCGGGCGCGCGGCTGTGCCTGGCGCCGCGTGACGCCATCATGCCCGGAGCGCCGCTCCAGGGGCTGCTGACCTCGCAGGCCATCACCGCGGTGACGCTGACGCCCTCCGTGCTTGCGCAGCTGGATCCCTTGGCGCTGCCGACGCTGGAGACGGTCATCTCCGCCGGCGAGGCCTGCCCCCCGGAGCTGGCTCAACGGTGGGTGAGTAACCGCCACTTCATCAACGCGTACGGCCCCACCGAAGTGACGGTTTGCGCCTCGCTGGATGATCAGGTGAACCCGGAGCGGCCCACCATCGGCCGGGCCTGGCCCTACGTGCGGCTGTACGTGCTAGATGCGCGGATGCAGCCCCTACCTGCCGGTGTCGCCGGAGAGCTGTTCATTGGCGGCGTGGGCGTGGCCCGCGGGTACCTGGAGCGCCCGGAGCTGACGGCCGAGCGCTTCGTGCCGGATCCGTTCGGCGCTGAGCCGGGCGCGAGGCTCTACCGCTCGGGAGACCGGGTGCGCTGGCTGGCGGACGGACGACTTGAGTTTCTCGGCCGGCTGGATTACCAGGTAAAGCTGCGCGGCTTCCGCATTGAGCTGGGGGAGATCGAAGCCGCGCTGGCCGTGCGCCCGGAGGTGAAGGACGCCGCCGTGCTGGTGCGCGAGGAGACACCTGGCCGCAAGCAGCTCGTGGCCTACGTCGTCCCCGAGGAGGAAACCGTCCTGGAGCCGGAGGCCTTGCGGCGCGCGCTGGAGGCCCGGCTCCCCGACCACATGGTACCCTCGGTCTTCATCACGCTGGAGGCGATGCCCCTGAGCCCCAGCGGCAAGGTGGATCGCAAGGCGCTGCCCTCGCTGGACCGGCAGCAGGCGCGGCGCAAGGCCACCTACGTGGCGCCGCGCACTCCGGTGGAGGCGGGGCTGGCGAGCATCTGGGCGGCCGTGCTGTCGCGCGAGCGCGTGGGCATCCACGACAACTTCTTCGAGCTGGGCGGCGACTCCATCGTCAGTATCCAGGTCATCGCCCGCGCCATGGAATTGGGGCTGCAGCTCAGCCTGCGGCAGTTCTTCCAGTACCAGACGATCGCCACGCTGGCGCCCAGGGTCGAGCAGGCCCGGAAGCCGCGAGGGGAGCAGAGGCCCGTCACCGGTCCTGTCCCGCTCACGCCCATCCAGCGCTGGTTCTTCGAGTGGCCGCGGCCCCAGCCGCACCACTACAACCAGTCGGTGTTGTTGCAGCTGCGGCAGTCCCTCCTGCCCGCCCAGCTCGAGCAGGCGCTGCGGAAGCTGGTGGCGCACCACGACGCGCTGCGCCTGCGGTTCGAGCAGTCCCCCGAAGGCTGGCGGCAGGAGAGCGCCGGCCTGGAGAGCACCATCACGCTGCGCCAGGTGGATCTCTCCTCCCTGGAGGAGGAACCCCAGCGTCAGGCGCTGGAAGAAGAGGCTCAGCGGGCACAAGGCAGCTTCCGGCTGGATCAGGCCCCCATGGTGGCTGCGGTGCTCTTCAACCTCGGCGCGCAGCGAGGCTCCCGCCTGCTGCTCGCCCTCCACCACCTAGTGATGGATGCCGTCTCTTGGCGCGTGCTGCTCATGGATCTGGAGACCGCCTGCCAGCAGGTGCTCCAGGGCAACCCGTTGTTGCTGCCGGCGAAGTCGACCTCCTTCCAGGCCTGGGCGCGGCGGCTGGAGTCCTACGCACAAGGGCCGGAAATGGCCCGAGAGGCCGAGTATTGGCTGCGGCAAGGCGGCGACTGGAGCGCCCTGCCTGTGGATGGGCCGGGCGGTCCCAACACACAGGAGTCGGCCCGCACCGTGACGGTGGCGCTGGAGGCCCAGGAGACCCGGCTGCTGCTGCAGGAGCTGCCGGCCGCATGGCGAGCCCGCATCGACGAACTGCTGGTGGCGGCCCTGGCCCGGGCGCTCTTCGCCTGGACGGGGCAGCGCCGGCTGCACGTGCAACTGGAAGGACATGGCCGCGAGGAACTCTTCGAGGACGTGGACGTCAGCCGCACCGTGGGCTGGTTCACCACCACCTATCCGGTGACGCTGAACCTGCCTGCGGGCGGAACGCTGGGAGAGGGACTGAGGGCGGTGCGGGACACCCTGCGGCAGGTGCCGCGCAAGGGCCTGGGCTACGGGCTGCTGCGCTACCTGCGCCAGGATGAGACTGGAAGACAGCTCCAGGCGCTTCCCGAGGCCGAGCTCTCCTTCAATTACCTGGGCCAGCTCGACTCGGCCCTGCCCTCCGCGTCCCTGCTCGCAGCCGCCCACGAGCCCTCTGGCTCGCCGCACGGCACATTCGGCATGCGCCGCCAGGCGCTGGAGATGAATGTACACGTGCTGGGCGGAAAGATGGAGGTGTCCCTCACCTATAGTCAGGCGCTGCACCAGCGCTCCACCATGGAGACGCTGGCTCGCGGCTACCTCCAGGTGCTGCGAGACGCCATGGCGCAGCGGCGCTCCGAGGACGCGGCACGCTTCTCACCCGTGGACTTCCCGCTGGCACAGCTGAGACAGGCGCGTCTGGACGCGTTGACGCACGCCAACTCGCGACTGGAGGATCTCTACCCCCTCTCTCCCATGCAGCAGGGCATGCTCTTCCACACGCTGCTGGATCCCATATCGGGCGTGTACTTCGAACGGGCGGCGTGGACGCTGGAGGCCGAGCTGGACACGGCGGCGCTGCGCCAAGCCTGGCAACAGGTGGTGGAGCGCTACACCATCCTGCGCACCAGCTTCGAGTGGGAGGGCCTGACAGAGCCGCTCCAGCTCGTCCACCGCGAGGCGACGCTACCCTGGGAGGAGCAGGACTGGAGGGGCCTGTCAGCCGAGGAGCAGCGGGCCCGCCAGGCGGCGTGGATGGAGCAGGACAGCGCGCGCGGCTTCGATCTGAAGAAGCCGCCGCTGCTGCGTGTGGCCGTGCTGCGCCTGGCGGACCGGACGTGGCGCGTCGTGTGGACCTTCCATCACCTGCTGCTGGACGGGTGGAGCGTCGGGCGGGTGCTCAACGAGGTCCTGGGGCTGTACAACGCCCACCTCCGCCAGCAGCCGCTGCGTCTGGAGACGCCTCCGCTCTTCCGGGACTACATTTCCTGGCTCGTGGAGCAAGGGACGGCGAAGGCGGAAGAGTGGTGGAAGCGGGCGCTGGCCGGCTTCACCGAGCCCACGCCTCTCCCCAGCGAGATCGGAGGCAAAGCCCGGAGCGCTCCGCAGATCATGGGTGCGCGCAAGCTCAGCGTGCCCGCGGAGGGAACGGAGCAGCTGCGCGCCTTCTCCCGCAAGCACCAGGTGACGCTCAACACGCTGGTGCAGGCCGCCTGGGCGCTGGTGCTGGGGCGCCACGCTGGCGTGGAGGATGTGCTCTTCGGCGCCACCGTGGCGGGGCGTCCGCCCACGCTGCCGGGCGTAGAGCAGATGGTGGGGCTGTTCATCAACACGCTCCCGGCCCGGGTGAAGCTGCCGCCCGGGCAGGAGGTGGTGGACTGGCTGAAGCAGTTCCAGGCCTGGCAGGTGGAGCGCTCGCCCTACGAGTACGTCCCGCTGGTGCGGGTCCAGGGAGGGAGCCCCGTGCCCGGTGGCACGCCGCTCTTCGAGAGCCTCTTCGTCTTCGAAAACTACCCCGTGGAGGACTCGGTGCTGCAGGGCGCGGACAACCTGGAGATCCGGGATGTGACCGTCCACGAGCGTACCAACTACCCGCTCACCTTGACGGTCCACGCCGACAAGGAGCTGCTGCTGCTGCTCGACTTCGAGTCTCCGCGCCTCGACGCGGAGGCCATGGAGCGGCTGCTCGGCCAGCTGCGCACGGCGCTGGAGGGCATGGTCTCCGCCGAGGGCAAACACCTGTGGCAGCTGCCGGTGCTCACGGAGGTCGAGCGCCAGCAGGTACTGGTGCGGTGGAATGACACGCGCGTCGACGCGGGCTATGGCCTGTGCATCCAGCAGCTCTTCGAGGCCCAGGCGCGGAAGACTCCCGAGGCCGTCGCCGTAGTCGCTCCGGGTGGCACCTCGCTCACCTATGGCCAGCTCGAGGAGAGCTCCAACCGGCTGGCCCACCACCTGCGTGCGCACGGCGTGGGCCCGGAGCGCTTGGTGGGCATCTGCCTGGAGCGCTCGCCCGAGCTGTTCGTCGCGCTCCTGGGTGTGCTCAAGGCTGGCGGCGCGTTCGTGCCGCTCGATCCCACCTACCCCGCCGAGCGGCTGGCGCGAATGTGCTCCGAGGCGCGCCTGTCCCTGCTTCTCACGCAGGGCGAGTGGGTAGAGACGATCCCGAAGAGCACCATCCCGCTGTATCTGCTGGCGGAGGAGGAGCCGGCGCGCGCCGCGCTCCCCGCCCACGCGCCGCCCACGCTCACCTCACCCGAGTCCCTGGCCTATATCGTCTTCACGTCCGGCTCGACGGGTACGCCCAAGGGCGTCATGGTCTCTCATCACGGCTGGGTCAATGCCCTGCTGGGCTGGGAGCGGAGCTTCCAGCTCCGAGAGCAGTGCCGCAGCCACCTGCAGATGGCGAGCTTCTCCTTTGACGTCTTCGCGGCGGATCTCGCGCGGGCGCTCTGCACTGGCGCCAGGCTGATCCTCTGCCCCAGGGAGTGGTTGCTGGAGCCCCCGCGCCTCTACGCCCTGATGCGCGAGGAGCGCGTGGACTGCGCGGACTTCGTCCCCACGGTGCTTCGAGGCCTGCTGCAGTACATGGAGGAGAGCCAGCAGAAGCTGGATTGGATGCGCGTGCTGATCGCGGGCTCCGACGTCTGGTACGTGAACGAGTACCACCGGCTCCAGGGCGTCATCGGCCCGTCCACGCGGCTCATCAACTCGTACGGCGTCAGCGAGGCATCCATCGACAGTGCTTGGTTCGAGGACGGAGGGCTGGCACCCACGGACGGCCGGATCGTTCCCATCGGCCGCCCCTACGCCAACAACCGCCTCTACGTGCTGGATGGACACATGCAGCCGGTGCCCACCGGCGCCACGGGAGAGCTGTTCATTGGCGGCGAGAGTGTCGCTCGCGGCTACTGCTACCGTCCGGAGCTGACGGCCGAGCGCTTCGTGCCCGATCCCTTCGGCGTACCCGGTGCGCGGCTCTATCGCACGGGGGACCGGGCCCGCTATCTGCCCGACGGAAACCTCGAGTTCCTGGGCCGCTTGGACACCCAGGTGAAGCTGCGAGGTTTCCGGGTCGAGCTGGGCGAGATCGAGGCCGCCTTGGGGCGCTACCCCTCCGTTCAGGCCGCCGCGGTCCTCTTGCGCGAGGACCCGCGGAGCCCCCGCCGGCTCGTTGGCTACGTGGCCGCTCCGGAGACGCTGGACACCGCGCTGCTCCGGGACTACCTGCGCGAGCGGCTGCCCGACTACATGATCCCCGCCCTCTTCATCCGGCTGGCCGCGCTGCCGATGAGCCTCAACGGCAAGGTGGATCGCAGGGCGCTGCCGGCCCCCGATGCCACCTCATACGCCGCGCCCCACCAGCTCGTCGCCCCCCGTACGCCCACGGAGACGGACCTGCTCGCCATCTGGCGCGAGGTGCTCGGGCTGGAGTCCCTCGGCGTGGTGGACGGCTTCTTCGACGTGGGCGGCCACTCCCTGCTGGCCACGCAGATCATCTCACGCGTGAACGCCACGTTCCAGGTCACGCTGCCCCTGCGCACCCTCTTCGAGCACCCCACCATCGAGGCGCTGGCCGAGCAGATCGTCCTCGCTCAGCTTCAGAAGGTGGATGAGCCGGCCCTCGCGCAGGCGATGGACGAGATCGACAACCTTTCCGCGGAGGAGCTGAAGCGGTTCTTGGAGAACGCCCATGAGTGACGTACAGAAGCGGCTCGCGGGGCTCTCCCCGGAGAAGCGGGAGCTGCTGCTCAAGAAGCTCCGTCAGCAGCACCTGGTCGCTGCGCCCAAGGCGGAGGCGCAGCCCTCCGCCATCCCCCAGGCCTCTCGCTCGCAGCCGCTGCCGCTCTCCTTTCCGCAGCGACGCCTATGGTTCCTGGACCAGTTCGAGCCGGGCACGCCCGCCTACAACATCCCGGACTTCGCGCGGCTGCTCGGGCCGCTCCACGTGGAGGTGCTGGAACGCAGCCTCAACGAGGTGATTCGTCGGCACGAGAGCCTCCGGACGACCTTCGTGGCGGAGGGCGGCGAGCCCTTCCAGCGCATCACCCCCCAGCTCCGCCTCACGCTGCCCGTGGTGGAGCTCGAGCCGCTCCCCGCGGAGCAGCGCGCGGCGCGCTGTCAGGAGCTGGCACACCAGACGCTGGGCACCTCGTTTGATCTGGCCCGTGGCCCCCTCTTGAGCGCCACGCTGGTGCGCTTCTGCGCACGAGAGCATGTCCTGCTGCTCGTGGTGCACCACATCGTCTCTGACGGCTGGTCCACGTCCGTCTTCGTCCGGGAGCTGACCACCCTCTATAACGCCCTGGCCCAGGGGCGACCCTCCCCGCTGCCGGAGCTGTCTCTGCAGTACGCCGACTTCGCCGTGTGGCAGCGGCAGTGGCTGCAGGGAGAGATCCTCACCTCGCAGCTGGGCTATTGGCGCCGCCAGCTCGAGGGCAGCGACACCCCGCTCAACCTCCCCACCGACAGGCCGCGCCCCCGCGTGCGCACGCATGCGGGTGGCAAGTACGCCTTCCGGGTGGACGCGGCGGTGCTGCGGCAGCTCCGGGCGCTCGGTGGCCAGGAAAAGGCCTCGCTCTTCATGGTATTGCTGGCGGGGCTCCAGGCCCTGCTCTTCCGCTACACGCGCGAGCCACGCATCAGCGTCGGCACCTATATCGCCAACCGGAACCGGCCCGAGCTGGAGCCGCTCATCGGCTTCTTCCTCAACACTCTCGTCCTGCGCACGGACCTGTCCGCCAACCCCACCTTCCGCGAGCTATTGCGGCGCGTGGTGGATGTGACGCTGGGAGCCTACGCCCACCAGGACGTCCCCTTCGAGAAGCTGCTGGAGGAGCTGGCCCCCTCGCGGGACACCAGCTTCTCGCCCTTCTTCCAGGTGATGATGGTGCTGCAGAACACCCCCAGCGCCTCGGGCTCCATGGGCGAGCTGCGGCTGGAGACCCTCGACATCTCCGGAGAGAGCTTCGTCCAGTTCGACCTGACCCTCTGGCTCGTCGAGCACCCGGACGGGCTGGAAGGGATCTGGGAATACAACCGGGATCTCTTCGACGCGGCCACCATCGAGCGCATGGTCTCCCACTTCCAGACGCTGCTGGCCAGCGCCTGCGCCCTGCCCGATCAGCGGCTCGCCCAGCTGCCCCTGCTGCCGGAGACGGAGCGGAACCAGTTGCTGTGCGAGTGGAACCGGACGGAGCACGCGTTCGCGCCGGGCACCTGCCTGCACCACCTCATCGAGGCACACGCGGAGCGCACGCCGGACGCCACCGCTGTCGTCGATCCGCGGCGGCGCCTCACCTATGGCGAGCTCAACCACCGCTCAAACCAACTGGCGCACCACCTGCGCTCCGTGGGGGTGGGCCCAGAGCGGCTCGTGGGCATCTTCCTGGAGCGCTCCGTAGACGTGGTGGTCGCTGTCCTCGCCGTGCTCAAGGCGGGGGGGACCTACGTCCCGCTCGATCCCTCCTACCCTGCGGAGCGCACCGCGCTGATGCTCACCGACAGCACACCTCGGGTGCTGGTGACGCGCGAGGCGCTGCGCTCAGCCCTGCCCGCAGCCCTGCCTCCGAGGGTGTGCCTGGACACGGACGCGGACGCGATCGCCCAGCGCCCCGGCACCAACCCGGAGGGAGGCGCCAGCCCGGACCACATGGCCTATGTGGTCTACACCTCGGGCTCCACCGGGCGCCCCAAGGGCGTCATGGTGACGCACCGCAGCCTCGCCAATGCCTACTTCGCCTGGGAGCGGGACTACCAGCTGCCGGCCCTGAAGACCCACCTGCAGATGGCCAGCTTCTCCTTCGACGTCTTCACCGGCGATCTCACGCGGGCACTCGGCTCTGGGGCGGCCCTGGTCCTCTGCCCGCGGGAGTGGCTGCTCGAGCCCGAGCGGATCCATGCGCTGATGCAGCGTGAGCAGGTGGAGTGTGGCGAGTTCGTGCCCGCGGTGGTCCGGCTGCTGATGGGCTACCTCCAGGAGCAGGGGCTGCGGCTGAACTTCATGCGGCTGGTCATCGTCGGCTCCGACACCTGGGACATGCGCGAGTACCACCAGCTGCGCGTCCTGTGTGGCCCGGACACTCGGCTGGTGAGCTCCTACGGCCTCAGCGAGGCGACGATTGACAGCACCTACTACGAGAACGCCGCTCCGGTACCCAGTGAGCAGATCGTCCCCATTGGCCGCCCCTTCGCCAACACCCGCCTGTACCTGCTCGACGCCTCGAGGCAGCCCGTCCCCATCGGCGTACCCGGGGAGCTGTACGTCGGAGGCGTGGGGATGGCCAGGGGCTACTGGCGCCAGCCCGAGCTGACCGCCGAGCGCTTCGTTCCGGATCCATTCAGCCACGAGCCCGGCGCGCGCCTGTACCGCACAGGGGACATGGCGCGCTACACGGCCGACGGCACCGTCGCCTTCATCGGGCGCAATGACTCCCAGGTGAAGATCCGCGGCCACCGCATCGAGCTGGACGAGATCAAGGCGAAGCTGCTGGAGCACGCCGCCGTCCAGGCGGTGGAGCTGCTCGTCCACGAGGAGGACGGCGACAAGCAGCTCGTCGCCTATCTCACCCTGTCCGCGCCCCAGGAGGTGAGCGCCGAGGCGCTGCGGCGGCACCTCAGGAAGCACCTGCCCCCGTACATGCTCCCCGCGGCCTTCGTCCTCATGGAGGCGTTCCCACTCACGCCCAATGGGAAGGTGGATCGCAAGGCCCTGCCCGCCCCCAAGGGGCTCCAGCGCGAGCAGCATGAGGGCTTCGCCGGCCCCCGTGGTGAGCTGGAGCAGCGCCTCGCCGCCATCTGGGAGCAGCTGCTGGCGATGCGGCCGATCGGCATCCACGACAACTTCTTCGAGCTGGGGGGACACTCGCTGCTGGCCGTCCGGCTGGTGGTACTCATCCGCGAACAGCTTGGGCACAACCTGCCGCTAGCGGTGCTCTTCCAGGGCCCCACCATCGAGCAGCTCGCGCGCTCGCTCGAGGAGGCCAGCGCTCCGCGGCCCTGGTCACCCCTGGTGACGCTCCAGGCGGGCGGCGGGCAACCTCCGCTCTTCTGCCTCCCGGGCGCCGGCGGCAACGTCATCTACTTCCACGAGCTGGCCCGGCGGCTCGGCCCCACGCAGCCCATCTATGGCCTGCAGGCGCGCGGGCTGGACGGGCTCGCCCCGCCGCACCGCTCCGTCGAGGAGATGGCGGCGTGCTACCTCGAAGCGCTCCAGCAGGTACAGCCACACGGGCCCTACTTCCTGCTGGGCCACTCCTTCGGAAGCTGGATTGCGTTCGAGCTGGCGCAGCAGCTCCGCCGCAAAGGAGAGCCCATCGCCTTCCTGGGCATCCTCAACACCACCATCCCGCTCGAGCCGATCTCGTCCGACGATGAGCCGGCCTTCGACGATGCGGACTGGATGGCCTCAGTCGCGCGCACTGCGGGCCGCCTGTACAGCGCCGAACTCCCCCTCTCCGCCGAGGCGCTGCGCCCCCTCTCTCCGCAAGAGCGCCGCGAGCACCTGACGCGGCGCCTCATCGAGGCCGGCATCCTGCCGCAGGGCACCGACAGCCAGCAGGTCCACGGCCTCATTGAGGTCTACAAGGCCGCCTACCAGATCACCTACCTGCCTCGAGAGAGTGTCCCCGTCCCCATCTGCCTGTTCCGCGCGCAAGAGCGGCACGAGGAGGATGGCATCGTCCCCGAGTCCTTCATCGACGATCCCACCTGGGGCTGGAAGCGCTACGCGGCTCGCACCGTGCCCGTCGAGAGCGTTCCTGGTGACCACATGACGATGATGGCCACCCCGCACGTCCAGTACCTGGCGGAGAAGGTGCGCCAGCGCCTGCGCTTGGCACAGGACGGGGGCTCCCGATGAGCTCCTCTGCGGGCACCCGCTCGCTTGGCTTGCCCCTCGGCTCCGTGCTGCTCATCTGGCTTGGACAGGTAGTCTCGCTGCTGGGCTCGGGGCTGACGAGCTTTGCCCTGGGCGTGTGGACCTACGAGACCACGGGCGGTGTGACGCGCTTCGCACTCGTCATGCTGGCGGCCACCCTTCCCGGCATCGTGCTGGGGCCCATGGCGGGCGCGCTCGTGGATCGCTGGAACCGTCGCTGGGTGCTGGTCATCAGCGACATCGTCGCCGGCCTGATGACCCTGGTACTCGCGGCACTTCTCTTCAGCGGGCACCTGCAGCCCTGGCATGCCTACATCACCACCGCCATCGTATCGGTGGCCAACGCGTTCCAGCAGCCGACCTTCTCCGTCCTGGTCTCCACCGTCGTCCCGCCTGGGCAACTGGGCAGGGCCAACGGCCTCATCCAGCTAGGGCTCGCCTTCTCACAACTGGCCACTCCCATGGTGAGCGCCTGGCTGCTGGCGACGATCCAGTTGCAGGGCGTGCTCTTGATCGACGCGATCACCTTCATTCTCGGCATGCTGCCCCTGCTGCTGCTGCGCATCCCCTCTCACTTCCTCGTTCCCTCGCCCCGCGGGGAGCATCCCCCCATCCTCGCCTCGATGATGGAGGGCGGTGCGTACCTGAAAACAGCCCCTGGCCTGTTGTCCCTGCTGGGCTTTCTGGCCGCCAGCAACTTCCTGTCTGGCATCGTCGAGCTGCTGGTCACTCCGCTGGTGCTCTCCATGGCCAGCGTCACCATGCTGGGGGTGCTCACCACGGCCGGTGGTGTCGGCCTGCTGGCAGGCGGGGTGGTCATGAGCACGTGGGGTGGCCCCAAGCGACTGATCCTGGGAGTCCTGGGGTCCCAGTTCGCCTGCGGGGCCTGTCTCGTCCTCGTTGGGTTGGCGACCACCACCCCGCTGCTGGCGACCATCGCCTTCTGCTTCTTCTTTAGCGTCTCCATCATCAACGGCTCCAGTCAGGCCATCCTCCAGCTCAAAGTGCCCTTGGAGCTGCGAGGCCGGTTCTTCGCCTTCTCCGGCACCATCACCGGAGGCATGGTTCCGCTGGCCTATGCCATCGCGGGCCCATTAGCGGATTCAGTGTTCGTGCCGGCGCTGCGCCCAGGCGGGGCTCTCGTCCCCTTGCTGGGAGGGCTCATCGGAGAGGGGCCAGGCCGCGGCGTCGCGGCGATGTTCTTCATGTGCGGCCTACTCACAATCCTCCTCACGACGCTGGCGCTCACCTACCGTCCCTTGCGCACCATCGACGAACTCGAAGTCCCCTGCCCAGTGACGCCACAGTGAGCCCCTTACCCGCAAACGAGCCCCCACCGTGCCAACCGCCATCCCTGCCGTCGAGACCCTGACCGATCTGCTGCGCTGGCGCGCGCAGCGCCACCCTGACGCTTACGCCTACACCTTCCTCGGCGATGGGGAGAAAGAGGAGCAGAACTGGACCTACGCCGACATCGATCGCCACGCCCGCGCCATCGCGGCGCAGCTGCAGGAGTACAAGGCCTCGGGGGAGCGCGCGCTGCTGATCTACCCGCCGGGGATGGAGCACGTCGGCGCCTTCTTCGGCAGTCTCTACGCGGGCGTGGCCGCGGTGCCCGCCTACCCCCCGCAGCACTTGCAGTCCATCCCGCGCATCCTCTCCATCATCCAGGATGCCCGGCCGCGCTTCGCGCTCACGACCACCGCCATCCTGGACACGGTGAAGGTCTTCCAGGAGCAGCATCCCGCGCTGGGTGACATCACCTGGATCGCCACGGACGCGCTGCCGGCGGGTCTCGCGGAGCGGTGGAGACCTCCCACCCTCACCGGCCGGTCTCTGGCCTTCCTCCAGTACACCTCGGGATCCACCTCGACGCCCAAGGGCGTCATGGTGCTGCACCGGAACCTGCTCGACAACGAGGAGATGCTCCGCCAGAGCATGGGCATGGATGAGAACTCGACCATCGTCGGCTGGCTGCCGCTCTACCACGACATGGGGCTCATCGGTAACGTGCTGCTGTCGATGTACGTCGGCACGCGCGCAGTGCTGATGTCCCCGTGGTCCTTCCTGCAGCGCCCGGCTCGCTGGCTGTGGGCCATCAGCCACTATCGCGCGGTGATGAGCGGAGGCCCCAACTTCGGCTATGCTCTCTGCGTGCGCAAGGTGAAGCCCGAGCAGCGCGCGACGTTGGATCTCAGCTCGTGGCGCATCGCCTTCAACGGCGCCGAGCCCGTGCAAGCCGATACCCTGGCGCGGTTCGCCGACGCGTTTGCCTCGGTGGGCTTCCGGCGCGAGTCATTGTACCCCTGCTACGGCCTGGCCGAGGCCACGCTCTTCGTCTCAGGCGGTGTCCCCCTCAAGCCCTACCGGACGCTCACTGTGGACGCCGGCGCGATGGAGCGCGACCTTGCCGTCCCAGTGGCCGCCGGTACCCCCCACTCGCGGACACTCGTCGGCTGCGGGACGAGCTGGGGGGCCGAGCGCATCCGCATCGTCGACCCCAAGACGCTCACGGCGCGCGCGCAAGGAGAGGTGGGGGAGATCTGGGTGGCGGGCCCTCACGTGACCCAGGGCTACTGGGGCCGCGACGCCATCAATGCCGAGGTCTTCCAGGCCCGCGTCCAGGACAGTGGCGAGGGCCCCTTCCTGCGCACGGGCGACCTGGGGCTGCTGCTCGAGGGGGAGCTGTACATCACCGGGCGCATCAAGGATCTGATCATCATCGACGGCCGCAATCACTACCCCCAGGACATCGAGCAGACCGTGGAGTGCACGCACGAGGCCCTGCGACAGGGCTGCAGCGTGGCGTTCTCTATCGAGCACCAGAACGAGGAGAAGCTGGTCGTGCTCGCCGAGATCGATCGGCGCTTCCCGCTCAAAGAACCCACCGAAGCCACACGCCCCCTGGATCTGCAACAGCTCGCCCGGAAGATCGGCAGCGCTGTCGCCGCTGCCCACTCCGTGGACGTTCACGAGGTTGTCCTCCTGCAGCAGGGCGAGATCCCCAAGACCTCCAGCGGCAAGCTCCAGCGCCGCGAATGCCGCGCGAAGTACCTCAAGGGAGAGCTGCGGCGCTGGCAGGCCGAGCCTCATGCGGCTCCGGCATAGTTCTTCAGTTGTACTTTGAGCCGGGGACTGTTGCGGCGGGAGTGGCACGGCTTGGCGATGGCTTGGTGGCGCCGCCGCCAGCGGCTCCACTGCGGCACGAAGTCCACCGTCGGGCACACCCTCCAGACAAGCGCCAGCATCAGACGTCTTGCCTCCTGGACGGCGGAGCGGACGAGGAGAACACGCCCTGGCACCTCGTCACGACATGGGGCTCATCACTTCCGAGTGGGGAGCCCGACGCGTGTGGCGGTTTCCTCCCTGCCAACCGAGATTGGCTTGTCGCGCCGGGCTTTGAGGGCCGGCGAGCCGCGCCGGGCGGTCACAGCGGGGTTCGGTTGAGCCGATCCGGAGCGCATGATCTGCTCGGGGAATGACCCGACCGATTTCCGAGGACCTACATCGACGCATCCCCGAGGTGCGCGAGGAGAGCGGCAAGACGTACGAGGAATTGGCAGAGCAGTTACGCGTGGGCCGGGCCACGGTGAACCGGGTCCTCCGGCTGAAGCGCGAGACAGGCGATGTGCAGCCGCGGCCTCGTGGCGGGGGCATGCCCAGGCGCGTGGCCGACGAGGAGCTGCCTCGGTGCTCACCATGACTGGCGCTCTCACCCTGGACGGAGTCGAGGCCCTGATGACGGTGGAGGGCGGCACGTCGGGCGCCGTCTTCCTCTGCTTCGTCAACGACTACCTGGTCCCGAATCTGCGTCAGGGCGACCTGGTGGTGATGGACAACCTGGGGGCGCACCACGCGACGGGCGTCAAGGAGGCGATTCGCGCGGCCGGCGCAGACGTCCTGTACCTGCCGCCCTACAGCCCCGACCTCAATCCCATCGAGCTGTGCTGCAGCAAGGTCAAGGCACTGCTCCGGAAGTTGGCGGCCCCCACCGTCAGCACACTCAAGGTGGCCGTCCAGGAGGCCGCCGAAGCCATCACCCACCGCGATGCGGAGGGCTGGTTCATCCATTGCGGCTACTCGGTTCCGTACGACTGATCACCGCTGTCAGGCCCCTCTGCGCTCGCCGGGCCGGCCCTCGTCGCTCAGGTACCGAGAGACAAGCCGAGCCGGGTCTGCCTCCTGCTCAGCCTCGCGGAACAGCGCCTTCATGCGCTCGAGCGCGAGGCGGTGTGCCGGGTCCTCCATCACCTGGCTGAGCTGGACGAGGAGCTGCTCTTGCGTGAGCTTGTCGATGTCGGACCTCACGCCGAGCCCGTGATGCACGACTCGGGCCGCGATGCCATGCTGGTCGAACTGGACGGGGACGACGACCAAGGGGACTCCGAAGTAGAGGCACTCCTTGACGCTGTTGAAGCCGCCATGGGTCACCATTGCCGCCGCGCGCTGGAGCAGCTTCAGCTGCGGCACCCGTGCCACTGCCACCACGTTTGGCAGCGACTGCATTCCATCCTGGAGGTGCTCCCACCGGTTGGTAGCGACAACGAACTGCCACTGCGGGCGCTGCCGCGCCGTGCCGAGGATGGCTCTCTGGAAGCGCTTGGCCCTGTCCGGATGGATCTCCATCGTCCCCAGGGAACAGAGGATGAGGGGCTTGTCCTCGGAAAGCCGCTCCCAGGGGAACATGGTCTCTTGCCGCACGAGATCGATGCACGGCCCTGTATGGATGTACTCGACTGCGGGCTTCGCCTCACGGAACTCGGAGAAATCGCGAGGGCAGAGGACCAACATGGGGCTGCGAACCCCATTGAGCGAGCCCGTGAAATCCAGCCCCTCCGGAGGATAGCCGTGCTTGCGCGCCAGCTCCAGGCGGTAGCGATGGTAGGCTGGCTCCAGGCCCACCCAGCGCAGCATCGTGCCACTCACCTTCATCTTGAGGATTAGGCGAAACCACTCCCAAGAGATCCGGGCCCTCTTGCCCAGTCCCTTACCCGGGATCATGCTTGAGCTGAGAGGCGGCTGCAGGGGCCCACATTGATGGGGGATGCTCGTGTGTAGGATCAGGCACGGCACCCGGTGGCCATGACAGACCAGCGCGGGCTCTGGCAGCATCGCGTCACAGATGACCAGATCCGGGCGGAGCTGCTCGATGAGCCGGTCAACCTCGCCTCGCAGCAGGCACTCGAACATCCGGGTCTCCTGCTGAACCAGCTCCCGCATGAACCGCAGCCGGTGCAAGCCTCGCAGATGCGCAGCCCGGGCCTTGACCTCGGTCTGGAAGCCTCGGGGGAAGACCTCCTCCAGCAGGCACTCGAACTCGAAGCCCTCCGCGCGAACAGTCTCCTCTAGGTCCCGGATGCCGCAGTAGATGACCCGGTGGCCATGTTCCTGAAGCCCCCTGGCCAGCTTGAGGGACGGGTTGATGTGACCGCTCTCTGGCAGCGGCATGAGGAGAACTGTCATCATATCGGTCTGCTTCTCCCGGCCCGGACCCTTGTGGCGAGCGGGCCCGAGCCCGTGACAGCTCAGGCTGCCCGAGGCTGGGCGCCAAGCAGCTTCTCGATGCGCGGGCGCAGATGCGTCATGACTTCGATTTCCTTAGGCTTCAAATCGGGGTGCCACACATCCAGCAGCAGTACGACGCGCCGGCTGTTGCTCCGGTTCCACGCCTCGTGCTCGAAGCTCGAATCGAAGAAGAAGCAGCGTCCCTCCTCCCACTGCCGCGTCTCGGTGCCGACACGCAGGGCGCAGTTGTCGGGGATGAGCAGCCCCAGGTGGCAGGTGGTGACAAAGTTCATCCGGTCCGAGTGCGGAGGGATGTGTGCCCCCGGCTCCAGGACCGAGAAGAGCGCTTCGCGAGCCACGCCCACACTGTCAATCAGCTTGGCCGTCGTGGGACAGAGGGCACACTTGGCGTCGACGCGGGCGAAGTACTTGTAGAAGAACGTGGCGCCCCAAAACTCGTTGAGCACCTCCGGGGAGGCCTCCTGGGTACCGAGAATTCCGCCGGAGACGTCATAAGTGGAGGAGTAGGGCTCCAGGTTGGCCTTTACTTGCACGGTCCGCAGCATCTCCTCCTTGATCTGAGGGAAGCTCGCCTCGAGCTGCTTGTGCCATGGGAAGGCCTCGGGGCTATGCCAGTGCTTCGTCGAGAGGCCGGGGATATAGATGGAGATGCCCTCGCTCAGTGACACCTCTTGGAGCGGTGCCGGCGTTGGGGCCTTCACTCCCGCAAGGATCTCCAACATCCCCTCGATCCTTTCGAGATCGGAGTTCCCGAAATGGTCCTGCACTTCCTTCCAAGCCTCTTCGAGTATCGGCATCATCTCGGGTCTGTCTCCTCCGTCCTGCTTGCACAAAGTGCGGCCTGTTCCGCGCACCCGCGTGACAGTATACCTCGACAGTCCATGAACACATGATATCCTTGTGAGCAATGAGAGTCCCCGCTTCCGAGGCCACTGGGCCTAGCCCAGTCCGGTGGACAGGCAGGGCACGAGTCGGAAATGAGGAAATCAAGACTCATCCTGGGGCTGCTGGTCCTGCTGGCATTCGTCATGACCGGCTCGTGCGCTCGAAGCAGTTTCTACCAGCGATATCCCAAGACAGCGTGGCGGCCCTCCGCCGAGTCATGGAGCCCAAGTGCTCCCCTCGCAGGGGCAACCATCTGCATCGATCCCGGGCACGGCGGCGAGGGCCGGTTTCCAAGTGATTTCTACACGGGAGGAACGAAGGGAGTGGTCTCCGGCCAGACCGAGGGCTCGGTGAACCTGCGCGTCGCCCGGTACCTCGGGCAGGACCTGTCTGCGGCTGGCGCGAAGGTGGAGATGACCCGCATGGAGGACGTGCGCTGCAGCCCGGAGCCTGACCGGTATGCCGAGTTGCTGTGCCGCAGCGATTTCTCCAATACGAAGAACTGCGACCTCTTCGTCAGCATCCACCACGACTTCACGCCCACTGACATTCCTGGCTTCCGGCCAGAACGTCTGAGGGCATCCCGGGTCCACATCGCCCCGGGGGACGAGCAGTCGCTGCCACTTGCACAAAACATCGTGTCCGCGCTGTCGCACGTCCTCGGCACGTTCAACAAGGGGGTGATGCCATCCTCGCTCATCGTGCTCAAGAACACCCGGATGCCCGGGGTGCTTGTCGAGGTCTCCCCCCTCAACGATCCCGAAGAGGATCGCCGCTTGGCGTCGCCCGAGTACACGCAAAAGGCGGCCCGGGCCATTGCCCTCGGAATCCTCAACTACCTCCGTCTCGTACAGCCCCGGACTATCGCATTCAGGGAGTTGTTCCCCACTTCCGCCTCGGAACCGGATATCCAAGTCGTGGCAGATGAGAGCTACGTCCGGACCGAGCTAGACAAGGATTGGACCCACCTCGGCCTCAGGTGCGAGGAGGTCCTGTATGATGTCCATGGCGAGGTCAGGCAGCGGCGGCCCCTATATCCCGCGAGCCGGCTCCGAGAGAGCCCCTTGTTTGCCCTGATCGACCTCGTCCACTGCGAGTAGCGCCTCCACCGCCGTGGCTCTCGCGCCCTCGATGATTTCATTGAAGGCGGCACCCAACCACGCCGGTGGCGACATTCATTAGCCCAGTGCATTCACGGGGCTGCTTCAGTAACATGTGCCTTATGAATGATTCACTGCCCCCAGTCGCCCTGGCTGCGGATTCATCCCGCCAGCAGGGAGCGCGCGCCGTCATTGCGGGGCTGGCCACGCTGTTCCTTTTCATCGTGGCGGGGTTCGTCTGGAGTTTCGGGCAGTACTGGCTGCTCGCCGTGTTCCTCATCATGGTTGTGCTGTCCCACCAAGACCTGAGGCGCTTCTTCTTCGTCCTCGCCTTCTTCATTCCTTTTCTGCAAGGAGGCGCACGGCCCGAGCTTTACATAGTGGCCCCCACGCTTGAAGTCGTCCTGTTGGCATTCTTTCTCCTCTGGTTCCTGGATGCGGCGCGCGGCAGGACGGTGTCACTGGAGCTTTCCCCGCGCGACATACCGTGGTTGCCATTTTTCTCGGTGGCGGCTGGCTCGGCGGTTGCCGCATGTGCCGCCCGGCTCCAGAGCACGGGGTTTTCAACGGACAAGTTCGACCTGCTCGCCATCCTGTTCCACGACCCGATGATTGGCCCCTTCTATCCCGCGAGGGCGCTCTTCTCTTTTCTCGAAGTGTTCTTGCTGTTCCAGTTTGTTCGCTCCAATCTCGATCTCAAGGGCATCGAGACACTCATGCGGACGTTGCTCGGCTCGGCCTGCCTCGTCAATCTGGTCGGTCTCGTCGGCTACTTCACGGACGATCTCACCGGGTATTTCCACGGCGTCAATCGGGCCACCTCCCTGTTTTCGGGTCCCAACCAGTTCGCCACATGCCTGCTCATGAGTCTGCCCTTGAGCGCGGCTCTGTTGGTGGCTGCGCGAGAACGCCTGAGTCGATGGCTTGCTGTGCTCTGTTTGATGACAGGGCTTCCGGCTTTGTATCTCACTCGCTCACAGGGGGCATGGCTTGCAGTGGCCGCAGTGCCGCTGCTCCTCCTGCTGTTTCTTCCCGAGGCAAAATCCGCTTCCATCAGAAGGTGGAAATGGCTTGCCGTGCCCGTGCTGGGACTGGTGGCCCTTGCTACGGGGGGCTACGTCGTGGCTACCCGGACACCCGAACAAATCAATGCCCTGACGGATGGGCGGTACTTCTTGTTCCTGGCGGGGTTCGAGATGGTGAAAGCCAGTCCCATCTTGGGGGTGGGGCTGGGCAACTTCTACCAACTGCTCGGCGGTTTCTACCCGGACGACATCGTGGGCCGTGCACAGCATGAACACGCCCACAACATGTACCTCCAGATCGTCGCCGAACTCGGGCTGCTGGGCCTCGTGCTGTTGCTGTGGCCCCTTGGGACGCTGCTCCGGCGTGCACTCTCAGGGGCGCTACTTCAGGGCCCAACACCCATCGGGCTGCTTGCCGCCGTGCTCGGCACACTCATTCATTCTCTAACCGACTACACGCTGCTCATCATTCCCGTAGCGCTCCTGCTTGCGATAGAGCTGGGGATGTTGGCTGTGCTGATGAATCATTCGCATCGCAATTGATGGCTCGCAAAACACTGAATTTCCGTGAGTGTCATGCTGGCTCAATTCAACGCCCCAGCAGACTCCAGCAGCTTGATCTCGCGCAGACGCATCCAGAGGTCTCGACGCTCCCGGAAGAAATTTTCGTGTGTGCGCCAGGTAGCCGTTCCTTTACGATAAGCCGACAAACACTCGCCCACATGACCGATATCCTCGATCAAGGGCCTGGTCTTGCCACTGAAGCTGAGGAGCAGATCCTCGCCATTGGCCAGATTGCCTACCTGAAGCCCCAGGATGCTCGCAAGCCTGAATAGCTCCTCCAGATGCTCGCGGGTGAAACAATAGAGGCGGTTGAGCCCATCGACCCGACGCCGACCGCGCAGGCCTACGCGCCACCCCGAGAACCGCTGCGGACCCTGTTCCCCCTCGTAGCACTCTCCCTGAAAGCCATGTGGCACACTGGGGTCGGCGATCATCGTCGCGAAAAGTTGACGGAGCTGCTCAGGGGATATGAAGGTGTCGTCATCAATACTAACGAAGTACTCGCCCGGCTCGCTTCGGGCAAGTTCGAAGCGAACACCAGCAGGCCGGCGGACAGGTTGATCCACCCAGTGCAGCCGCTCATCGCGCACGCGCACCCAATCCGCGATGCGGTACTCAGGGTTGTTATTCGAGATGAGGATCCGGTCGACGAAATCCGCGAGCAGCAGGTTGCGTACAAGCGGCTCCATGTTACCAATTCGCCGGTAGCTCAAGAGGATGACAGTGAGCCGCTTGGGCCCTTGGGCCGGGACGCGCTGCCCGTATCGCGCACGCAATTGCCAAGCCGTGAAGTCCCTCAGGTACTGCCACCGGCCTGGGAACCACGAGCCATACTCGCCCGCATGCAGAATGGATGACACCAGTTCGTTCCAAGGCGGCGAGAGCATGACGTTCTTTCTGCTGCGGGACCTTCATGAGCCTCATTGTGGACGGCTTACGCTTTGAACTCAGGCTAACACAGGCATGGCTTGAAGTGGACCCCGTTTCTTCCACGCCGGAAGATAGTTCTTGGCTTCCTTGGCGCTACCTTCGCAGGGAGGTGGCGCCATTGCGCGTACCACGTCGCATCCACCGTCAACCCAGCAGATGGGCCTGGAGAATCGGCGGAAGCAGTGCGCCGCCTGTCGAGGGCTGGCGCGCCCGACTGTCCGATTTGACGGGGAAACTCCATTCACGTTCAGCGGGCGCGTACTGGGCTGAAAGAGTCACTCTGGGCGCCGCCGCGCGTCTGGGCGTCTCGCCTCGCGCAAGTTGCGTGCAACGCCGCAACCCGTCTCAAGCCAGGCATCCCGCGGCAAGGGCGCCTCTTCCAGGCGGACGCGTAATGGAGGCCTTTCGGCATCTGCTTCCTTAGGCGGCTGCGTGCAGGTCAGAGCTTCCTCAAGAGGCCTGCCCTGGCGAAGGCAGGCGAAAGTGGACCAGGAGCGCCCTATGGCCTGATGCCATTCTCTCTCCTCTATAATGCCTGATGCATAGAGTTGGTAGATGACCCGGCGCTGCACACGCTCAGCTCGCGCGAGGTTGCCCCCCTGCAGCGGCTGCCTCGGCGCCGGGATAAGCGCGGAGAGGAAGCTGACCTCGAAGACATCCAGTTCTGGAGGAGCTTTATGAAAGTAGTGATGGGCCGCGTACGCTATGCCCCACCCCTCAGTGTCCCACTCGATAACGTTGAGGTAGATCTCCAGGATGCGAGGCTTAGAGAGCTTCTGCTCAAGCTCCCGGGCTATGAAAACTTCGCGTAGCTTGCGCACAAGGGTTTGCTCAGGACTGAGATACAGGTTGCGCGCCAGTTGTTGTGTGATGGTGCTGGCACCCATGACTTTTCGTCTCATGGCAAAAAGGGCATTCACGAGCTGGTCCCAGTCCAAGCCGTCATGGAGGAAGAACGATACGTCCTCTGACTTGACTACGGCGCACACCAGGAGTGGGGCGGAAGTGACCACCTCCATGGGCTCGATGCTGTAGGTATCCAGGGGCAGGCCCTGAGTGGCAGCCCTCTCGCGCATATAGCTTGTGCGCTCCGGGAGTTGGCTCGCCAACGGCGAGACGTCCGGCACTGTCCAGGCTAGCAAGAGCATGCCGGTAGCCAGGAACACTGCCACAGCAGCGAGTGCTGAGCTGGTGAATTTCAGGCAACGACGGAGACGCATGGCGCGCAGTATATTGGGTTCACCTTGCCAGCAGAACTTCCTCACTGAGAGTCCCCCGCTTCCGTGGCCCCCCGATGTGATGGAAGGGTGTTCGATGTCGGAGAGAGAAGAAGCAGAGGCGGCAGCGACGTAGCTTCAGGCCGGAGTTCAAGGCCGGGGCGGTGAAGCTGGTGCTGGTGGAGGGCAAGTCCGTCGCGGAGGTGGCGAAAGACCTGGACCTGACCGAGACGGCCTTCCGCAAGTGGGTGGAGCAGGCGAAGACGGACAGGGGCCAGGGCAAGCCGGGCGCGCTCACCAGCGAGGAGCGCACGGAACTCTCGTAGCTACGCAAGCGCGTGCGCCAGCTCGAGATGGAGCGAGAGCTATTAAGAACTCGTTTCATAATCCCGCCAGCAGCCCTGGTGGGAGGTGCAGCCGCGCGGACGCAGTCCCATCTTCTG
>JBKGHK010000800.1:0-4317 GCA_046520375.1 Pyxidicoccus sp. 3LFB2
CGGCCGGAGAGCGTCACCTGCGGGTGGGCATGTCCCCCGCGCTCCACGGCGGGACGCTGGCCGGCGTGGTGCTGTGGGTGCGCGACGAGACGGAGCGGGTGAATGCCGCCCGGCGGCTGCGCGAGCGCGAGGACCACCTGCGCGGCCTGGCGGACGTGGCGTGCGACGGGTACTTCCTGCATGAGCACGGCCGCATCCTCGACGCCAACCGCGCCATGGCCCAGCTGCTGGGGTACACGTCGGCCTCGGAGCTGATCGGCCGCAACCTCCTGGAGTGGGTGGCCCCGGAGTCCCGCCCCACGGTGATGGCGGCGGTGGGCCGGGGGGTGGAGGCGCCCTACGAGGTGGTGTGCGTGCGGGGCGACGGCACGCGCCTGCCGCTGGAGGTGCTGGGGCGCTACGTGACGTGGGAGGGCCGGCAGGTGCGGATGGCCGGCGTCTGGGACATCAGCAGCCGCAAGGTCGCCGAGGAGCGCGCGGCCCGCACCGAGCACTTCCGAGACCAGCTGCTGGGCGTCATGGGCACGGATTTGCGCACGCCCCTGCAGGCCATCCAGGTGGGGACCGGCTCCCTGCAGCGCATGGGCGGGCTGGAAGAGCCCCAGCGGCGGCTGGTGGGCCACGTGGCCCAGGCGGCCCGGCGCATGGAGCGGATGATCCACGAGCTCTTGGACTTCACGCGGGAGCGGCTGGCCGGAGGGCTGGTGGTGCGCCCCGAGCCCGGCGTGCTGGACCCGGTGGTGACGCGGGTGGTGGAGGAGCGCAGGCTGGCCCACCCCGGCAGGAGCATCCACCTGGAGCTGGAAGGCGACTTGCGCGGCACCTGGGACGCGCCCCGGCTGGCGCAGCTCGCGGACAACCTGCTGGGGAGTGTCCTCCAGCACGGCCCCGAGGACGCGCCGGTGTCCCTGCGCCTCACCGGCGCGGTGGGGGGCGTCACCCTCACCGTCCTCAACGAGGGGCTGGTGGTGCCCGCCGAGGAGCACGCCGCCCTCTTCGAGCCCTTCCGCCGGGGCCGCCCCACCAGCCCGGACGGGCTGGGGCTGGGGCTCTACATCAGCCGGCAGATTGCCCTCGCCCACGGGGGCCGGCTCACCGTGGAGTCCCGCTCTGGCGGCGGGGTCCGCTTCCTCGTCTGGCTCCCCCGCCAGGCCTGCGGCGCCTGACGGGCCGCCCCCCTCCCGGGCCGTAGCACGGCGGGTGACAGGGGCGTGGCCCGGGCTGATGCCCGGCAGAAGCGGCGCACCTTCACGCAGGGCATGGCAGGAAGAATCGCCCACCCCGGGCTGTCTCCTCCCTTACCGGGGCCATCATCCCCCTCATGCGCGAGCCATGCCGTGCGCATTGCAGCGGGGGGGTGTGCATGGTAAGGGGCCCCCACTTCCAGCTTTCGGCGGCCTTCCCCACGTGGGCCGCCCCTGTGCAAGGACGCGAAACGCCCATGGAAATCCGCGCCGACGAGATCAGCAGAATCATCCGGGAGCAGATCAAGGATTACGGCAAGAAGGTCACCGTCGCGGAGACTGGCACCGTGCTGTCCGTCGGTGACGGTATCGCCCGCATCTACGGCCTCGAGGGCGCCCTGGCCGGTGAGCTGGTCGAGTTCACCAACGGGGTCCAGGGCCTCGTGCTCAACCTCGAGGAGGACAACGTCGGCGTCGCCATCATGGGTGACTTCCAGAGCATCCGCGAGGGTGACGTCGTCAAGCGCACCCAGCAGATTGCCTCCGTGCCCGTGGGCAAGGGGCTGCTGGGCCGCGTCGTGGACCCGCTCGGCAAGCCGCTGGACGGCAAGGGCCCCATCGTCGGCACCGAGACG
Organism: Pyxidicoccus sp. 3LFB2; assembly: GCA_046520375.1. Classification (GTDB taxonomy): domain Bacteria; phylum Myxococcota; class Myxococcia; order Myxococcales; family Myxococcaceae; genus Myxococcus. Next base: position 1,820 of record JBKGHK010000800.1, read on the forward strand.
CGCCGCCTGGAAGTGAAGGCGCCCGGCATCGTGAAGCGCAAGAGCGTGCACGAGCCCCTGCAGACGGGCATCAAGGCGCTGGACGCGCTGGTGCCGGTGGGCCGCGGTCAGCGCGAGCTCATCATCGGTGACCGCCAGACGGGCAAGACGGCCGTCGCCATCGACACCATCATCAACCAGAAGGGCCTGGGCGTTTACTGCATCTACGTCGCCATCGGCCAGAAGCAGTCCACGGTGGCCCAGGTGGTGGAGAAGCTGGCCCGCCACGGCGCCATGGAGTTCACCACGGTGGTGGCCGCCAACGCCTCCGACCCGGCGCCCATGCAGTTCTTCGCGCCGTACGCCGGCGTGGCCATGGGCGAGTACTTCCGCGACAACAAGATGCACGCGCTCATCGTGTACGACGACCTGTCCAAGCAGGCCGTGGCGTACCGCCAGCTGTCGCTGCTCCTGCGCCGCCCGCCGGGCCGCGAGGCGTACCCGGGCGACGTGTTCTACGTCCACAGCCGCCTGCTGGAGCGCGCCGCCAAGCTGTCCGACGAGGAGGGCGCCGGCTCGCTGACCGCGCTCCCCATCATCGAGACGCAGGCCGGTGACGTGTCCGCGTACATCCCGACGAACGTCATCTCGATTACCGACGGGCAGATCTTCCTCGAGACGGACCTCTTCTTCGCCGGCGTCCGCCCCGCCATCAACGTCGGTCTGTCGGTGTCCCGCGTCGGCTCCGCCGCGCAGATCAAGGCCATGAAGCAGGTGGCCGGCACCATGAAGCTGGACCTGGCGCAGTACCGCGAGCTCGCGGCCTTCGCCCAGTTCGGCTCGGACCTCGACAAGGCCACCCAGGAGACCCTGGCCCGTGGCGCCCGCATGGTGGAGGTGCTCAAGCAGGGCCAGTACGAGCCCCTCTCCGTCGAGCGTCAGGTCATGCAGCTCTACGCCGCCATCAACCGCGACGACCCCAAGAAGCGCGGCTGGATTCGCGAGATTCCGGTGGCCGACGTGGTGCGCTGGATGCGTGAGTTCCTCGAGTTCGCGGACGGCAAGCACCCGAACGTCGCCAAGGACCTCCAGGCCAAGCGCGAGCTGACCGCCGAAATCAAGACGGCGCTGAACAAGGCCATCACCGAGTTCAACGAGGTGTTCCAGCCGACGCCGGGCGCCAAGGTCTAAGGCGCTCCTCCAGCTCCAGGCAGGGCCCTTCACCGGGCCCCACCGAAGCACGCAAGCCCCGCGCCCTCCCAGAGGACGCGGGGCTTCGTGTTTCCGGGCCGTCAGCGCAGGCGGGGCAGCAGGGCGCGCAGGCTGCGGTCCACGCCGCCTCGGGCGCCGAGCGCCTCCATCGCCTTCAGCTCGTAGGGCAGCACGTTGTCGCGGGCCACCAGCTGCACGTGCGCGCCCAGCGCGGCGGGCATCGCCAGGTCCAGCTCGTAGATGTCGCCGGCCACCAGCGTCTCCTCGGGCCGCGTGCCCGTGGAGTCCCAGACGCGCTTGAGCGCCTCGAAGTACAGGCCCCGGCGCAGGTAGATGGGGCGGCGCAGCACGCCCTCCAGCGTCTGCGTCTCGGGCACCGCGTCGAAGCGCGCGTCCGGCGTGGCCGGCGGGTCCAACAGGAACTTGCGCGCGTCCCCGGACACCTTCAGCCGCTCACGCCCCTTGGGCGCCAGCTGATCCAGCTTCTTCTCCACCAGGTCCGTGTGCGCGTTGGTCACCACCGTCACCGGCAGCCCCGTGGCCAGCAGCGCCTCGAGGACTTCCTTCGCCTCCGGCTTGAAGGCGGTGGCCGAGTACGCATACGCCTCGCGGTACAGGCCCTGTACCGCCTCCGAGCGCTTCGCCTCGTCCGTGCCCCGGGCGAAGCGCTGGAGCAGCCGGTGCGCCGCGCAGGTGGCCGTCAGGTACGGGTCCGCCGTGGCCGGCGCCACCACCCTGCCGCCCAAATCCCACCCCAGCGCGTCCGCCCCGGCGCGCAGCGCGGCGACCTCTTCCTCCCAGGCCGCCTCCAGGTTGTCGCCCAGCACCCGCGCCAGCCCCTCGCGGAAGTGACGCAGGAACGGCGCGCCCTCCGCCGCCACGTCGGTGAACGTCCCGTCGAAGTCCAGCACCACGCAAGCAATCGCCATCAGCCCGTCGGCTCCCGAAGTTGTGGAAAGGTTCCGGATGACGCCCCGCCCCCGGCCCGGAATCAAGCCCAGCCGGACGCCCGGCAGCCGACGATTCCGGGACAGCCGCGTAAATCCAGGGGCTGACGTTGTCCGAAGACCCGGGTTGTCAGCCCGGGACGGCGGCCCCAAGGTAGCCTTCTGGCCTCCGGCCACCGCCCGCGCATGTCCGAGTCTCCCCTCACCGCCGTCGAGGTCGCCTCTTCCGCGGAGCGGGAGCGGCTGCGCGCCGTGCTGCGGCTCTTGCCGGTGGGCGTGTTCCTCGCGGACGCGAGCGGGCGGCTGGTGGAGACGAACGCGGCCGCGGACGGCCCTCTGGGGCGGGCGGGCGCCCCGGCC
>JBKGHK010000801.1:0-4311 GCA_046520375.1 Pyxidicoccus sp. 3LFB2
CCTCCGGAGATGAGCACCGCCAGGTCCGGCAGCGGCGCGTCCGGCAGCAGGGAGATGACGGACGGCGGCAGCAGCACGGAGGTGATGCGCTCGTCGTGGAGCACGCGGTACAGCGCCTCGCCCGCGAGCACCTGCCCGGCCGGCCCCACGTGCAGCGCCGCCCCCGAGGTGAGCGCCATCAGGTAGTCCCAGACGGACATGTCGAACGAGGGCGACGCATGCTGCAGCACCCGAGAGCCCGGCCCCGGCTCCAGCCGCGCCGAGGAGCGGGCCAGGTGCGCCATTCCCCGGTGCGGCACCACCACCCCCTTGGGCCGCCCCGTGCTTCCGGACGTGTAGATGACGTAGGCGGCGGCATCGAGGGACGGCGTGGCGTCCGGCGGGGACTCCGCGGGCGCATCGGCCAGGACCTCCGGAGCGCCGTGCGCCTCCCAGCGCAGCAGCGTCACGTCCTCGGGAAGCGAGAGCTTCTGCGCGAGCCGGCCCTGCGCCACCAGCACCCGGGCACCGCAGTCCGCCAGCATCCACTCCAGCCGCTCGCGCACGGGGGCCTCGTCGCCGTTGGCGGCGGTGACAGCCAGCCGGAAGAAGAGGGACTGGTGCCCGTCCTCGGACTGCGCCAGCTCTCCGTAGAAGCGGGCGAGCGAAGGCTCGGTCAGCCCCTCGGCGAGCAGGGACAGCCGCTCGCAGGAGCGGGCCTCGATGACGGCCGCCACCAGCAACCGGTCCACCCGGCGCTCGGCGGAGGGCGTGCGCACCAGCTTCTGCAGGCCTTGGGCGTACGGGTCTCCCGCGTCCTTCGTCAGCGTCAGGCCGCGCGCGTCCATCAGCTCCAGCACCTTGGCCAGGTGCGCGCTCTCCTCGCGGGCCAGCCGCGCCATCTGCGCGGGCAGCCCGGGCAGGTCCGGGTACATCTGGAGCAGCGAGAGCGCGTTGGCCGCGGCCTTCTTCTCGCAGTGGGCATGGTCCACCAGCACCTCGTCGAAGCGCTCCAGCGCCAGCGGCAGCCAGCGCGGGTCCGAAGCGACGTGGAGGATGACGGGGCCCTCTCCAGAGAGGGGACGGCGGGAAGGCGTGGGACGGCTCATGGACGCGCCGACTGTACGGCAGGCCCCGCTAGTCGACCAGGACGAGTCGCTGCGTGCGGCCGGCCAGGTAGCCGACCTTGCGGGCAATGCGCGCGGTGCTCTCGTCGCGCTCGTCGATGCGCATCGTCAGCCGGGGCAGCGAGGACAGCAGGTGCCGGGAAATCTGCCCCAGACACAGGGTGGCGTTGCCCTTCTTCCGCTCGGCCGGCAGCGTGTAGAGCCCCTCCAACTCCGCGCCGTACTGGGAGCGGCTGCCGATGTCGACCTTGAACACCAGCCCGCCCGCCTCCTCCAGCACGTACGTGCGGCGCTGGCGGACGCGCTGGACGACGCGGGCCTCGTAGCCCATGGGGTCCTCCGCCAGCGGGTCTCTCTCCAGGGACTCGCGCACGAAGCCCTGTGCCAGCGGCAGCAGCCGGGGGATGTCCTCCTCGCGCGCCAGCCGCAGCAGCGGGTTGGTGAAGGGGCCCAGGTCGTCCGCGGACACGCTGAACAGCCGCTGCGTGCGGGACAGCCGGGGCTTGCCCTGGCACAGGCTGCGCACCAGCGCGTCCACCGCGGACTTGTCCCCCACCGTGCCCCGCAGCTTCATCGACGAGGCCAGCGCGTCCGCAATCACGCTGGTGGCCGAGGCGTCACTCGCGCTGGGCACCACCAGGCCGCCCTCTCCGCCCACGAAGACGGCGGCGGTGAGCACCTCGTTGTCGAAGCGGCCATAGAAGGCGAAGGGCACCCGCCCGCGCGGGGCGATGCCGAACTCCTCCAGCAACCCCAGCAGGTAGAGGTTGTGGACCGGGTCCTTCGACAGCAGTGCACGCAGGGCATCCGCGTCCTGGGAACCAAGCTGTTCGACGGTGACGGTCATGAAGGGGAGGGGGCCCGGGGCACCTTACGCAAAACCCGACCCTACCGGCCAGCCTCCCCCAGTATGCGGACGCCCGAAGGGGGAGACGACCAGGGCCTCCCCCCACCTGCCGGGGCTGCAAACCGGGCGTCCGGCGGTTTCGGTGTCCCACATCCCCGGAACATTGCTGCCGGGGTGGAGCCTCGGCGGGGGAGGGGGGGCCGGCTTCGATTCCTTGACGGCCCGGAAACGTCCGTGCTTAGCGCGCTGCCCATGTCCGACGTGAGCCCCGTCCCTCCAGCCTCCGGCGCGCGTGGTGGGGCGAGGCACGTCCTGGCCCGGGCCTCGCGCTTCGCCGGGGCGCAGGCGGGCCCCCTGGGCGCCGCGCTCCTGGGCGTCCTCACGTTCCTCGCCATGTATGGGCCGGCGGCGCTGGACCCGATGCGGCTGGGCTGGCTCATGCGCGACGACTTCAGCCAGCACCTGCTGGGGTGGCTCTTCTTCCGCAACGCGCCGCCCGGGCTGCCGCTGGGCGCCATCCCCGGGTACGTCCATCCGCTGGGCACGACGCTCGGGTACACGGACTCGCTGCCCTGGGTGGGGCTGCTGCTCCGGCCGCTCTCCGCGCTGCTGCCGGTGGACTTCCAGTACATCGGGCCCTGGATGGCCCTGTGCCTCGGGCTCCAGGGCGCGGAGGGGGCCTGGGTGGCACGGGGGATGGGCGCGCGGGTGACGCTCCAGTGGCTCATCGGTGCGCTGCTCGTGCTGTCGCCCGCGCTCCTGGCCCGGATGAGCATGTCGCACGATGCCCTCAGTGCCCACTGGCCCCTCGTGCTCCTGGTGGGGCTGCACCTGTTGCCCCAGCGGGATGCGCGGGATGCGAAGCGGGCGCTGGGCGGCGGGCTGCTGCTCTGTGCCGTCGCGGCGGGCATCCACCCGGTGCTCAGCGTCATGGTGCTGGCGCTCGCGGTGGCGCTCTGCGTGCGCACCGCGCTGGAGGGACACCTGGGCTGGCGCTGGCCGGTGCTCGCCGCGGTGGCGGCCGTCGCCACCGTGGCGGGGCTCCTCGCGGCCTTTGGCTACTTCGGGATGACGGGCCCCCTGGGCGCCGTCGGCTTCGGCGACTTCTCCGCGGACCTGGCGACGTTCCTCAACCCGCACGGGTACCGGGACATCAACTGGTCGCGCTTCCTGCCCAACCTGCGCAGGGGCGGCTCGCAGTACGAGGGCTTCGGCTACCTGGGCGTGGGCGGGCTGTTCGCGCTCGCGGCCGCGCTCGTCCTGGCGGGCCTGCGGGCGCGGGACGTGGGGCGCGTGTGGCGGCGGTGGGGGCCCGTCACCGTCGTGGCCCTGGGGCTGGCGTTCTTCGCGCTCTCCTGGCGCATCACCTGGCTGGGCGAGCCCGTCGCGGACCTGTCCGCGTTCTACCGGCCCGGCCTGCGGTGGGTGGAGGCCTTCCGCGCCTCGGGCCGCTTCGTGTGGCCGCTCTACTACCTCGTCCTGCTGGGGGCCTCGCTCGCGCTCTTGCGCCTGCCGAGGCCGGCCACCGCGTCGGTGTTGCTGACGCTCGCCCTGACGCTGCAGGTGCTCGACGTCGACCTGGGCGGCGGGCGCCAGGCCCACGAGGGCGGGCGGTGGCACTCGCCGCCCTCCGACGCGCTCCGCGAGGCCGCCCGGGTGCGCAAGCACCTGGTGCTGTATCCGCCGCAGTCCCATGACGGCTCGGGCCGGGGCTGCCGTGCCGGCCCCGCGGACTTCCACCGCTGGGCGTACCGCGCGTACCTCCTGGGGCTGACGTTCAACAGCGGCTATGTGGCGCGGCTGGACGACTCCCTCGCGCAGGCCTACTGCCTGGGGCTGGATGCCGAAGTCCAGGCCGGCCGGTTGGACCCGGAGACCGTCTACCTCTCCATCCCCCAGCGGCTGCCGCAGTTCCGCGCCATTGCCGGCACCCGCTGCACCCTGGAAGAGGGGCTCTGGATGTGCGTCCTCGACCCCGCGTAAGGCGCCCGGCGCTACCGGCCTGCGTCCCCCGGCACGCGGAACTCGAAGGGGTAGACGACGGTGGCCTTGCCTCCCCCCGCCGGGGCCGGAAACCGGGCGTCCAGCAGCGAGTCCAGCACGCACGCCTGCACCATCGGGTCCGGAATGGTGCTCTCCAGCAGCTCGCCTCCGCTCATCTGGCCCCCTTCGGCCGTCAGGCTTCCCGGGGCGCCGGGCTCCACCGTGAAGCGCAGCCGCACCTTCTGCGGCCCCCGGTTGCGCTGCGCCGCGTCCTCGAAGCACTGCTGCACCAGGGGCGTCACGGCGCGCAGGGCGACGCGGACGTCCTCGGAGTCGATGCGGCCGGTGGTGGACTCGATGACGGGCTCGGCCTCC
>JBKGHK010000802.1:0-4295 GCA_046520375.1 Pyxidicoccus sp. 3LFB2
CCGCAAGGCCCTGCCCGCCCCGGAGGCACCGGCGGCCGGGCGCGGCCAGTACGTGGCGCCGTCCACCCCCACCGAGGCCGCCCTCGCGGAGATCTTCGCCCGGGTGCTGGGCGTCGAGCGCGTGGGCGTGAACGACAGCTTCTTCGATTTGGGCGGCCACTCGCTGCTGGCCACCCAGGTCGTCTCGCGCATCCGCGCCAGCCTTGGCGCCGAGCTGCCCCTGCGCAAGCTGTTCGAGGCGCGCACCGTGCTCGGCCTGGCCCGGGAGGTGGACGTCGCCCGGAGGGCCCACCAGGGCCTGGCTGTCCCCGCGCTCACCCCGGTGCCCCGCACGGGCGAGCTGCCGCTGTCCTTCGCCCAGCAGCGCCTGTGGTTCATCGACCAGCTCGAGCCGGGAACGGCCCTCTACAACATCCCCACGGCGGTGCGGCTGACAGGCGCACTGGACGTGGAGGCCATGGCCCGGGCCCTCACGGACGTGGTCGCCCGACACGAGGCGCTGCGCACCACCTTCACCTCGCGCGACGGCGAGCCTTCGCAGCGCATCCACCCGCCCGCGCGCATGCCGCTGCCGGTGGTGGACCTGCGGGAGCTGCCCGCCTCCGAGCGGCAGGACTCCGCCCGGAGACTGGCCCACGAGGAGTCCGTGAGGCCCTTCGACCTGGCCAACGGCCCGCTCCTGCGCGCCCGCCTGCTGTGGCTGGACGCGTGCGAGCACGTGTTGCTGGTGACGATGCACCACATCGTCTCCGACGGCTGGTCCATGGGCGTGCTGGTGCGCGAGCTGGGCGCGCTCTACACGGCGCATGCCTCCGGCACCGAGGCGGACCTGCCCCCGCTGCCGGTGCAGTACGGTGACTTCGCGGCGTGGCAGCGCGGCTGGCTGCGGGACGAGGCGCTGACACGGAGGCTGACTACTGAAGCGCGAGCTCGGCGGCGCTCCCGCGCTGCTGGAGCTGGCCACCGACAGGCCCCGCCCCGCCGTGCAGTCCCACCGCGGCGCCCACACTCCGGTGCACCTGTCCGCGGAGCTGACCGCGGGCCTCCAGGCGCTGAGCCAGCGCGAGGGCGCCACCCCCTTCATGGTGCTGCTGGCCGCCTTCCAGGTGCTCCTGTCGCGCTACTCCGGCCAGGACGACATCTGCGTCGGCTCCCCCATCGCCGGCCGCACCCAGGCGCAGACCGAGGGGCTCATCGGCTTCTTCGTCAACACGCTGGTGCTGCGCTCCCGCGTGCGGCCCGAGGCCACCTTCCGCGAGCTGCTCGCCCAGGTGCGCTCCACCACCGTGGGGGCCTACGAGCACCAGGACGTGCCCTTCGAGAAGCTGGTGGAGGAGCTGCAGCCCCAGCGCAGCCTCAGCCACTCGCCGCTGTTCCAGGTCATGCTGTCGCTGCAGAACATGCCCACGGCGTCCGCGAAGCTGGGTGCCCCGGGCAGCGCCCTGCTGGAGCTGCACCCCGTGGACACGGGACTCCAGGCAGCGAAGTTCGACCTGACGCTGTTCCTGGCGCACACGCCGGAAGGACTTGGCGGCACGCTGAACTACCGGACGGACCTCTTCGATGCGTCCACCGCCGCCCGGATGGTGGCGCACCTGACCACCCTGCTGGAGGCCGTGGCCGCCGCACCGGACACCCGCGTGGGTGAGCTGTCCCTGGTGCCGGCTTCCGAGCGCCAGCAGGTGCTGGAGGCCTTCAACGCCTCGCCAGCCCCCTTCGCCGCCGACGCCGTCCTGCACGCCCTCGTCGAGGCGCAGGCCGCGCGCAATCCCACGAAGCCCGCCGTGGCCTGCGAGGGCCAGGTGCTCACCTACGGAGAGCTGGATGCGCGTGCGAACCAGCTCGCCTGGCACCTGCGCTCGCTGGGCGTGGGCCCCGAGCGGTGCGTGGCCCTGTGCCTGGAGCGCTCGGTGGACATGGTGGTGGCACTGCTGGGCGTCTGGAAGGCCGGCGGCGCGTATGTGCCGCTGGACCCCTCCCAGCCCGCGCTGCGCCTGCGCTCGCTGGTGGACGAGGTCCGCGCCCCGGTGGTGGTGACGGAGTCGCGGCACGCCGCCGCCTTCGGCCCGTCCCCCGCGCACCCGGTGCTGATGGACGCGGACGCCGGGGCGCTGTCGGTGCTGCGCACGGATGCGCCGCCGAACGCGTCCTCCCCGGACAACGTGGCCTACGTGCTGTTCACCTCGGGCAGCACCGGCCGGCCCAAGGGCGTGGCCGTGACGCACGCGCAGCTCGTCCAGTACGTGCGCGCGGCCACCGAGCGGCTGGACCTGACGGCGTGCGCCAGCTTCGCCCTCGTGTCCACCTTCGTGGCCGACCTGGGCAACACGGTGCTGTTCCCCGCCCTCTGCACCGGCGGCCTGCTGCACGTGCTCACCCAGGAGCGCGCCAGCAGCCCCGCGGGCGTGGCCGAGTACTTCCAGCGCCACCCCGTGGACTGCGTGAAGATCGTCCCCTCGCACCTGGCGGCGCTCATGACGGCGGCCGAGCCCCGGCACGTCCTGCCCCGCAAGAAGCTGGTGCTGGGCGGTGAGACCTCCACGTGGGCCCTGCTGGACCAGGTGCGCACGCTGGCTCCCGACTGCGAGGTGTTCAACCACTACGGCCCCACCGAGACGACGGTCGGCGTGCTCGCGGGCCGGGTGGAGCAGCCCGCCCCGGGCATGGCGCCCGCCACCGTGCCCCTGGGCCGGCCGCTGGCCCACACGCGCCTGTACGTGCTGGACGGGCGCCTGCAACCGATGCCCGTGGGCGTGCCCGGCGAGCTGTTCATCGGCGCGCCCAGGTGACGCGCGGCTACCAGGGTCAGCCGGAGCTGACGGCCGAGCGGTACGTGCCGGACCCCTACAGCCCGGTGCCGGGCGCGCGCATGTACCGCAGCGGTGACAAGGTCCGCTGGCTGCGGGACGGAAGCGTGGAGTTCATCGGCCGCGCCGACTTCCAGGTGAAGGTGCGTGGCTTCCGCGTGGAGCCCGGCGAGGTGGCCACCGCCCTGCGCGAGCACCCCGCCGTGCGCGAGGCGCTGGTCGTGGCGCGCGAGGACGTGCCCGGTGACAAGCGGCTCGTCGCCTACGTCGTCCCGTCCGAGCCCGTGCCCTCCGAGTCGCTCCGGGCCTTCCTGCAGGAGCGGCTGCCGGCCTACATGGTGCCGTCCGCGTTCGTCGCGCTGGAGGCCCTGCCGCTGACGGGCAACGGCAAGGTGGACCGCAAGGCCCTGCCCGCCCCGGAGGCACCGTCCAGCGAGGCGTCCTACGTCGCTCCGCGCACGCCCACCGAGGAGGCGCTTGCCTCCATCTGGGCGGGGTTGCTGCGCGTGGAGAAGGTCGGCGTGAACGAGGACTTCTTCGCGCTGGGAGGCCACTCGCTGCTGGCCACGCAGGTGGTATCGCGGCTGCGGCAGTCCTTCCAGGTGGAGCTGCCCGTTCGTGCCCTGTTCGAGGCCCCCACCGTGGCCGCGCTCGCCGAGCGCGTCGACTCCGCCCGGCGCTCCGCCAGCGTGGGTCAGGCGCCCGCCATCGTCCCCGTGCCTCGAGGGGGCCCGCTGCCGGTGTCCTTTGCCCAGCAGCGCCTGTGGTTCCTCGACCAGTACCAGCCCGGCAGCGCCGTCTACAACATGCCCGCCGCGCTGCGCCTGGAGGGCGCGCTGGAGGTCGACACGCTGAAGCGCGGCTTCGACCTGCTGGTCCGCCGCCACGAGTCGCTGCGCACCACCTTCGCAGTGCAGGACGGAGAGCCCGTCCAGGTCATCCACCCGGCCGCGGACTTCTCGCTGCCAGTGGTGGACCTGAGCGCGCTGGCTCCCGAGCTGCGTGAGGCCGAAGCCCACCGGCTGATTGGGATGGAGGTCCTGCGGCCCTTCGACCTCGCCCAGGGCCCCCTCTTCCGCGCGCTGCTGTTCCGACTCTCGGAGGAGCAGCACCTGCTGCTCGTGTCCACGCATCACATCGTCTCCGACGCGTGGTCCTCCGGCGTGCTCGTGCGCGAGCTGGCGGCGCTGTACGAGGCCTTCTTGCAGGGTCGGCCCTCGCCGCTGCCCGAGCTGCCGGTGCAGTACGCCGACTACGCGGCCTGGCAGCGCGCCTGGCTGCAAGGCGATGTGCTTCAGCGCCAGCTGGACTACTGGCGCCAGCAGCTCTCCGGGGCACCCGCCCTGCTGGAGCTGCCCACCCATACGCCTCGCCCCGCTGTCCAGTCCCACCGTGGCGCTTCCGTCCCCGTCTCCTTCTCGCGCGCCTTCTCAGATGAGTTGCTGGCCTTCTGCCAGCGCCAGGGCACCACGCCCTTCATGACGCTGC
>JBKGHK010000803.1:0-4292 GCA_046520375.1 Pyxidicoccus sp. 3LFB2
GCTGCAGGCGCCTTCTGCCCGCCGCAGGGGCCCCCGTCGCAAGCCGTCCCGCCCGTCGTCGCGGGCTGCGAGGCATCCGCCGGGGCCGGGGGCGTCACGCACGCCAGGGTCAGCAGGGTGAGCAGGGCCGGCCACGCGCGGCGCGACAGTCCGTTCGACCCGAGGAAAGGAGTGGCTGTTCTCATAGAAAGTGTCTCGCGCATCCGCGGCTATTCCATCCGCTCGAGAATCGTCAGCACGCCCCCGGGCTGGGTGCGTGTCAGCAGGAAGGTGGCCCCGTCGACGAGGCTTCCGCCCTCCGGACTCATGCTGCGATCGACGATGACATCCTCGATGCCATCACCGTTGAAGTCTCCCTGCGCCCACAGCGTGAGCACGCCCTCCACGCCATCACCCTGTACCCGGAGGGTGCCTTTGTGGTCGGGGTCCGGCGCGAAGCGCACCTTCGAATCCCATCCGCTCCAGGTGCGCCCCTCGCGGCCGGCCCGCGCACGGTCCTCGTCCTCGCCGGGAGCAAACGCGGGAGCCAGGTCCGCCGGCAGCACCTCGCCGAGCGCCTGGGTCGAGAAGAGGTTCCGCACGTGGCTGACCCGGGACGGACGCGCCTGCGTCACCCGCTTCAGCACGCGGCAGCGGAGCAGCTGTCCCTGGGCGGGGTAGATCTCCACCGTGGTCCTGACCTCGAGGTCCCCCAGCTCCAGGCCCTCCGCCTCGGTGCAGCGGTCGATGTCGCGCTCCCGCCGCTGGGGCTGGCGACCGTCCCGCAGCGCGAAGGCGAAGTTCCACTCCCGCTTCAGGGCCTCGGGTGCTTCCTCCGGGGAGGAGATGTGGAGCCCCGAGGAGAAGACCTGCACCGGGAAGCCCCCATCGCCCTGGCAGAGCCCCCGGTTGTGCGCGAGGGCCTTCGCCACGCGAGAGCCGGCGTCGAGCTCCGCGGGCGCCTCGGCGAGCACCTGCCGGCACAGCTCCGGCTGTCCGGCGCGCAGCGCGGCCAGGCCCAGGTCGGATGCGAGCCAGCCCCGGTCCGTGGCATCCAGCGCGCTCCAGCAGGAGGCCTTCATCCGTCGCAGCGCCTCCACGGCGTCCGAGTACCGGCCTTCGCGATAGAGCTTCTCCGCGCTCCGGCGGACCTTCGTGAACTCGGGTTTGGAGCAACCGGCCTTGGCGGGAGCGGGCTCCGCCGCCCGGGCCGAAGCGAAGGGGCCCGCCGACAGGAGCAGCAGCACGCAGGGGAAGAACCCGCGCACGCGCGCCCGGGCCTCGTGCGTCCGGCCCGTCGTGCTCCGTGTCCTGTGCGTCATCGTCCCCATGCGAGTCACCAGGCCCGGCGCCATTCTACGTTCCCCAGCGGCATCCAGCTTCCGCCCCCACACGTATCGCGCGGTGCTTCCAGGCGGGCGACCTCCCGCCGTCCTGCGGGCGCCCTCGGCTCAAACCGAGAAGCTGAAGGGCTGCGGCCTGCGGACCCGGCTCACGCGGAGGATGTGGCTCTGCTCCAGCGCCAGCCCCTTCAGGGCCACGGGGCGCGGGACGTAGAGGATGCCGGGGTCATCATCGCGGCTGAACACGAGCTTGCCCGCCTTGTCCTTGAGCGTGCAGCCCACGGAGACCGCCAGCCGCTTCTGGACCTCGGCCGCGTCCGTCGTGCCCCAGTTGAACTGGGCGACGGCATCCGCCGTGAGGCCATACATCTCCGCGACGCTGTCCAGGTCCTCGCCGTCGATGACGCGATGCTCGGTGACCTTCACCAGCACGCGCTCCGACTTCGCCTTCGACTGGGTTCCCGCCTTCGAGGGCTTCTGACCGGACCACGGGCCACCGGTCCGCACCAGGGCCATGCTGTTGCTCAGCGTGGCGCCGTCGATGAGGGACAACACGTCGAAGCTCCCCTTGGGGACCTTCTTCAGCGTCACGTCGCCTTCCGAGTCGGTGGTGGCCTCCTTCTCCGTCCCGTCCGCGAACAGGATGCGCAGCTTGATGCCGGAGATGGGGCCGTCGGAGACGTCGTCCACCACCTGCAGGCGCAGCGTGACGTCCTCCTCGGGCGTGAGGGGCGGTTGCTGCTTCGGCACCTCTTCCGGGAAGGCGGGCGTGCCGGAGTAGCGCTCGGGCGGGGGCGCGAGCGCCAGCCGCAGGTGCCCGAAGGAGAGCAGGGTGGCCGCCTGCTTCACCACGTCCTCGGAGCTCCGCGGCGCGTGTCGGCCGAGCGAGCCATGCACCTGCACCAGCGCGCTCAGCGTCCGCAGGTTCGACTCGTCCTGCACCAGCTGCCGCAGCCGCCGCTCCAGCGTCCAACCGCGGCCGGCCTCCAGGGCCTGGCAGCCTTCGGGGAGTGGGTCATGCAACGCGAGCAGGTAGTACTCGCGTTGCCCTTCTCTCAGGCGTTGGTGGATGAGCATGTGGGGCCCGGGCCGAAGCGACAGCGATGAGACGGTTCAACCAGACTGCTTGAGCCGGATGGAAAATTACAGGCTGTCAAATATCCCACATTGCTCTGATGTCTGTCCATCCCGTGGGGGAGGGGCCCTGGGGCCTGCATGGCCCCGTCGCTCTCAGCGCCCGGCAGCCGGGGCGGGCTCGTTCTCGAGGGCGAGTGGGAGGACATCCTGCACCAGGTGCAGGAACACCTTCCCCGGCTCCTCCATGAAGAGCATGTGGGCGGAGCGCTCGAACCAGACGAGCTTCTTCTCCGGCGCGCGCAGGCGGGCGTGCCACTGCTCCGCGAGCTTCGCCGACGTGGTCAGGTCGTGCACGCCATGGAAGAGGACGATGGGGCACTGGAGCTCGGTGACGTCCTGCGCGCTCCAGTGCATGAACTGCGGCCAGAGCCGCTCGAAGCTGTAGGCGATGGCGGGGCCGAACGCCTCCACGTCCTTCGCCGTGTAGTCCGGGCTGAGCTTGACGATGTCGTAGAAAGCGTCGCGACTTCAGCCGCCACGTGCGTCCTTGCTTTCCAGCTGCGCTGCCGGGTCCGCCAGCCCGGCCGGCCACGCGACGGAAGGAACGTTCCGTCCTCGGAGCCATGGCCCGGCGCTTCGCCAGTCCGCGCTTTTCAGGATTTGCGCCCGGGCCGGGTGATGCGGCGACTCCCGTCGTGGGCGCCAGCCCTGACGGGTAGGGCGCTTTCTCGGGAAGGAGCATTGGCGCGGAGGGCGCAGGGGGATAACATGCGCACGCGAATGTCCATGCAGGGTGGCGCCGGAGACGATCCCGACCGGGGGCGGCGCATCGGAAAATACGAGATTCTCACCCGCCTCTCGATGGGAGGCATGGCGGAGCTGTTTCTCGCGTTCACCTCGGGCCCGGGTGGCTTCCGCAAGTTCGTCGCGGTGAAGCAGATCCTCCCGGACATCAAGAAGGACGAGCAGTTCGTCAAGATGTTCCTGGACGAGGCGCGCATCACCGCGGCCTTCTCGCACGCGAACATCGGGCAGGTGTTCGACCTGGGCGAGGAGGGCGGCGAGCTGTACCTCGCCATGGAGTTCCTGCCGGGGCAGAACCTCGAGCAGGTCGTCAAGGCCTCCACCCGTCAGGGCTATGCGCTGCCCATGGGCTTCATCGGGCGCGTCATCCGCGACGCCTGCCTGGGCCTGCACTACGCGCACCACTTCACGGACCCCTCGGGCCGGCCGGCGGTGGTGGTGCACCGCGACGTGTCGCCGAAGAACGTGATGCTCACCTACGACGGCGTCGTGAAGGTGATCGACTTCGGCATCGCCAAGGCCCGCGGGCGGCTGGGGCGCACCCAGGTGGGCATGGTGAAGGGGACCAGCGGCTACATGTCCCCGGAGCAGGTGCGGGGCGCTCCCCTCGACGGCCGCAGCGACCTGTTCTCCGTGGGCGTCATGCTGCACGAGATGCTCGTCGGCCAGCGCCTCTTCAACGGCCCGCACGAGGCCGCGGTGATGCTGCAGATCGTGGAGGCCGACATCCCGGCCCCCCGCTCCATCAACCCGGACGTGCCCGAGGCCCTCGAAGCGGTGGCCCTGCGCGCCCTGGCGCGTGACGCGTCCCAGCGCTTCACCAGCGGCCGGGAGATGGCGCGCGCCATCGAGGCCGCGCTCGGCCCGGAGCTGTTCGACGAGGACGGCATCACCGCGGTGATGGGCGAGCTCTTCGCCGAGAAGCGGCAGAAGACGCGCACCCTGCTGGAGCTCGCGAGCAGCGCGGAGGACGCGCGCGTGAGCGAGGTGGCCGGCGCGCTCCAGGCGGACGACGGCGGCGGTGACACGGCTCCCACGTCCCAGGTCCCCGCGAAGCGGGCCCGCCTGGCGCCCTCCGTTCCCACCGCG
>JBKGHK010000804.1:0-4285 GCA_046520375.1 Pyxidicoccus sp. 3LFB2
CTCCGCCAGCCGCGCCGCCTGGGTGTCGCACCGCCGCTGCGTCTCCTCGGCGAGCGCGCGCGCCTCGCGGGCCAGCAGCTCCTGCTGCTTCAGCCGCGCCTCGAACTCGCTCCGGGCGTGTGCCACCTGCTGCTCCGCGCGCGCCATCCAGCGCACGTCGGGCTGGGGCTGGCCCAGGAGGGTGTCCACGCTTTCAAGCCACATCTTGCGCAGCGCGCGCTGCTGCTCGACGTAGCGGGTGGCTTCGTCCGCCACGCGGGCCCGGTCGCCGGTGAGGAAGTCCTGGAGCGAGCCCTTGTTGTCCGCGAGCCCTTCCTTCTTCTGCCGGTAGTAGTCGTTGAAGGCGCCCAGGAAGGCCGGCACGCCGGCGACCTTGCTCAGGAGGGTGACGTGGTACGAGGAGGTGACGAGCAGCTCGCACTGCCGCACGCGCTCGAAGGCCAGGGAGAGGCGGTCCTGGAGGAGCAGCCCCACCAGGTCCACGAACTCGGCGTGGGGGAAGAGCACCGGGAAGTCCGTCTTCCTCACGCATGAGAGGCTGTCCTCCACCATGGCCCGCTCGTCGATGAAGGCGTTGAGGACCACCGGCGTCGCGCGCTCGCCCAGGTGCTCGCGCAGCAGCCGGAGCTGGGCATTCATCAGCTCCTCGGCCTTCGGTGCCGCCTCGGCCTTCGGCGCCGCCTCGGGCGGGTCCGCCGGCTTGGAGTGGGTATAGGTGGAGAGGTTCATGTGCAGCGCGAAGCGGCCCTGCTCGGGCGCGAGCGGCCCGCTGCGAGCGGCCTCCTCCGCGGCCCGGCTCAGCTCCTCCAGCGCATCGTCTCCGGACAGCCGGGCCTCCACCCCGTGCTCGCCCAGGGCCTTGACGGACAGCGGGTCCCGACAGCCCACGAGGGAGGGCTGCCACCGCAGCGCATGGGCGGCGAGGTCCCCCGCGAAGTCCGGGCTGATCTGCTGGCCGGAGATGACGTAGTGGCCGGGCAGCCAGGCGCGGAGCACCGCCTCCACGACCTCCACCATGTAGTGGCCCCAGAAGCGGTTGAAGTAGCCGCCACCGTAGACGTGCAGGCTCGCCTGCCCCTTCAGGACCTGGGGCTCGATGGCGACGAGGCCCAGCTCCTTCGCCTGCTGCAGCGAGGCCGCGGTGGGCTCCGAGGTGAAGAAGAGGAAGTCCTCCACCCCGAAGACCTCCGTGAGGTGCCGCAGGTAGGGGACGTCCTTCACGCGACCCAGCTCATGCAGGGGCGCTACGACAGCCTGGGCGCTGCGCGCGCGGTGCCAGCGGATGCAGCCCTGGAGTTGGAGGATGTCTCCGAAGTTCCAGTTGCCATTGAAGCCCCCGGCAAGGAGCACCTTCGCCAGGTCCTGGGCGTACAGCTTTTCGAGCGTGGAGGGCGTCGCGAAGAAGGAGAAAAGCATCCACAGTCCCTAATCACAGACTGTGCGAACCGTCGACCCGCTTCACCGTCGATACATGAGGGAGCAGGCAGGCTCCAGACGGAGAAGGCTCATGTCCTCGGAGCAGGCCAGGTGAAACATCCGGATAAACTGGAAGCTCCGCGCCGAGCCCGTGAGCCAATGTGCCGGAGGGTGGTTGGTAGCACTACCCATGACGGGGTGCCGTGTTTCAGGGCGTGGGTGGGGGAGGGGAGGCCTTCTTCGCCGTCAGTCGCCCGTATCGCCGCATGGCCTTCACGAGCCGGTCCTGGGGCAGGGCGAAGGCACGGATTCCGTCCGCGCCGGTCATCGTCTCCGCGGCGAGCATGGAGTTGAGGATGGCCTCCTGGGTGGCCTGAACCGTGGCCTCGAAGAGCGGGTCGATGCGCTCATGGTCGAGCACCGAGACGGAGATGACAGACGCCTTCTCCGGGGCCTTCAGGCGCTGGGTGGAGAGGGCAAGGAAGATGTCGCCCGAGGAGTTCTCCCCCAGGCCGCCCATCTTCCCAATGCCCAGCGGCACGCGCCGGGCCAGCCGTGAGAGCTGGTGGGGCAGCAGGGGCGCGTCCGTTGCGACGACGATGATGATGGAGCCCGCGCCCTCCGGCGTGGTCGGCCGCGTGACGCCGCCCGAGGCCGAGCAGGGCTGCATCTTCGAGACCATCGGATTCGTCGGCTTCCTCGCCCCGGCGTAGCAGGGCCTCAGGTCCTTGATTTCCTCGCCCACCGGTACGCCCTCCACGGAGAGCAGCCGGCGCGAGCCGTAGTTGCACTGAACCAGCACGCCCACGGTGTAGCCGCCCTCCGCGTCGGACAGCTTGCGCGACGCGGTGCCGATGCCGCCCTTGAAGCCATGGCACATCATCCCCGTTCCGCCGCCCACCGAACCCTCGGCGACAGCGCCCCCGCGCGCGCCGTCCAGCGCCTGGTGCGCGTGCGGGGCCTTCACGTGGAAGCCATAGATGTCGTTCAGGATGCCGTCCCACGTCTCGGCCACCACGGGCAGGCCCAGGTCCCACGCGAGGCCGCGCTTCATCGCCCAGGTAATCACCCCGTCGCGCACCGCGCCCACATCGTTGGTGTTGGTGAGCATCACCGGCCCGGAGAGCTGGCCCGACTCCGCCACCCAGTGGGAGCCCGTCATCTCGCCGTTGCCATTGAGCGCGAACATCGCGGCGAACACGGGCTCGCCCACGCCTTCGCGCCCCCGGGGCAGCACCGCCGTGACGCCCGTGCGCACCACGCCCTTGCCCGGCTCCGCGGGGCTCTCGCCGGAGAGGAGCGTGGTGTGGCCCACCTCCACGCCGGGCACGTCGGTGATGGCATTGAGCGGTCCGGAGTGCCCACCGAAGGTGATGCCCAGCGTCCTGGCGCGGGGCTTCGTGGCAATGGCCTGGGCCGCCCCGGTCAGGGGCCACAACACCAGACACAGCAGGACGCAGGGCAGGGAACGCCAGGGAGCGCGCATGATGGCTTCCTACACGCCATGACGGCGAGGGGATAGTTCAGGAGCCGGACGGTAGACCTTCGTTATCGGGCGCCCGGGGTGGAGTGTCGAGGCGGGGCAGGGGTAGCCTCCTGGCTCCCTCGACGTCTCCACCCGGAGCGCCTCCATGAGCGGTATCCGCACCCTCGTCGTGTCGTTGGGTCTCCTCGTCGCGATGGCGGCCCCGGCGGCCCGGGCCGATGGCCTCTCCACCATTCCCTACGGGGACAACTGCTGGGGCACCGGCACGGACGCGGACCGGGACGGGCTCGCCGATGACTGCGAGTACCAGGTCGCGCTGGCCTTCATGCCGCGCTTCTGGTTCGACACGGGCGAGAGCGGCTACGCCCGCCGGCCCTACTACGCGGTGAAGAGCCAGTCCTTCGCCACGCGCACGCTGCGCATCTTCTATCTGAACACCTTCTTCGAGGACACCGGCGTCACCACCGGCCATGACGGGGACCCGGAGTTCCAAATCTTCGAGGTGCACTACTCCGGCGGGCGCTGGTACCTGGACTCGGCCTACCTGTCCGCGCACCGCAAGAGCGCGTGTGACTCGTCGGCCTGGTACTCGTACGAGCAGCTCGAGTACGACCTGAGCGACTCGCGCAATGCCTACCGGGGCTGGCCCACGCTCTACGTCGCCGAGGACAAGCACGCGACCTACAACACCCTCGCCACGTGCGACAGGGGCTGCCTCTCCCAGGACTACTGCAGCAAGTACCGGACGGAGCTGCTCGACACGAGCAGCCGGCTCGTCTCGCGCAACGTGGGCTCGACGGCGGTGCCGTTGATCAACCAGGTGGTCCTCAACGGGAAGACGGAGCGGCTGCTCGACGACGTCGAATTCAAGGGCTGGGATGACCAGTGGTACCGGCCCAACTCGCAGGGCTACCGTCGGCACCTCGTCGACTTCGGCTTCTGATGACGGACTCCCATGGCGCCTGATGCTCGCAATGCTGGTGGAGCCCGGAGCCGGGGCCTGCTCGTCCTCGTGTCGGGCGGGGCCCTGCTGCTCGTGGGCGTGGCCCTGACGCTTCCCGAGGGGGGCGACGCACCGCGGCCCACCACCCTGGGCACGCTGGTGGTGACGAAGCCTCGCGTGACGGAGGCCCCGCCGGCTCCGGCTCCGGTGCCACGCGCCCGGCTGGAGCCCGTGGCGGCCGCGTCCATTCCGCCCGCTGTCACGGGAGAGGCGCTCTCCCTGGCCTTGAATGAGGAGCGGGTGGTGCTGGCCTCCAGCACCGTCATCGAGGGCATCGACACGGACCGGGCGTGGGTCTGCGCGGGCGAGCCGATGATGCTGTCCGCCCGCGTGGGCGGCGTGTCGGAGCCGGACGCCGTGCAGCGCTGGGTGTGGCCGGG
>JBKGHK010000805.1:0-4281 GCA_046520375.1 Pyxidicoccus sp. 3LFB2
CACGCCCCGCTTCCACCATGCCGCCTCAGCCCTTCGACAGCGGAGAGGTGCCCAGCAGGGAGAGCAGGTCCGGCCCCACCTGGGTGATGTCGCCCGCGCCCAGCGTCAGCACCAGGTCGCCCTCGCGCAGCCGGGGCAGCAGCGCCGCCGGCAAATCGGTGCGCTTCTCCACGAAGGTGACGTCGCGGTGGCCGTGCGCGCGGATGGCGTCCGCCAGCGCGTCGCCCGTGGCGCCCGGAATCCGCTCCTCGCCCGCCGCATACACGCTGGTGACGAAGAGCACGTCCGAGTCGTTGAACGAGGTGGTGAACTCCTTCATCAGGTCATGCGTGCGCGTGTAGCGGTGCGGCTGGAAGGCCACCACCAATCGCCGGCCAAAGGCCTTGCGCGCGCCCGCCAGCGTGGCCAGCACCTCGGTGGGGTGGTGCCCGTAGTCGTCCACCACGGTGATGCCCTGCGCCTCACCGCGCACGGTGAAGCGCCGCTGCACGCCGCCGAACTCGGCCAGCGCGCCGCGCACCGTCTCCAGGGGGATGTCCATCTCCTCCGCGACGGCGATGACGGCCAGCGCGTTGAAGGCGTTGTGCGCGCCCACCATGCGCACGCGGAACTCGCCCAGCGGCTCGTCCCGGCGGAAGGCCTGGAAGGTGGTGGTGAAGCCGTCCAGCTGGATGTTCTCCAGCCGGTAGTCCGCCATGTGCGAGCTGCCGTAGGTGACGAAGCGCTTCTCGATTCGCGGTAGCAGCGCCTGGACGTTGGGGTTGTCCAGGCACAGCACGTTGAGGCCGTAGAAGGGCACCCGGTTGCAGAACTCCACGAAGGCCGACTGGAGGTGGTCCAGCGTGCCGTAGTGGTCCATGTGCTCCGGGTCGATGTTGGTGACGATGGAGATGGACGGGTGCAGCTTGAGGAAGCTGCCGTCGCTCTCGTCGGCCTCCACCACCATCAGCTCGCTCTTGCCCAGCTTGGCGTTGGAGTCGAGCACGTTCACCTTGCCGCCCACCACCGCCGTCGGGTCCAGCCCCGCCGCGCTCAGCACGGTGGCCACCATGGACGTCGTCGTCGTCTTGCCGTGGCTGCCCGCCACCGCGACGGCGTACTTCAGGCGCATCAACTCCGCGAGCATCTCCGCCCGGGGGATGACGGGAATCTTCCGCTGGCGCGCGGTGATGACCTCTGGGTTGTCCTTGCGCACCGCGGAGGAGATGACCACCACGTCCGCCTGGACGAGGTTCTGCGCGCGGTGGCCCTCGAAGAAGGTGGCGCCCATGCGCGTCAGGCGCCGGGTGATGTCACTCTCCTTCAAGTCGCTGCCGGACACGCGGTAGCCCAGGTTGAGGAGCACCTCGGCGATGCCGCTCATGCCGATGCCGCCGATGCCCACGAAGTGCACCTGCGCCGCATGGCGCGTCTTGAAGAGGCTGGCCGGCTTGTTCTTCGTCACGACTCGCTCCTCGGCATCTTCTTCTTGGGCTCGGCCTTCGACTCGCTGGGAGCGCGCTCGCGGCCATTGGGGCCCCACGCCTGCACCATCAGGTCCACGCAGACGTCCGCCAGCTCCTTGGCAGCCTCCGGGCGGCCCAGCAGGGCGGCCTTCTTCTCCATGCTCTTGAGCTTCGCGGGCTCGCTCTTCAGCGTGCGGATGGTCTCCGCCAGCTTCGCCCCGGTGAGCTCGGACTCGCGGAACATCAGCGCCGCGCCCGCTTCCACCAGCGCCCTGGCGTTGACCGCCTGGTGGTCATCCGTGGCGTGCGGGAAGGGAATGAGGATGCTGGCCTTCTTGCACACCGTCAGCTCCGCCAGCGTGGTGGCGCCGGCGCGACAGACGACGAGGTCCGCCTTCGCGTATGCGCTCGACATGTCGTCGATGAACTCCACCACGTCCGCGTGGAAGCCCTTGTCCGCGTACCCCTTGCGCACCTGCTCCAGGTCGTTCTTCCCCGTCTGGTGGACGAAGTGCAGCCCGTCCTTCAAGTCCCCCAGCGAGTCCAGCGCTTCAATCATCCGCTGGTTGATGCCACGCGCTCCCAGGCTGCCGCCGAAGACGAGCAGCGAGAACTTCTCGTGCGCCACGTGGCTGCGCAGGTAGTTGTCCATCAGCTTGCGGCGGATGGGGTTGCCGATGAGCTGCACCTTCTTCTCGGGGAAGAACTGGCGCGCGCCCTCGAAGGCGGTGAAGACGACACGGACCACCTTGCCCAGCAGCTTGTTGGTGAGGCCCGGCAGCGCGTTCTGCTCTTGAATCGCGGTGGGGATGCCCATCAGCCACGCGGCCAGCACCACCGGCCCGCTGGCGTAGCCGCCCACGCCCACCACCACGTCCGGCTTCTGCCGGGCGAGGATGCGGAACGACTCGATGAAGGCCAGCGGCAGGGCGAAGAGCGCCTTGAGGAAGGCGAGCAGGTTCTTGCCCTTGAGGCCCTGCACCTTCACCAGCTCCAGCGGGTAGCCCTCCTTCGGCACCACGCGCGCCTCCAGGCCCCGCTCGGTGCCCACGAACACCACCTCGTTGCCGTGGTGGCGCGTCGTCACCTCCTCGGCCAGGGCGATGCCCGGGAAGAGGTGACCACCCGTGCCGCCGCCCGCGATGAGGACCTTCACGCCGTCACCTCCCGCATGTCCGTACCCGCCCGCGTGGGGCGCGTGGCCGGCTGCGCATTCGCGCTCAGCGACAGCAGCACGCCCGCCGCGCCCATCAGCACCACCAGCGACGTGCCGCCATACGAAACGAACGGCAGCGTCAGGCCCTTGGTCGGCAACAGCCCCATGGCCACGCACATGTTCACCGTCGCCTGGAAGGCGATGATGGAGGTGATGCCCAGCCCCAGGTAGGTACCGAACGTCTCCCCCGCCGCCAGGCTGGCGCGAACCCCGCGCCACAACACCACCCCGTACAGCGCCACCAGCAGCCCCACGCCCACCAGCCCCGTCTCCTCGGCGAGGATGGAGAAGATGAAGTCGGTGTGGGCTTCCGGCAGGAAGAAGAGCTTCTGCCGCCCGTCCCCCAGCCCCAGCCCCGACACGCCGCCCGAGCCGATGGACATCAGCGACTCGGCCACCTGGTAGCCGATGTCATGCCGGTGCGCCCACGGGTCCAGGAAGGCGAGGATGCGCTTCATGCGGTACGGGCTGGAGGCAATGGCCACGTAGGCGATGGGCAGCGCCATCAGCACCATGCCCACCAGGTAGCTCAGCTTCGCGCCGGCCGCGAAGAGCAGCACGAAGAGCATGAATACCAGCAGCACGCTGCTGCCGAAGTCCGGCTGGAGCATGCACAGGCCCACCAGCAGGCCGCACAGCGCCAGGTGCGGCACGAAGCCCACCGAGAAGGTGGCCACCTTCTCGCGCTTCTTCGCCAGCGAGTAGGACAGGTAGACGACCCAGGCGAACTTCGCCACCTCCGCCGGCTGCAGGCCGAAGCCCGGCAGGCGAATCCACCGGCGCGCGCCGCCCGCCGTGTGGCCGACGCCGGGGATGACCACCAGCACCAGCAGGACGATGGCCACCAGCAGCAGCGGGTATGCCCACCGCGCCAGCTTGCGCCAGCCCACCTTCATGGCCACGGCCATGGCGACGAGCCCCATGCCGGCCGCCATGAGCTGCCGCTTGAGGAAGTACAGGCTGTCACCCAGCTTGTCCTGCGCCAGCACCGCGCTGGCCGAGTACACCATCACCAGGCCGATGGTGACGAGGCCGAGCACGGCGCACAGCAGCAGCGGGTCGAACCGCACGGGCGTGGCCGCGGGGGCCGTCGTCTTCATGTCCGTCACAGCGCACCCACGAGGCGCTTGAAGATGTCGCCCCGCTCCTCGAAGTTCTTGAACTGGTCATACGACGCGCACGCGGGCGACAGCAGCACCGTGTCCCCTGCCCTCGCCAGCTCACGCGCCTTCTTCACCGCCGCGTCCAGCGTGCCGCAGGCGTGCACCGGCGCCTGGCCCGCGTAGGCCTTGGCAATGGTGTCCGCGTCGTTGCCGATGGTGAGCACTCCCTTCACCTTGCCCCGCCCCTCGTCCACCATGGGCGCGTACGGGGCGCCCTTGCCCTTGCCGCCGGCAATCAGCCACAGGTCGCCCTTGAAGGCCCGCAGCGCCACCAGCACCGAGTCCACGTTGGTCGCCTTGGAGTCGTTCACCCACTCCACGCCGTCCAGCACGCGCACGCTCTCCATGCGGTGCGGCAGGCCCGGGTAGCTGTCCAGCCCCGCCTGCACGCCCTCGGAGGCCACGCCGCCCAGCCGCGCCAGCAGCGCCGCCGCCATGGCGTTCTGCGCGTTGTGCC
>JBKGHK010000806.1:0-4267 GCA_046520375.1 Pyxidicoccus sp. 3LFB2
CCTCACCGGCGCGCTGGTGGCTGCCCCCGCCCAGGCGCAGGTGACGGCGCCCACGGCGTCGCAGGCCATCGACGTGCAGCAGTACAAGCCGGGGCCGGGCGCCGGGGACATCCTCGGCGTGCACAGCGCCCGCGTTCAGCGCCACCTGGGCTGGAACGTGGGCCTGTCCCTCAACTACGCGGACAAGCCGCTCAACTTCCTGGACCCGCGCCAGGACCGGTTCATCACCGCGCTGGTGCGCAGCCAGGTGGGGTTGGACCTGATGGGCGCGGTGGGCCTGTTCGACCGCTTCGAGGTGGGCGTCGTGCTGCCGGTGACGCTGCAGGACTCGGAGCCGGCGCCGCAGGTGGACGCGTCCTTCTCCAATGGCGTGGGCTCCGGCGGCATCGGGGACCTGCGCGTGGTGCCCAAGGCCCGGCTGGTGGATGGTGAGTCCTTCGACCTGGCGCTGGCGGTGCCGGTGGTTCTGCCCACGGGCGGTGGCTCGGACTTCCTCGGCGGCTCGGGCTTGGGCGTGCAGCCTCGCCTGGTGGCCGAGTACGGACAGCGGCTGCGCATCGCCGCCAACCTCGGCCTGGACC
Source organism: Pyxidicoccus sp. 3LFB2 (assembly GCA_046520375.1). Taxonomy (GTDB): domain Bacteria; phylum Myxococcota; class Myxococcia; order Myxococcales; family Myxococcaceae; genus Myxococcus. The sequence continues at coordinate 582 of JBKGHK010000806.1, forward strand.
TCCGCAAGCAGCAGCAGCTTCGCAACCTGAACACCGGCAACTCGCTGGCCTTCGGCGTGGGCGCGGAAGTCCCCTTCACCGTGGGCGAGCTGCCGCTGGCCGCCGCGGCCACGGTGGTGGGCGCGCTCGGTCTGGAGGAGCAGGACACGGAGGAGCGCCCGCTGGAGCTGCTGGCGGCGCTGAAGTACCGCTCACTGGGGGGCCTCTCCGCGCACGTGGGCGCCGGGCCAGGCCTCACCCGTGGCTATGGCACCCCGGGCTTCCGCGTGCTGGCGGGCCTGAGCTACAGCCCCGAGCCCTCGCGCGAGCCGAAGCCGGTGGTGGCGCCCGCGCCGGTGGACTCGGACGGCGATGGCCTGATGGACCCCGAGGACCGCTGCCCCGTCGAGGCCGAGGACAAGGACGGCCATGAGGACGCGGACGGCTGCCCGGACCCGGACAACGACAGCGACGGCATCCTCGACGGCTCCGACAAGTGCGTCAGCGCGCCGGAGACGAAGAACGGCCACGAGGACGCGGATGGGTGCCCGGACACGCAGCCGGTGGATTCCGACGGCGACGGCCTGCTGGACCCGAACGACGGCTGCCCCGCGCAGGCCGAGGACAAGGACGGCTTCGAGGACGCGGATGGCTGCCCGGACCTGGACAATGACCGGGACGGCATCGCCGACACCGCGGACAAGTGCCCCAGCGAGCCCGAGGTCATCAACGGCGTGCAGGACGAGGACGGCTGCCCGGACAAGGGCAAGGTCAAGGTTCAGGTCGACGGCGAGCGCATCCTCATCCTGGAGAAGGTCTACTTCGCCACGGGCAAGGACGTCATCCTCGCGCGCTCGTTCCCGCTGCTGAAGCAGGTGGCCGCGGTGCTGCGCGCCAACCCGCAGGTGGAGCTGCTCCGCATCGAGGGCCACACGGACGACCAGGGCAATGACGCGAAGAACCTGGACCTGTCCAAGCGCCGCGCCGCCAACGTGCGCAAGTTCCTGGTGAACGAGGGCATCCTCCCCGTGCGCCTGGAGGCGGAGGGCTACGGCGAGACGAAGCCGGTGGACACCAACAAGACGGCCGCGGGGCGCGAGAACAACCGCCGCGTGGAGTTCAACATCCTCCGCGTGTCGAAGGTGGAGGTCGAGCGCGACGCCCCGTGACGCCTCGCGGACGACGATGAGGACCCGGTAAGTCACTCCGGGCGATGAGCGAAGGTGGTCCTGGACGGTGCTCCGGGGCCACCTTTCGCTTTTTACGCGTTGAATCCTCGTTCCGACCCGTTGAGGCGTGCCGCGTCTCGCGAGTCAAGAGGCGAAGTGCTCCCACCGCGCCGCACCGCGTGCACGCCGGGCTGCTGCGTAAGTGCGCGTCAGGACTCGGCGGCGGTGCATCCCGCTACAGGCTCGTAGCGGAATACTTGCCAAAGCGTGGGACTTGCTGATGATTGTGGAGGTTGGAAGTGCGCGCGCTGCACCGCGCCGCTCCAGCCGAAAGGACCGCCATGGACCAGTTCGATCAGAACAAGCAGGCCGCCAAGATTCGGGTCGTCGGGGCAGGTGGGGCCGGCTGCAACGCGGTCAACACGATGATTCTCTCGAAGCTCGACCGGGTCGACTTCATCGCCGCCAACACCGATGTCCAGGCGCTCGCCGCGAGCAAGGCGCCCACGCGCCTGCAGCTGGGGCAGACGCTGACCAAGGGCCTGGGCGCGGGCGCCAACCCGGAGATGGGCCGCGAGGCGGCCCTGGAGTCGAGGGACCAGATTGCCGCGGTGCTCGAGGGCGCCGACATGGTGTTCGTCACCGCCGGCATGGGCGGCGGCACCGGCACGGGCGCCGCGCCCATCATCGCGGACATCGCCAAGAGCCTGGGCTGCCTCACCGTCGGCGTGGTGACGAAGCCCTTCCTCTTCGAGGGCAACAAGCGCCGCAAGCAGGCCGAGCAGGGCATCGTCGAGCTCAAGGCCGCGGTGGACACCCTCATCACCATTCCGAACCAGCGCCTGCTGTCGCTCTCCAACGAGCCGATGCCGCTGCTGGAGACCTTCAAGCGCGCGGACGAGGTCCTGCTGAACGCCGTGCAGGGCATCAGCGACCTCATCCAGTACCACGGCTACATCAACGTGGACTTCGCGGATGTGAAGACCATCATGAGCGACAAGGGCTTGGCGCTCATGGGCACCGGCCACTCGTCCGGCGACAAGCGCGCGCTCACCGCCATGCAGCAGGCCATCTCCAGCCCGCTGCTGGAGGACGTGTCCATCGACGGCGCCACCGGCCTGCTCATCAACATCACCGGCGGCCGCGACATGACCCTGCAGGAGGTCAACGAGGCGCTGACGCTCGTCCACGACGCGGCGGACAGCGAGGCCGAAATCATCTTCGGCTCGCTCATCGACGACCAGATTCAGGACGAGGTGAAGATCACCATCATCGCCACCGGCTTCGTCCACCGGGACGCGCCCAAGGTGCGCGCGGCGCCCACGGTGGTGCAGGTACCGCTGTCCCGTCCGGCCCCGTCCGTGCTCGCCAACGCGCATTCGCGCGACCGCGAGGAAGTGGCCAGCCTGGTGCCCACCAAGGGCAGCGCGCCCCGGCCGCTGCCCGCCGTGGAGAGCGGGAAGGCCATGAGCAGCCGCACCTCGGTGGTGAAGGAAGCCGCGCTGCCGCTGGATGAGGACCAGTTCGACATCCCCACGTTCCTCCGGCGCCAGGGCCAGACGGAGCTGCCGTAGCAGGAGTGGGGCAGGGCGCGGCGGGGGCCGTCTTCAGCGGCCCGGAAGCCGGGCCACGCTCGCCTCGTCGCGGTCGGCCAGCTTGTCCGCGCGGTCGAAGAGGTCGTCCACCTCCTCGTACAGCGCGTCGACTCGCTCCGGCCGGCGGGGAGCCGGCAGCACGCCGCTCCCGGTCAGCTCTTCCAGCCGCGCACCGGCGCGCTGGAGCAGCTGCAGGGCCTTCAGCAGGGACAGGCCGCGCCGCGTGCCCTCCTGCGTGAAGAGGGTGCCGCTCTGGGTCAACGTCTCGAGCGTGGTGCGGACGGTGCGGACGCGGTCCGCCTGCCGGGAACGGTAGAGGTCCAGCCGCTTCGCGCGGCGCGCGCGGTGCAAATCCACGACGCCGTCAGGGCCTTGGGAGGAGGGGGGCTTCACGGGCGGCAAGGTACGTCAGGGCCTCGCAAGGCCGCAAATTTACGGGATTGTTCCGTCCTGTAGCGCGCTCGCCCGCACCCTTGTCATGGGAGGGGTCGAGGGTTAGGTTCGCCGCCCTTTGCAGGGGAGGGCTGCCGACATGTTCCAGAAGCTGCTCATCGCCAACCGGGGAGAGATTGCCCGCCGCATCGGCGTGGTGGCCCGCGGAATGGGGCTCAAGACTGTCGCCGTGTACTCGGACGCGGACGCGGACTTGCCGTTCGTGAAGGAGGCGGACGAGGCCGTGCGCATCGGCCCCGCCGCCGCCAAGGACAGCTACCTCAACACCGCCGCCATTCTCGAGGCCGCGAAGCAGACGGGCGCCCAGGCCGTGCACCCCGGCTACGGCTTCCTGTCCGAAAATGGAGAGTTCGCCCAGGCCTGCGCCGATGCGGGGCTCACCTTCGTGGGGCCGCCCCCGGCCGCCATGGCGCGGATGAAGGACAAGAGCCAGGCCCGCAAGCTGGTGGCCGCGGCCGGTGTGCCGGTGGTGCCCGGCAGCGACGGCGTG
>JBKGHK010000807.1:0-4266 GCA_046520375.1 Pyxidicoccus sp. 3LFB2
CACCCAGGCGTCGCTGGAGGACTCCGCCCTCACCCACTTCGACCCGCGCTTGCCAGCTGGCCTGTGCCGCCTTCAACGCGGCCCTTGCCCGCGCCGTCACCAGCGGCGCGGAGCTGAAGGCCGAGGACCTCCTCACCGCCGCGGAGTCCGGCCTGCTCGTCGCGGGCGCGGCGCTCGGACGCTCCGAGGGCGACTACGTGCAGGAGGTGACCCACGCCTCCGCCCTCCTCCGCGAGGACCTGGTGCTGGCCCGGCAGGAGGACCCGCAGCTGTACGGGCCCGAGCTGCACCTGCACCGGCCGCTGCACGCCGTCCGCGTCGCCTTCCGGCTGGCCTTCTGGGAGCTGCTCCACGCCCCGAGCGCCGAGGCCGCGCTGCTGGACGTGGTCCACCGCGGGGGCGACACGGAGGCCCACGCCGCGATTACCGGCGCGCTGGTGGGCGCCTTCCACGGCGAGGAGGCGCTCCCCGCCGAGTGGCGCAAGGGCGTGCTGGAGGCCCTCGCCACCGTGAAGGGCCCCCTCTGGGACGTGTACCACCCGAGGCACCTGCTGGTGCTCGCCTCGGCGTGAGCACGCCGGGCGCCCGGGCGCCGTCAGGCCCTGGACGTGAGAAGCCCGCGGGGGCGGTCCTCTGGGGAGGACACCCACCGCGGGCCGGGTGACACACGGCGCGGCACCAGGGCCGCGCGTGGAATTCAGGACAGCAGGTCGATGACGACGACTCCCCGCTGCGGCTTCTCGTCCTCGGTTTCAGTCCGGCGTCGAGGGCGGTCGTCGGGAGCAGGCAGCGGCAGCTCCACCACGGGCCGGTCGTGATCCTCGCGGCGGCGCTCACGTCGCTTGATTTCTTCGATGATGAAGGCGTCGAGCATGGGTCTTCCGTCTCCCTCAGCCTACGTACCCCGATGTACGCCCGCCGTCCTGCCCCAATACCACTTCCACCAGTCTCAGATGCAAATTAAGAACCCCGGTTCTCCAACGGGTACGGCGCAGCCATCTCGCACGGTTGCTCGTCCGCCACCCGACACCCAGACCCCACCAACCGGGGCACGGATGTCATGGAAGCCGAAATACCGATCGGGACGGTGTTCATTCTAATGCCCTCGAATTGGCCCGCAAGCGGTCCAACTCATGGGCAGACCCGTGACATTCGGGGCGACAAGCCTCGCCCTGGAGAGCCTGACTGCCCGCCTGCTTCCAGGCGGGCATGACGGCTTGCGTCAGACGTCATTCGGGACCTGGGGAGTCCGTTACGTCCCCTCCGCGCGGCGCTTGAAGGCCTCCAGCATCTTGGGGAGCGAGGTGTCCACCAGGGCGTTGACGACGGTCTTGGGCACCAGCATGCCCAGGGCCATCTCCACGGTGTAGGTGGCCTTGGTCTTCCCCTCGCCGTCGGGCTCCAGCACCCAGCTGCCCTTGTTGTCCTTCATCATCTCACCTTCGATGAAGGTCCAGGCCATGCGGCGGGGCCGCTCCTCGGTGACGCGAATGGAGTAGCGAATGGTCTTCACCACGTCGACCTTGTAGTGCAGCTCCAGGGAGTTGCCCTGCCGGTTGGCGGCGCGGACCTCCTTCACCTCCGGCAGGAACTCCGGGTAGCGGTCGTACTGGGTGATGACGTCGAAGACCTTCTCGACGGGGGCGTTGATGACGATGGTCCGCGTGGCGCCTGCCATGGGTGACTCCGTGTCCGGAAGGGCGTGAGGGAAGACCTAGAAAGCGTAGCCCGGCTTCTTGTCGAACTTGTGCACGGACTGGATGAAGCGAACGGTGCCCGTCTTGCTGCGCATGACCACCGAGTGCGTCTCGCAGCCGCCGCCGAAGAAGCGCACGCCCTTGAGGAAGTCGCCGGTGGTGACGCCCGAGGCGGCGAACATGACCTCGCCCTTCGCCAGCTCCTCGGCCGTGTAGATGCGGGAGATGTCGGTGATGCCCATCTTCTTCGCGCGCTCGATTTCGCCCTGGTTGCGGGGGACGAGCCGGCCCTGCATGTCGCCGCCGGTGGCGCGGATGGCCGCCGCGGCGATGACGCCCTCGGGCGCGCCGCCGATGCCCATCAGCACCTCCACGCCCGTGCCCTCGAAGCAGGTGGCGATGGCGCCGGCCACGTCACCGTCCTCGATGAGGCGGATGCGGGCGCCGGCCGCGCGGACTTCCTTGATGAGGTCGGCGTGCCGCTCGCGGTCCAGCACCACGACGGTGAGGTCCTCGACGTAGACCTTCATCTTCTCCGCGATGTTGCGGAGGTTCTCCGTGGCGGACTTGCGCAGGTCGATGGCGCCGCGGGCGCGGGGGCCCACCGCGATCTTCTCCATGTACGTGTCGGGCGCGTTGAGCAGGTTGCCCTTGCCCGCCATGGCCACCACGGAGATGGAGCCCGGCCGGCCGTAGGCGCACAGGTTGGTGCCCTCGAGCGGGTCCAGGGCGATGTCCACCTCGGGGGCGCCCTCGCTGCGCTTGCCCACCTTCTCGCCGATGTAGAGCATGGGCGCCTCGTCGCGCTCGCCCTCACCGATGACGACGGTGCCGTCGATGTGCAGCGCGTCGAAGGCCTTGCGCATGGCGTCCACGGCGGCCTGGTCGGACTCGTCCTTGTTGCCGCGGCCCATCAGTCGGGCGGAGGCGATGGCCGCCATCTCGGTGACGCGCACGACCTCCATTGCCAGGTTGCGATCCATGTGTGTGCTCCTTGAGTGTCCCTGAAGATTCAGGAAGAAGTGGCGGGCCCTTGAGGGGGCTCCGAGGGTTTCATCAGCCGGACGACGGAGTCCGGCAGCCGGGTGGGCTTGCCGTCGCGCCCCACGCAGGCGTGCAGGGTACGCCCGGTGGACAGCAGGGTGCGCGGCTCACCGTCGCGGAAAAGCTCGTAGGTGAACACGATGGAGGCGCGGCGCAACTCGCCCACCGTGACGCGGATGACGAGCAGGTCGTCGTAGCGCGCGGGGGCCTTGTACTGACAGCTGGCCTCCGCGACGGGCAGCTGGAGGCCGGAGCGCTCCATGTCGGCATAGCTGCCGCCCCGGGCGCGGAAGTACTCGCTGCGGGCGAACTCGAAGTAGCGGAAGTAGTTCGCGTAGTAGACGACACCCATCTGATCGGTGTCGCCGTAGATGACGCGAAGCCGGGCCTCGACCATGAGGGCGCGGAAGGTAACAGGGCACCCGTCACCGTCCAAGCAGTCGTGCCGCTTGTTGGTTGCTTCTCAGCAACCGACCGGGTCAGCTTCTAATACGTATGATTCGAGCCCTCCTGCTGGTGACGGCCCTGGCCGCCCTGCCCGCCTCGGCCCGTCCGCCGCGGCTCACGCTGTTCATCACCGTGGACGCGCTCGGCAGCGACGTGCTGCTGCGCAACCGGCCGCGCCTCCAGGGGGGCCTGGGCCAGCTGCTCACCGCGGGCGCCTTCTACCCGTACGCCCGCTATGGCTTCGCCGAGTGCCGCACCGCGCCCGGCCACGCCACGCTCTCCACCGGCACCCAGCCCTGGCGCCATGGCGTCATCGACAACCGCTGGGTGGACCGCGCCACCGGCAAGCGCATCAACAGCTACGTGGACCCGGCCCACCCGGTGCTGGAGGTGCCGCTGGCCCCGGGGCAGGACGCGAGCCCCGCCAACCTCCTGGTGGAGACGCTGGCGGACCGGCTCCGGGTGGCGACGCAGGAGCGTGGCAAGGCGGTGTCGCTGTCGCTCAAGTCCCGTGCGGCGATTGCCCTCGCGGGCCGCATGGGGCAGGCGTGGTGGTTCGACGACGGCGTGGGGAAGTTCGTGACGGGCACCTGGTACACGAAGGAGTTCCCCACCTGGGTGAAGGACCTGAACGCGCGGAAGCTGCCGGAGTCGTACTTCGGCAAGAAGTGGGAGCTGATGCGGCCGCGCACGGAGTACGTGGGCGAGGACGACCGCCCCCACGAGGTGGACGCCTACGGGCTGGGCCGCACCTTCCCGCACCCGCTGGACGGCGGGCTGCCCTCCCCGGGGCTCATCTTCTACAAGGCCTTCGGCGTGTCGCCCGACTCGCATGACGTGCTGGTGGAGGCGGCGAAGGCGGCCATCGCCGGCGAGGGGCTGGGCAAGGACGAGGTGCCGGACGTGCTGGCGGTGAGCTTCAGCGGAACGGACCTGGTGTTCCACGAGTTCGGCCCGTACTCGTGGGAGATGCAGGACTCGCTGCTGCGGCTGGACAAGGCGATGGGAGACCTCATCGCCGCGGCCGAGCGCGCGGCGGGCGGCCGGGCCAACCTGGTCATCGCGCTGACGGCGGACC
>JBKGHK010000808.1:0-4249 GCA_046520375.1 Pyxidicoccus sp. 3LFB2
GGCCGTGGAGGCCACCGGCCTGGGCACCTGGGATTACGACCCGCGCACGGGGGCGAGCGGTGGGAGATGACGGGCGACCCCACCGAGGGCGCGCTGGTGGTGGCGGCGGAGAAGGTGGGGCTGCGCGTGGACGAGGCGCGCGCGAGGCATGCGCGAAGGGACGCCATCCCCTTCGAGTCCGAGCACCAGTTCATGGCCACCCTGAATGACGACGGCCCGGCCCGTCGGCGCATCTTCCTCAAGGGGGCGCCAGAGGTCGTCCTCCGCCGCTGCGCGCCGCATGACGGTGTCACGCCGGAGGCGGTGCTGGCCGAGGTGGAGCGCCTGGCGCGGCAGGGCATGCGCGTGCTGGCGGTGGCGGCCCGGGACTGCCCGCCTCACAGCCCGGCATCTCCGACGAGGAAGTCACGGGCGGCCTGCGGCTGCTGGGCCTGCAGGGGATGATTGACCCGCCGCGCGAGGAGGCCATCGCCGCGGTGCGGGCCTGCCACGAGGCCGGCATCGTCGTGAAGATGATTACCGGCGACCACCCCGCCACGGCCGAGGCGATTGGCGCGCAGCTCGGGCTCCAGGAGGCGGGCACGCCGGGCATCACCGGCGCGAAGCTGGCCACCATCGACGATGCGCAGCTGCCGGAGGTGGCCGCGGGCACCCACGTCTTCGCGCGCGTGGCGCCCGAGCACAAGCTGCGGTTGGTGCGGGCGCTCCAGTCGCGGGGGCAGGTGGTGGCCATGACGGGGGACGGGGTGAACGACGCGCCCGCGCTCAAGCAGGCCAACATCGGCGTGGCCATGGGCATCACCGGCACGGCGGTGTCCAAGGAGGCGGCGGACATCGTGCTGACGGATGACAACTTCGCCTCCATCGCCGCGGCGGTGGAGGAGGGGCGGCGCGTCTACGACAACCTCATCAAGTCCCTGGCCTTCGTGCTGCCCACCAACCTGGGCCTGGCGCTCATCCTCATGTTCGGCGTGGCCTTCTTCCCCATCCAGCAGCTGGGCGGAGAGCTGGTGCCGCTGATGGCCATGCTCCCCACGCAGCTGTTGTGGATCAACCTGGTGGCCACGGTGTCGCTGGCGCTGCCGCTGGCCTTCGAGGAGAAGGAGTCGGACCTCATGCGTCGCGCCCCGAGAGACCCGGACGCCCCGGTGCTCAGCCGCTTCGTGGTGATGCGCACGGGGCTGGTGGCGGTGCTGATGGCCACGGGCGCCATCGGCCTGTTCCTCTGGGAGTACCGGCGGGAGCTGCCACGCGTGGGCCACGGGGTGGCGCTGGCCGAGGCCCAGACGATGGCCGTCAACACCGTCATCAGCTTTCAAATCTTCTATCTCTTGATGTGCCGCACCCTCACCGGCTCGCTGCGGAAGGTGGGCTTCTTCAGCAACCACACCATCTTCCTGGGCATCGGCGCGCTGGTGCTCCTGCAGGGGGCCTTCATGTACGTGCCCTTCATGCAGCGGGTGTTCGGCACCGCGCCCCTGCATCCGCAGGCGCTCGCGCTGTCCGTGCTGCTGGGGGCGGTGGTGCTGCCGGTGGTGGGCGTGGAGAAGTGGCTGCTCCAGCGCAACCACTACTCGGTGGTGAAGTCGGTGCGGCGCGACAGGCAGGATCCGCCGCGCTCCGGGCCGCGAGCGCGACTGCCCGCGTGACGCGGGGGGCGGGGACTTCAGGGCCGGGGCTCCCGGGCGGCGGCGTCCGGGAGCGTCCAGTCCTCGGACGCGTAGACGATGTGACAGCGGTCCAGCTTCGGGCCACAGGCGCGGTCCAAATCACCGCGCGTGGCACAGCCGGGGCGCTCCTCGCAGGTGTCGGGCAGGAAGGCCCAGACGAACTGGAGCACGTTGCCGCCCCGGCCCTCGGGCAGCGCGGCGAGGAAGTCGTCGCGGTATGTCTCGAAGAGGCGGGACAGGTGGACGGTGTCCCCGTCCAGCTCCACGTTGCGCTTGTCGCCCACGAAGCGGCGGCCGGCGTCGTTGAGCTGGGCGTCCAGGTACTCCGGCTGGAAGTGGGCGCCGTCCAGCCGGGGCCCGCCGCGCGCGGCCTGGAAGAGGGCGAAGTGGATGCGGGGGTCGGCGAACTCGGTGCGCAGCACGCGGTTCTCCAGCGCCCACAGCGTCAGCCGCTCACCGCCCACGGGCCAGGCGCGGCCCCAGAAGAAGCGCCCCAGCCAGGGCTGCCGCACGGACTCCAGATAGGGGTAGCCGTCCACCACCTGCTGGAGGACGAGCGCGTTGTAGGTGTTGAGCCAGTAGGCGAGGGCGTCCTCCGCGGTGGGGAAGACGTCCGGCCGGTTGTGGGGCGAGAAGGAGGCCAGTGACTGGACGAAGGCGTCCAGTGCCTGACGCTCCCGGCCCACGGAGGCGAAGTCCACGTCCCCGTCGGAGCGCACGTGGCGGAGCACGCGCGCATAGTCATTGTAGTGGAAGGGCTCCGACGCCGAGGGCACCCGGGCGGGCAGCAGGCCCTGCACGTGCATTGCCGCGGTGGCGACCCCCAGGGCCGTCACGATGAAGAGCAGCGCGGGCACCCGGTAGCGGCGCAGGGCGGAGGGAGGAGCGTCCACGGCGCTCCATCATAGTCCAGGGCCCACGGAGGCCGCCTCACCCGCGAGGGCACCCCGGTCGCACGGCGTGCGGCGGACCCCGAGGGGCGTGGCCTGGCCGGGCCGGCCCCGCAAGAGCCTTGCCCTGGAAGGCAGTGTCACGCCGCCAGGGCCCTCGCGGCCTGGAGCGCCGCTATACTTGGGGCGTCATGGAGCCTACGCCCGACGTCATCCGTCACTTCCACCCGGTGCTCCCCTCCCGCTCGCTCGGCAAGAAGCCGGTGCGCGTGGAGCTGGCCGGCCGCGCCTATGCCCTCTTCCGGGACGCCGCGGGTCAGCCCGCCGCGCTCGCGGACGCCTGCCCGCACCGCTTCGCGCCGCTGTCGAAGGGGAAGGTGCGCGCGGATGGGCGGCTCCAGTGCCCGTACCACGGCTGGCGCTTCGACGCGGAGGGGCGGGGCACCAACCCCAGCCAGCCCGATTTGCGCCACTGCGACGCGCGCAGCTTCCAGGTGGTGGAGCGCCATGGCTACCTCTGGCTGGCGGAGCGGAGCACCCCGCTGTCCGCCATGCCCGACATGGAGGCCGACGAGTACGTCTATGGCGGGGCCTTCTCCACGCTGTTCGAGGCGCCGCTGCACGTGTCGCTCGACAACTTCAGCGAGGACGAGCACACGCCCTACGTCCACACCCGCCTGGGCTGGGACGACCCTCGCGCGGACCAGGTGGAGTTCGAGGCGAAGAACTTCGAGGACCGCACGGAGGTGCACTACCGCGCGCCCCAGCGGGCCGCGCCCCTCATCCGGATGCTGGGGGTGTTCGACGGCGACTTCTTCCAGAACAGCTGGGTGACGCGCTTCGACCCGGTGCGCAGCCAGTACACCGTGAGCTGGGTGTCACCGTCGGGCAAGTCCCGGCCCTTCATCACCCGCGCCAACATCTTCTTCGTGCCGGAGACGGCCACCACCACGCGCCTGCACGTCTTCTCGTTCCTCAAGTGCGTGGTGCCGGCGATGCGCCCGTTGCTGCCGGTGGCGGCCCGCGTGGCGGCCGCGCTGACGTGGTGGGAGGTGCGTGACGACGCGCGCTTCATCCCCACCGTGGCGGGCACGCCCTACAGCCACAAGGGCATGCGCCTGGACAAGTACGACAAGCCGCTCGTCCACCAGCGCAAGCTCATGGAGCGCATCTACTACGGCGTGGGCGCGAGCCCGGCCGCGGCCCCGGTGCCGCTCGCGCGCGAGGCCGCCGGCGGCTGAAAGAGGCCGGGGCCCGCACGCGCGGGGCGCCTGTCAGTGAATGGAGGGCGCGGGGTCGTGGTAGGGCGTCATCGTGCCGCCCACTCCGGCGCGCGTCTCCCAGGCGTTGCAGCCGCTGTCGCCGGAGACCTCGAGCTGGAACTCGCTGAGCTCCGGCTGCATGCAGCGGCTCTTCTCGTCACTGCCCGGCTGGGGATGATGGCTGCCGAAGTATCTGCAGCCCTTGCAGTTGCCCCACTGTCCGTCCGCCATGACGTCCTCCTCGGGAAAGGGTGGCGTGCCTCTCTCCCAGGGTGGGGCCGATGGTGGGCGCTCACAAGCGCCGCTCGCCACCCGCGCTCCAGGGCAGACGGCCCGGCGCCCGGGAATGGGGCGCCAGGGCCGTGAAACCCAAAGCCTACTGCTGGGGCGCCTGCTGCGGCGCGGGCTGCTGCTGCGGCTGCGCGGC
>JBKGHK010000809.1:0-4237 GCA_046520375.1 Pyxidicoccus sp. 3LFB2
GCGAGCGCGGAGTACGCCCTGCTGCCGGGCGCCTCCGTGGCCGCGATGCCCGCGTCGCTGACGTTCCAGCAGGCCGCCGCGGTGCCCCTGTCCGCCAGCACGGCGCTGCAGGCGCTGCGGGACGTGGCGAAGGTGAAGCCGGGGGAGCGCGTGCTCGTGGTGGGGGCCTCGGGAGGCGTGGGCACCTTCGCCGTGCAGCTTGCCCGCATCCTCGGAGCCGACGTCACCGGGGTGTGCTCCGCGCGGCATGTGGCGCTCGTGCGGGAGCTGGGCGCCCACCGCGTGCTGGACCACGGCCAGACGGACTTCACGCGGGAGTCGGAGCGCTACGACGTCGTGTTCAACACCACGTTCGCCCGCACCTTCCTCGCGTGCCGCCGGGTGCTGACGCGGGCAGGCCGGTACGTCACCGTGGCCCTGCCTCCGCCCGTGCTGGACTTGATTGCCGGAACGCTTCTTCCCGGGCGCCGGTTCCAGATGTCGTCCGTCCATCCTCGGGCCGAAGACCTGCGGCAGCTCGGCGCCTGGATTGACTCGGGCCAGCTGCGGCCCGTCATCAGCGAAGTGTTCCCCCACACCCGCTTCGCGGAGGCCCACCGGGCCTGCGAGGCGGGCCAGACCGGCGGCAAGCTCGTGGTGGACCTGGAGTCCCTGGCGCAAGCCCTGGACGCGCCGGTGGCCGGGGACAAGCAGGCCTCGCGATGACCGCGCCCCGGCGCATCAGCGTCAGGACGGGCCTGCTCCTGCTCGTCCCGCTCCTCATCTTCACCTTCGCCGTGCGCGCCTTCGCGTACAACGCGAAGACCGTCGACCTGGATTTCAGCGTGTACTGGGTATCGGCCCGGCAGGCCTTCACCCAGCAGACCGCGCCCTACGATGTCGCGGCCTTGAGACAGGTGAGCAGGGAATGGCTGCCAGGGCGGCAGCCGATGACTCCCTTCATCTACACCCCGCCGGCGCTGCTGCCCTTCTGGCTCTTCAAGGACCTGGAGTTCCCCCGCGCGACCCGCCTCATGCTCCTCATCAATCTCCTCGCCGTCGCGGCCGCCCTCGCCTTCATGGCGCACGCGCTCGGGCTGGGGGAGTCCAGGCGGGTGTTCAGATACAGCGCTGTCTACATCCTGCTTTTTGCCCCCCTCTATGAATCGCTGGGCATGGGGCAGGTGAACCCGGTGATGCTCCTGCTGCTGTGCGCCGTGTGGCACGTGTACCGGAGCGGCCGGGCGGCATGGGCCGGTGGCTTCGCCGGGGCGGCCGTGGTGTTCCTCAAGCTCCACTTCGGCCTCCTGCTGCTCCCGCTGCTGCTGCGCAGGCAGTGGCGGCCCGTGCTCTGGGGCACCGCGTTCCTGGGGCTGGGCGCGGGGCTGGCCTGGGCCGTCTTTCCGTTCGACGCCTGGGGCGAGTGGTACGCGCACGTCGTGAGCGTCAGCTCGACCACCCGCCTGCCGGCGGGGATGCCCCCCATCACCCACTGGAGCAACCTGAGCGTGCCGGGCCTGACGAGCCGGTTCCTGCTGACGAACCCGTTCTTCCCCAACGACCCGGTCCCGCTCTGGCCGGCCTCCGCGGTGGCCTCGGTGCTCTGCAGCGCCATCATCTGTGTCGCGGCGTGGGTGCTGTGGCGCTCCAGCCACATGGCGCGGACCCCCGAGCGGGCCAACATGGAGCTCTGCCTCGTGCTGGCCACGGCCTTCGAGGTGTCTCCCGTCTCCTGGGGGCCCCACCTCGTGTTCCTCCTCCCGGTCATGCTCCTGCTGGGCCGCCACGTGGTGCTGACGCCGGGGGTGCCCTCGCCGCAGCGGGCACTGCTGGGAACCGTCATCTTCCTCCTGGCCATGCACCCCATCGTCCTCAAGCTCCAGGACCCCGTGGCCGTCCTGGCGGTGGCCACGCTTCGCTCCCTGGCAACACTCTGGGTGTGGAGCGCCATGACGCTGCTGGTGCTGCGCCTGTCTCCGGCGGGGGAGCCCGACGTCAAGGCCGCGGTCCCCGCCATCTCCGGGTGACGCTGACCCCGCCTTCCGCAGAAACCCGGCTTTTCAGCCGATAACGGAACGCCTAGGATGCTAAGTAAGTCTTTAGCAACCAGGAACACCTGAATGACGATGTATCAGCCAGTGCTCCCCCGACGCCCGGCGTTCTGGAAGCCCCGGATGTCTTCGCGCCCGAGCGCTTCTCTCCCGAGTACTCCGTCGGGCGCCCTCGCTTCGGATACATCCCATTAAGACATGGGCAGAAAGTCGAACCCCTCCCGGAGGCCCCCGCGGTCTCACGGGGGGCACCCGGTCACCGGCCCGCCCCCGCCGCGTGCAAGGCCCTCCGGGCTCCGACTGATGACCGCCCGCTGAACCTCCCCGTTCTCTCATCGCGCGGCTCCTCCGCACGCCGCCCCGAGTCGCTACCGCCATGTCTTCACCGTCCCCTGCCCTCCGCTCCGCCACCCTGCTCGACCTGCTCGACCGGAGGGTCGCCAACACCCCGGACTCCCTCCTCTACCGCTTCCTCGAGGACGAGGCCGAGCCGACGCTGAGCTACGCGCAGCTGTCCGGGCACGCGCGCCGCATCGCCGCCACGCTCCAGGCCGTCGCTGGCGCCGGGGAGCGCGCGGTGCTGCTGTACCCTCCGGGACTCGAGTACATCGCCGGCTTCTTCGGCTGCCTCTACTCGGGCCTCGTCGCCGTCCCCGCCTACCCGCCGGACCCCACGCGCCTGGAGCGCACCCTGCCCCGGCTTCGCGCCGTCATCCGCGACGCCCAGGCCACGGTGGTGCTCACCACCTCCTTCATCCTCTCCATGGGCGAGTTCCTCTTCGAGCACGCCCCTGACTTGAAGGATTTGCACTGGGTGGCCACCGACGCGCTGCCCGAGGACGCCGGCGCCTCGTGGAAGCGACCCGAGGTCACCAGCGACTCGCTGGCCTTCCTCCAGTACACCTCCGGCTCCACCGGCACGCCCAAGGGGGTGATGCTCACCCACGCCAACCTGCTGGACAACCTGAGCCACATCCACCGCTCGTTCGGCGCGCATGACGACAGCGTGGGCGTCATCTGGCTGCCGCCGTACCACGACATGGGGCTCATCGGCGGCATCCTCGAGCCGCTCTACGGCGGCTTCCCCGTGGCGCTGCTGTCCCCGCTGGACTTCCTCAAGCGCCCGCTGCGCTGGCTGGAGGCGGTCTCCCGCTTCGGGGGCACCATCAGCGGCGGCCCCAACTTCGCCTTCGAGCTGTGCACGCGGAAGATCAACCCCGAGCAGCGCCAGCAGCTGGACCTGAGCCGCTGGGAGCTGGCCTTCTGCGGCGCCGAGCCCATCCGCCCCGAGACGCTGGAGCGCTTCGTCGAGGCCTTCGGCCCGTGCGGCTTCCGGCGTGAGGCGCTCTACCCGTGCTACGGCCTCGCCGAGGGCACGCTGATTGTCTCCGGCGTGCAGAAGGGCGCGGGCCCCGCGCTGCACGCGGTGCGGGCCGAGCCGCTGGGCCGCAACCGCGTGGAGCCCGCCGAGGCGGGCGACACGGACGCGCGCGTGCTCGTCGGCTGTGGCACGACGATGCAGGACCAGCAGGTGCGCGTGGTGGACCCGGAGTCGCTCCAGCCGTGCTCGCCGGGACAGGTGGGCGAAATCTGGGTGCGTGGCGCGAGCGTGGCGCAGGGCTACTGGCAGCGCCCGGAGGAGACGGCGCGCGCCTTCCACGCGAAGACCGCGGACGGGCACGGCCCCTTCCTGCGCACGGGCGACCTGGGCTTCCTGCGGGGCGAGGAGCTCTTCGTCACCGGCCGCCTCAAGGACCTGCTCATCCTGCGCGGCCGCAACCACTACCCGCAGGACCTGGAGCTGACGGCGGAGCAGGCTCACCCGGTACTGCGGCCCGGGTGCGGCGCGGCCTTCAGCGTGGAGGTGGAGGGCGAGGAGCGGCTGGTGCTGGTGCAGGAGGTGGACCCGCGCCGGCAGCTGTCCTCCGGGGATGAAGTGCTCGCGGCGGTGCGCCAGCGGCTGGCGGAGCTGCACGAGGTGCAGCTGCACGCGCTGGTGCTCATCGAGCCCGGCAGCATTCCCAAGACGTCCAGCGGGAAGATTCAGCGCCAGGGCACGCGCGCGGCCTGGCTCGCCCAGGAGCTGAAGGAAGTGCTGGCGTGGCGTGAAACCGTCGCCACCGCCCCCATGGCCGAAGCGCCCGAGGCCCCGGCCGACGGAGCGCTGGACACCGCCGAGGCCCTGGAGGGCTGGCTGCGGCAGCGGC